>NZ_JBTIYG010000001.1:0-336769 GCF_054401055.1 Gilvimarinus sp. F26214L | reverse complement strand
GCCCCGCAGGGGTGAGCACAGGATGTGCGAATCTATCCCTCCCTCTCCGCCATTTCAGTTCTACTCCCCTTATTCGCCGATCCGATCCCCGTAGAATCCACTGAACTCCCCGCGGGAGGGATTTGAACCCGACAAGAGGGTTCGACAAATTCGTCGGGAACGAATTTGGACGCCGGAGCGTAGCGGAGGCGCCCCGCAGGGGTGAGCACAGGATGTGCGAATCTATCCCTCCCTCTCCGCCATTTCAGTTCTACTCCCCTTATTCGCCAATCCGATCCCCGCAGAATCCACCGAACTCCCCACGGGAGGGATTTGAACCCGACAAGAGGGTTCGACAAATTCGTCGGGAACGAATTTGGACGCCGGAGCGTAGCGGAGGCGCCCCGCAGGGGTGAGCACAGGACGTGCGAATCTATCCCTCCCTCTCCGCCATTTCAGTTCTACTCCCCCTCATTCGCCAATCCGATCTGCGCAGAATCCACTGAACTCCCCACGGGAGGGATTTGAACCCGACAAGAGGGTTCGACCACTTGCGACAGCAAGTGGCAACGAGCGCGCCAGCGCGAAGCCCGCAGGGTCGAAACGGCCAAAAGCCGTTTCGATTCATCCCGACCGGTGCCGTCCGCTGGCACTGAGCCATTTTTGTTCTACTCCCCTTATTCGCCAATCCGATCCCCAACCCGATCCCCGCAGAAGCGTCAAACCGGCGCCGCCTCAGGGAGGAGCGTGTCCTAGTCTGACCTGGATTCCTGGATTAGGTCGTCCACAGCATATCCCGCATCCTCAACGGCGGCGCGAATCGCATCCGCGCTTTCGCCGCTCGCTACGCTGACCAGGTGGCGCTCCAGGTCAACGTCGACGGTGGCTTTGCTGTCCACGCCCGCAACCGCGCGGGTGATTGCACTTGCACAGTGTCCACAGGTCATCTCCGGGACGATCAGTTTCAACATCGCATGCCTCGCTTGATAACAACGGTTGGTTTGCTCCCGCGGAGCGGGATCCCACAATAGTTTCGCGCTTCCCGCCATGGGAAGGTCAAGCATCTTTGTTCGATGCAGCCGGTTTCTCCCGGGGCTGTCGGGTGCCGCCGGATTGCCTGGGTCACGAGGAATTCGACTATTGACCTTCCCATCATGGTAAGGTTTAGGGTGCTTTCATGTTGAACTCCCGCTGATGAGGGCAAAATCATGAAAAAGGGAAACGCGAGTGGTTCGACGGCGTCTGGAGCACCGATCAGTCTGCCGATCGAGGGTATGAGTTGTGCGAGTTGCGTGGGTCGGGTGGAAGCGGCGCTGGCCAGGCTTGAAGGGGTGGGCGAGGTATCGGTCAACCTTGCCACCGAACGAGCGGACATCCGTCCGGTAGGCCCGGTCGACCTTGGAGCGCTGATCCAGGCGATCGAGAAGGCCGGGTACCAGGTTCCCGCAGGCACAACGGAACTGGTCGTCGAAGGTATGAGCTGTGCGTCCTGTGTGGGGCGCGTGGAACGTGCTCTGAAGGCCGTTCCCGGGGTTGCCGATGCGGTGGTAAACCTTGCCACCGAACGGGCAACCGTGCGCGGCAACGCAGGTCCCGAATCCCTGATCGCGGCCGTCAGGGATGTGGGTTATGAAGCGAGAGTGCTCACAGCCGCTGGCTCCGATGCCGACAGCGCGGACCAGAAAGGCGCTGAGAGCACGGCGCTCAGGCGGGACTTTCTCCTGGCCAGCTTCCTTGCGCTGCCGGTATTTGTGCTTGAGATGGGCTCACACATCATACCCGGCATGCACGAGTGGATAGCGGCCACTATCGGAACCCAGTGGAGCTGGTATCTGCAATTTGTGCTGACCAGCCTGGCATTGGCTATTCCGGGCCGACGCTTCTACATCAAGGGGTTCCCCGCGCTCGTTCGCCTGGCGCCGGACATGAACTCCCTCGTCGCAGTCGGTACCGCCGCCGCATACGGCTACTCCGTGGTGGCGACCTTCGCGCCCAGCCTGTTACCCGCCCAAACCGTTAATGTCTACTATGAGGCGGCCGCCGTCATCGTGGCGCTGATCCTGTTGGGCCGCTTCCTTGAAGCGCGCGCGAAGGGTCGGACCTCAGAAGCCATCAAGCGGCTTGTCCGTCTCCAGGCCAGGGTCGCACACCTGGTCCGGGATGGCCGTTCCGTGGATGTGCCGATCAGTGAGGTCGCTCTGGGGGATCTGGTCGAAGTGCGCCCCGGCGAACGGGTGCCGGTGGATGGCCAGGTGACAGAGGGGCGCAGCTTTGTCGATGAATCCATGATCACCGGTGAGCCCATCCCCGTCGAAAAGAGCGCGGGCAGTGAAGTAGTGGGTGGCACTGTAAACCAGCAGGGTGCCTTCACGCTGCGCGCCACCGCGGTTGGCGGACAAACCATGCTCGCCCAGATCATTCGTTTGGTGGAGCAGGCTCAGGCTTCCAAATTGCCGATTCAGGCTGTGGTGGACAAGGTAACAATGTGGTTTGTACCTGCGGTCATGGGGGCTGCGGCGCTGACCTTCATGGTCTGGCTCGTCTTTGGCCCTGAGCCCGCATTGACCTTTGCGCTGGTGAACGCTGTGGCCGTGCTGATCATCGCCTGTCCCTGTGCCATGGGTCTGGCCACTCCCACGTCGATCATGGTCGGTACCGGCCGCGGGGCGGAAATGGGCGTGTTGTTCCGCAAGGGGGAAGCGCTGCAATTACTGAAGGACGCCGCTGTGGTGGCCTTTGACAAGACCGGCACCCTCACCGAAGGGCGACCCGCGCTGACCGACCTGGAACTCGCGCCCGGCTTTGATCGCGCTCGGGTCTTAGGGTGGATCGCTGCGGTGGAATCACGCTCGGAACACCCCATCGCCCGTGCCATTGTCGAGGCGGCCGAGCGGGAAGGCATTCCCGTGCCGCCCCTGACTGACTTCGAGTCCGTCACCGGTATGGGTGTCCGAGCAACCGTGGACGGTGCCCGCGTGGAGGTGGGTGCGGATCGCTTCATGAGAGCGCTGGGCCTCGATATCCATGGCTTCGACACGGTGGCTGAACAGCTGGGCAATGACGGCAAATCGCCCCTGTACGTGGCCGTCGACGGCCAGTTGGCAGCCATTGTGGCCGTCGCGGACCCGATCAAGCCGAGCACGCCCGCCGCCATCGCAGCGCTGCACGACCTGGGACTGAAGGTGGCAATGATCACTGGCGACAACGAGCGCACTGCGCGCGCAATTGCCGGGCAGCTCGGCATCGATGAGGTGGTGGCAGAGGTGCTGCCCGACGGCAAGGTGGAGTCAGTGCGCCGCCTGAAGCGAACGGTTGGTCGAATCGCCTTCATTGGCGACGGTATCAACGATGCTCCGGCACTGGCGGAGGCTGACGTTGGGCTGGCGATCGGCAGCGGTACGGACGTGGCGGTTGAGTCCGCCGACGTGGTGCTGATGTCCGGCAACCTGCAGGGCGTACCCAACGCCATCGCCCTGTCCAAAGCAACCATCGGCAACATCCACCAGAATCTGTTCTGGGCCTTCGCCTACAACGCGGCCCTGATTCCGGTGGCTGCAGGGGCACTCTATCCCCTCGCTGGGGTGCTTCTTTCGCCGGTCTTCGCGGCCGCGGCGATGGCGCTTTCGAGCGTGTTCGTACTCGGCAACGCGCTGCGACTCAGGGGCTTCCAGCCGCCGATGGTAACAATTGAAAAATCCACTGCGGCAACGGCCCACAGCGCGCTGGTTGGGCGAGCCGAAGCCACACAGGTTCCGCTTCATTGATTCGCGAAGGGAGCGGCTGTCCTGACTGGATCGATCTTTGAGCCCACAGGGCGAGAACTGTATAAGCTGCTCTTTATTGACAGGAGTACACCATGGGCCGAAACACCCAATTACGACAAGAGCTTTCCGAAGCGCGCGAGCGGGGTTTTTTCAACATCGGAGAGGCGGCGCAAGCCTCCGGCGTCAGTGCAAAGATGATTCGTCATTACGAACAGATCGGCTTGATCCCGCCCGCCAGCCGCACCTTTACCAACTATCGCATTTACAGTGACGAGGATGTCTATACCCTGCAGTTCATCAGGCGCGCGCGGAGGCTTGGTTTCTCCATGAAACAGGTGGCGGTTCTGTTAAGTCTTTGGCAGGACAAGGACAGAAGCAGTGCCGAAGCTAAACGGCTTGTCCTCGAACACATAGGTCAGCTTGAAGAAAAGATCCGCGAGTTGCAGGCCATGGCCAATACGCTCAAGACGCTGGCCGATAGCTGTCATGGGGACGACCGCCCCAACTGTCCCATCCTGGAAGATATTGCACGCAATAATGAATCCGGGGCGTGACCGATATTGCCGGGCCGGGGCAGGGCCGTCGCCGGCTGGGTTTTCGCATCATGGTCAGAATCAATGAATGGTTGGCGTGCCCCGTGAAAGCGAAAGCCGGTAGTGTGGCGCGCCGCATACCAATGGCTCCCGCGCGGTTGTACACTCTGCTCTCTGTTTGCTGCTCAAATAGGAGTGCCCGGATGTTTAGATTGATCTCCCTTGTTGTTTTGCTGTCGATCGGCTTGCCTGCACTGGCCGAAGGCGACGATTCCCTGATTCATGTAACCGGCCAGGCATCCATCGACGCAGCTCCGGATCAAGCGGAAGTACGCTTTGAGGTGGTGCAGGAGGGTGAGACGGTTGAATCGCTCAAAGCCGACGTGGACCGGGCAGTGGCCAAAGTCATTGAAGTTGCCGAAAGGCTTGGCATCGAACGGCGCGACGTTCAGGCGGCCAGTCTTGCGGTTCACCCCAATTATCATCACAACAACAAAACAGGAGAGCGCACTTTGAGCGGGATGACGGTTCGACGCACCATCGACGTGACCGTCCGCAAGCTCGAAACTTACCCGGAGCTTATCGATGCGGCGCTCAAGGCGGGAGTCAACCAGATGAGCCAGGTCACTCTGTCGGTGGCCGATTCTTCGAAATTGCAGGAGCGGGCCATTCGAGCGGCTGTGGATGACGCCATGACCAAAGCCCGAGTCGTCGCCGACCAGGTCAACCTCTCCGTGGGCCGAATACGCGACCTTCGTGCGACCAGCAATCATAGCGGGCCCACACCGAGGGTTGCCTATGCCGCATTCAGCTCTGGCAGTGGAGAGAGTTTTCGGGAAGGGCAGGTTAGTGTCGCTGCTTCTGTTGCGCTGAGTATCGAACTGGTGGAGGCTGATTGACAGCCGCCAGGCTGCAATCAGGAAAACAGATGCGTATCGTACTCATTGGTTATGGAAATCTGGCGACCCAATTGGGGATCGCACTACACCAGGCCGGCTTCGAGATCCTGCAAGTGTACGGGCGCGACGCAGCGAAAGCGGCCCGGTTGAGCACAGTCCTGGGCGCAACGCCGGTAACGGACGCGGCTCGGCTGGATACCTCCGCGGACGTGTATGTCTGCGCCTTGAAGGACGCGGTGTTGACGGAAGTGCTGGCCGCATTGCCACGCCTGAGGGGGTTAGTCGTGCATACGGCCGGAAGCATCGCCATGGCAGATTTGAAGCCCTTCGCGGACCGAGTGGGCGTGTTCTATCCGCTGCAAACCTTCTCCGCCAGCCGTAATGTAGACTTTGATGAGATCCCCATTTACGTTGAGGCGCTGCGTTTGGAGGACGAAGCCATTTTGCTGGACATGGGGCAAAAATTGTCCCGGCACGTTCAGGTCTGCGCATCTGAAAAGCGAAAACAGTTGCACCTCGCCGCTGTTTTCGCCTGCAATTTCGTCAATCACTTCTACCACCTGGCCGCGGAGATCCTGGAAGGCCAGGGCCTGGGTTTTCAGGACCTTCTGCCGTTAATCGATGAGACCGCTCGAAAAGTGCACGACATGAGTCCTGCTGCAGCCCAGACTGGGCCGGCCGTGCGATACGATCACAACGTGATCGATGCGCATCTGGGGCTGTTGGCAGACCGGCCCGAGATGAAATCTTTGTACGAGGCGGTAAGTAGAAGTATTTTCCGGCAAGCCACCAAGAACGGATCATAACTTCGTGGTGCCCGATACGCACTCGGCAGGATAGATGGGCGCCGTCCTGGCGCCCACCCCTGCGGGGGCGCCTCCGCGTTGCTGCGGCGTCCAAAATCGCTCCGGGCGATTTTGTCGAACCTGGGCGCAGGATCTCACCGGCCAAGATCACCAAACAAAAAAGCCCGATCCTTGTGGACCGGGCTTTTATGTTTGGCGCACTCGGCAGGATTCGAACCTGCGACCACCTGATTCGTAGTCAGGTACTCTATCCAGCTGAGCTACGAGTGCGTAAAGAGGCGCGTATACTAGTGATTCGATCTCTGCACGTCAAGGCCGCGGGGCGTGAATTTCTTGCTCCGCGGCTTTGGGTGTGCAGGAGCGGTTAATACGCGACCGCCGCGCCTTCGCTGCGCGGGTCCTTCATGCCGTGAATAATCCCTGATTCGGCGTCGAAGAGAATGCTGTTGGCGTCGCCAATGCCACGGCTGAACCGGGCGCTGATGTTTTTGTGGCCCAGTTCCTTCAGTTGGGGGAGGCTGTCGTCGGGAACGCCGCCAGGGCCGTGCCAGATGGCGTTGGGCTTCCACTGGTGGTGGAAGCGGGGGGAGGCGACCGCTTCGTCGATGGACATGTTGTGGTCGATCACGTTGACGATGATCTGCAGGGTGGTGGTGATGATGGTGGAGCCCCCGGGCGAGCCGGTGATCAGGTAGGGTTTGCCGCCCCGCGTGACAATGGTGGGGGACATGGAGCTGAGCATGCGCTTGCCTGGTTCGATGGCGTTGGCTTCCCGCCCCAACAGCCCGAACTGGTTCGCCACGTTGGGTTTGGCGGAAAAATCGTCCATTTCGTTGTTGAGCAGGATGCCCGTGCCTTCCACCACGATCTTGTTGCCATAGCTGCTGTTGAGGGTGGTGGTGAGGGAGACCGCATTACCCCATTTATCCATGACCGAGTAATGAGTGGTCTGGGGGCTTTCCTCAGGCCAGCGGCCGGCGCCGATGTCATCGCTGTCCGAGGCGCGCCGGGGGTCGAAATCTTCGAAGCGCTGGCGGGCGTACTGTTCGGAGGTGAGCATCGCGAGAGGCACTTCCACATAGTCGGGGTCCCCCAGATACTGGGTGCGGTCCGCGTAGGCGCGGCGCTCCGCCTCCACCATCAGGTGAATGGCTTCCGGACTCCCCCAGCCCATGGCGCCCAGATCAAAGGGCTCGATCATGTTGAGCATCTGCACGATGAGGGCGCCGCCGGAGGAGGGTGGGGGCATGCCCCAGATGGTGTACCCCCGGTATTCTCCGACCACCGGATCACGCCAGACTGAATGGTAGTCCGCCAGATCCTCGCGGGTGATCAGGCCGCGGCCCTTTTCCATCTCCGCCTCGATTTTGGCGGCCACTTCTCCCTTGTAAAAGCCGTCTCTCCCGTGTTCTGAAATCAATCGAAGGGTATGAGCCAGATCCGGCTGCTTCCAGATCTCTCCGGCCTGGTAGGGCTCTCCGTTCCTGGAGAACTTGGCCAGGGACGCCGGGTACTCGCCCATGGTCTTCAGCACCCGGGTAAACTGCCGGGCCAGGTCTTCTGTAAGGGGGAAGCCTTCCTCCGCGAGGCGAATCGCGGGGGCAAGAACCTCCTGACGGCTCATGGTCCCGTGGGCGTCCAGCAGCCTGAGCAGGCCGTCCACGGTGCCCGGCACCCCGCTCGCAGCGTGGGTGGAGGTGGACATGCCGGGAATGACGTCGCCGTTCTCATCCAGATACATGTCGCGATGGGCCGCGAGCGGGGCCCGTTCGCGGCTGTCGAGGGTCTTGACAGCGCCATCGGCCAGATGAATGACCGCGAAGCCGCCACCGCCAATATTGCCGGCGGAGGGGTAGGTCACGGCGAGAGCGAAACCGGTGGCTACAGCGGCGTCGATGGCATTACCGCCGGCGCGCATGATGTCGACGCCCACCTCGGATGCCAGTGCTGAGCGCGAAGTCACTACGCCATTTGTGCCGGTGGCGAGCGTGGGCGAGATGGTTTTTTCCGGTTCCGGAGTGCTGGTATCGGACGGGGCCTGGCTGCAGCCAAGCTGAAAGCTGAGAGAGAGGCAGAGAGTCAGGAGTAGATAGCGCAAAGCTTTGCCCTCGTTGGTTCCAAAAACGGCGTGAAGCTTAACATAACGGAGCCCGGGGGCCGACGCGGCCTCTCAGGTGCCGGGTCAATCCACCTTTTCGAAAGTGAGGCGATTTAGGGTCCACTGAGTGCGGTTGGAGTAGGGTGGCCCGAACTTATGGGAAATTCGTTCGCCGTAGCGTCCACGCAGTTCTACGGCGCTGGAATGATAGACCTGCTCTCCCAGTGGAGTGGTCCCGACAAAGTGGAAGGTGAGCAGGCCGCTGCCGGCGCTTTGGAACTGGCGAGCGTCGATTTCGATGATTTTGCTGTTCGGGTCGAAGTCGATTCGCCCCTCGAGGCACACCTGGTTATCGACATCGCACAGGGACGAGAAGCGCAGGACCGGTTCCCAGGCGGCGTTACCCGCCTGGGAAAACAGGAGGAGTACAGCGACGACGATTGAGCGACCCTTGTCCATGATTCCTCCAGAGGTGGTGGCCGTGGCCGGCGGTGCTCCGTGCCGTTGTCTTTATTTCTCCACGAAAGCCCGCTCGATCACGTACTCGCCCAGGTTGCCCTGACGCGCTTCGTGGAAGCCCCAGCCGTCCAGAATTTCGCAGGTGTCCTTGAGCATGGCGGGGCTGCCACACAGCATGAAGCGGTCGTTGGCCAGATCCGGCTGATCCAGACGGATGTCGTCGAAAAGCTTGCCGCTGGTCATCAGCTCTGTGATCCGTCCACGGTTGCGGAAGGGCTCGCGGGTTACAGTCGGGTAATAGATGAGCTTCTCGCCCACCTGATCCCCGAAGTATTCATTGTTCGGCAGCTCATTGCAGATGGTTTCCGCGTAGGCCAGCTCACTTACTTCCCGCACTCCGTGCACCAGAATCACCTTCTCGTACAGCTCGTAGACCTCGGGATCCTTGATGATGCTCATAAACGGCGCCAGACCGGTGCCGGTGCTGAGCAGGTAGAGGTTCCGGCCCGGCTTCAGGTGGTCGAGGATGAGCGTTCCGGTCGGCTTGCTGTTGACCAGGATGGGATCACCCACCTGCAGGTGCTGGAGCTTGGAGGTCAGCGGACCGTCGGGCACCTTGATGCTGAAGAACTCCAGCTCTTCCTCGTAATTGGCGCTCACGATACTGTAGGCGCGCAGGAGGGGCTTATTGTTAGCCTTTAGGCCGATCATGGTGAAATGACCGTTCTTGAAGCGGAAGCCCGGGTCGCGGGTGGTGGTGAAGCTGAACAGTGTGTCGTTCCAATGGTGAACGCTAGTGACGGTCTCTTCGCGTAGCTGACTCATTACTCTCTCTTGCCAGGCCAAAATCTGAGGAGGATAGACACTCGGTCCCCGGTGTGGAGAGCCAAGTATTTGTGCAAAAAAGCACCTTTTCAAAGATTGGGGCGCACTATACCCGCAGAGTTACCTATCGGCAAAATAGTTTATTCGGATATGATTATTCGGTTTCCAATATAAGGCTAAGTCATGCGTTACACCCTCCGGCAGCTGGAGATATTTCTGGCCGCTGCTCAGCACGAAAACCTCAGTCGCGCCGCCGAGAGTCTGGCCTTGTCGCAGTCGGCCGCCAGCGGGGCACTGAAGGAGCTGGAACAGCAGTTCGACGTGAGGCTGTTCGACCGAGTCGGCAAACGTCTGAAACTCAACGACTTCGGACGCCTGCTACAGCCTCGGGCCGAAGAGCTGCTGGAGCGGGCCCGGGAACTGGAGATGGCGTTGGGGCGGCACCTGGATCCCGGGCCGCTCAGACTGGGTGCCACTTTAAGCATTGGCAACTACCTCGCCGTGTCGCTCATCGCGCGGTACATGGAAGACAACCCGGGCAGCCGGGTGACCCTGGAGGTGGCGAATACCGCCGCCATCAGTGAGAAGGTCCTGCGCTATGAACTCGATATGGGCCTGATTGAGGGGGAGGTCAATGACCCCGACCTAATTATCAGACCCTGGCGCGAGGATGAGCTGGTTGTATTCTGTTCTCCCCAGCATCCCTTCGCCCGGCTCGAAACCCTCCGCGATGAGGATCTGGCCGCGGCACGGTGGATACTGCGCGAGCCCGGTTCGGGCACACGCCAGGCCTTCGAGCGCGCCATGCACGATCTGTTGCCGAATCTGGATGTGGTGATGGAGCTCCAACACACGGAAGCAATCAAGCGGGCGGTGGAAGGTAACATGGGCATCGGCTGTCTTTCGCGGGTAACGCTGGCGGACGCCCTGGCCCAGGGCCGGTTTGTGGCACTGACGGTGGAGCACCGGGATTTCAGCCGCTGGTTCTATCTCATCCTCCACCGGCAAAAATACCAAAGTGCGGCAATTACGAAATGGCTTCAACTCCTGTGGGAGCCCCGGGCGACTCCTTGACACTTCCACGCGGGAACCCCGGATGGTAGGAGCGCGGACGGATTCCCCGGCGCAGCTGGCCATGGCGTAGAAAGCCCTTTAATATGGCAGAGCATTTCTGGAGGAGGGCACCATGAATTTCTTTCGCAGTTTCAGCCTGTTTTTGTTGATCGTTGTGGGTTTGTCCGCCTGCGGGGGCGGTGCGGAGCCCGATTCTTCGCGGGTCTTTCTGAAAGCCAATCCGCCTGTAGACGGTACGCTGGAATACCCCCCGCGAACTCTCCGTGTGTTCCTGACCGAACTCCCGGACGTCAGCCGGAGCGAACTGAAACTCACGGGCCCTCAAGGGGAAATCCCGCTGACCGGGCTGCACACCATGGGTGCCGACGACCTGATGATTGAGATTGAGCAATATCCGCTGCCCAATGGTGAATACACAGTGGAGTGGAAGACACGCTTTGCCGAGGGGGCCGAGGATTACTCCGGTCAATATCAGTTCACGGTAGCGGCGAAACAGGGCTGAGCCGAATGAATACGGCGCGGGCCTTGCATCGGCCCGCGCTACTCTACTGACCTGGACATCATTGTCTTACCGTCGGCTGCAGGGACTCCCGCCAACTCGATGCCAAGCTCTGTCATTCTCGTTATCTCCATCATTGGTCTGGTGGCCTTTGCCTGTCAGTGGCTTGCCTGGCGAGTAAAGCTGCCGGCAATTTTGTTTCTGCTGGCCGCCGGTGTGCTCCTGGGGCCCGGCTTCGGGGTTTTGGACCCGGACGCGCTCTTCGGTGGATTGCTGTTTCCTCTGATTTCACTGTCCGTCGCAATCATCCTTTTTGAAGGCAGCCTCACTCTGAACCTGAGCGAAATCAGCGCCCAGCGCACGGCTGTACGGCGTCTGATCTCCCTCGGTGCGGCGGTCACCTGGGCGGTGGTGGCGGTAGCGACCCGCTACCTTTTTGATCTGAGCTGGGAACTGAGCATCCTGTTCGGGGCCCTCACCGTCGTGACCGGGCCCACGGTTATCGTGCCCATGCTCCGTACGGTGCGCCCCAACGCCCAGATTGCCAACATCCTGCGCTGGGAAGGTATTCTTATCGACCCCATCGGGGCCTTGCTGGTGGTGGTTGTGTTCGAGTTTGTGGCCGCACAGAGCCAGGCCACCGGGCTTGTGCACGGGCTGTCCACCTTCGTGAAAATTGTCGGGATCGGCACAGCACTGGGCCTGGCGGGTGGCTGGTTCCTGGGCTTCATCCTACGCAAGCACTGGATCCCCGATTACCTGCTCAATCTGGCAACACTGTCGCTCGTCTTCGCCGTATTCAGTTTTGCCGACACCCTCGCCCACGAGTCCGGGCTGCTGGCTGTAACCCTTATGGGCATGTGGCTCGCGAACCGGAAGGACATCCACATCCGGGAGATTCTGAACTTCAAGGAGAACCTCAGCGTCGTTCTCATCTCGGGTCTGTTTATCCTGCTCGCGGCGCGCCTGACGCTGGAAAGTGTTCTGGCGCTGGGATGGGCTGCTGTGGCGCTGCTACTGATCATGCAGTTCATCGCCCGACCGTTGTCGATTCTTGTGTCCACCATCGGAACCCCTCTGAGCTGGCAGGAAAAGGCCCTGCTCTCCTGGATTGCGCCGCGAGGCATTGTTGCGGCCGCTGTGTCGGCGCTTTTTGCGATTCGGCTCGAGCGTGCAGGGGAAGCCGATGCGGGTCTGCTGGTGCCTTTGACCTTTATTGTCATCGTCGGCACGGTCGTGTTGCAGAGCGCTACCGCCCGGCCCCTGGCCCGCGCGTTGGGGGTGGCCGAGCCCGCGCCCAAGGGCTTCCTGGTGGTGGGTGCGAACCCGGTGGCCCGGGCCATTGCGGCTGCGCTCAAGGAGCACGATTTTCGAACTCTGTTAACGGACTCCAGTTGGGAAAACATCCGTGCCGCACGAATGGAGGGTCTGGAAACCTTCTACGGTAATCCCGTCTCCGGTTACGCGGATCAGCATCTCGACCTGGTGGGGATAGGCAAGCTGCTGGCCTTGTCGCCCATGCGCGGGATCAATGCGGTGGCGGGCATGCGCTACCAGGCGGAGTTCGGCGAGCGCAATATCTACACCCTGCTGACCAGCCCGGAAGTCAATGTCTCGGAAAAACACCAACTGGCCACCGAGGAGCGGGGATCGATACTATTCGGGCAGGACATAACGTACAGCAAATTGGCCAGCCTGCTCAGCCAGGGGGCGGAAATCCGCAGCACCAAACTCTCTGAAGAGTTTGACTTCGAAGACTTTCAGGAGCGCAAAGGCAACGAAGTCATCCCTCTGTTTGCGATCTCACCCAAGGGTCGTCTGCAGGTGTTTACCGTGGAACGGGAGCTGACGCCCGAGGCCGGGTGGACCCTGATCAGCTTGTATACCAGACCGGAAAAAGTGGAGAAGAAAAAGCGGGAAATGGCAGAGGAGGGCAGGTCCGGCGCCGAATGATTTGCGTTTCGAACGCCGCTGGCGCCTGAACCGGGCCTTCAATAATACCGCAGCTCTGTCGCCTTGCCGCGGAATACACGATAGGAAAATGCCGTGTAGCCCAGAATGAACGGCAGAACAATCACTACACCCACCAGAATGAAAATGAGCGGTTCCTTGGAAGCCGAAGCCTCCCAGATCGTCAGCTGGTTGGGCACCACGTAGGGGAAATAGCTGTAGGCAAGCCCCCCCAGACCCAGCACAAAAATCCCCGCTACACTCGCAAGCGGTTTCCAGGCCCCGCGGTCGCCGGAGTGCGGTACACCGGCGAAGTAGCGGTCCGTAAGCACAATCAGCGCGGCGGTGAGGATGGGCAGCGGCAACAACAGCAAGGTCTCCGGGAAGCCGAACCAGCGGTCAAAAATGCTGGGATCGATGCTGACGTTGACGACGCTCACCAGCAGGATTCCGGCGCCGGTAAGCCAGCCCGCCACGCGGCCCCAATGGGCGGCCTGCTTCTGCAGTTCACCTTCTGTTTTCCATACCAGCCAGGCCGCGCCCATGTAGGTGAATGCAGCGGTTACGCCTCCGGCGCTGACGATGGCAAAAGAGTGGGCGGTGACGTTGGTCTCGAAGCCCATCACGTATAAACCGAGCATGTAGCCCAGCGACAAGGTGGCGAGGAGGGAGCCGGCCTTGAAGGCGCGGTCCCACCGATGTTTGCGGGTGACGATTGACTTGGCCCGGAAGTCAAAGGCCACACCGCGCAGGATCAATCCCAGCAACAGCAATAGCGTGGGAATATACAGCGCCTGCAGGATCATGCTGTGGGCGGTCGGAAAGGCGATAAACAGCACCCCAACGATCAGTACGAGCCAGGTTTCGTTCGCATCCCAGAACGGGCCGATGGAGGAAATCATCACGTCCCGTTCGGGTTCAGCATCCGCGCTCAGGGGCAAAAGAATACCGACCCCCAGATCGTAGCCGTCCAGTACTGCGTAAAACAGGACCGCCACACCCAGGATGGCGACGAAAACGATGGGTAACCATTCCTCTGGAGTCACGACTTAGCTCCTACCCTGTACACCCGGATGACCTTCCGCAATATTGCGCTGGGCCGCGATGGACATGTCATCGTATTCTTCCACTTCCACGGACTGCCGGGCCATGTAGAACAACGTGCCCAGGTAGGCCGTCAGCAAAACGACATATAGCAGAATGTAGGCCGTTAGCGAAAACCAGATATTCCCGGCGGGCAATTGGGTCACCACATCGCGGGTGAGCAAAACGTCGGTGACGATCCAGGGCTGGCGGCCAATCTCCGTCACGTACCAGCCCGCCAGCAGAGCCACCCAACCGGAAAAGGTCATGGCAAACACCATGCGAAGCATGCCGCGGGACAACTCCCCCTGGCGCAAAATCTGGAACAGCGCAGCCCATGCGACGAAAAGCATGATGAAGCCCAGCCCCACCATGACTCTGAATGCCCAGAATACCGGCGCCACGGGGGGATGTTCTTCCGGGAAGTCGTTTAGGCCCTGAACCTGGCCATCCCAGGTGTGCGTGAGGATGAGGCTTGCAAGTTTGGGGACTTCGAGGGAAAAACGATTGGTTCGCTGCTCCTCATCCGGCAAGGCAAACAGAACCAGCGGTGCGCCCTCACGGGTCTCCCAGAGGGCCTCCATGGCTGCGACCTTTGCAGGCTGATGTTCGAGAGTATTGAGCCCGTGCAGGTCGCCCACAATAATCTGGATGGGAATCATGATTGCCGCGGCCACGATACCCGTTTTGAGGGCAAGGCGCGGTGCGTGTTTGGGGTCGCCTTTCAGAATCCGGTAGGCCGACAGGCCAGCCACCAGAAAGGAGGCAGTGAGCCCGGACGCGAGCAGCATGTGGATCAGGCGATAGGGCATGGAGGGGTTGAAGATGACCTCCATCCAACTCAGGGGATAGGCGATGCCCTCGCGCATCTCGAACCCCGCCGGAGTCTGCATCCAGGAGTTGAGGGCGATGATCCAGAAGGCTGACAGAGACGTGCCGAATGCCACCAGGAATGTCGCCAGGGTATGCAACCAGTTGGGCACGCGGTTGATGCCGAAGAGCATGACGCCGAGGAATGTCGCTTCGAGGAAGAATGCGGTCAGTACCTCGTAGCCGAGAAGGGGGGCCGCCACGTTGCCGACGGTCTCGAGAAAACCGGGCCAGTTCGTGCCAAACTGAAACGACATGGTAATGCCGGATACCACACCCACTGCGAAAGTGAGTGCAAAAATCTTGACCCAGAACCGGTAGGCGCGCATCCACACCGGCGCGTGGCTCATGTCATGTCGGACTTTAAGATAGAAGAGCAGCCAGGCCAGGCCGATGGTTATCGCGGGGAAGAGGATGTGGAAGCTGATGTTGGCCGCAAACTGAATCCGCGACAACATGAACGTATCAAGCATGGCCGACCTGCCTCCGGTTGAGCGTGCGCCCTCGAACGTCCTGTTCGTTCCCGTGTCCGGTTAGCTGTTCTGTGCCGGACATCCGCATTAGCTCACGGACATCCGGATGGTACTCGACATTGGTTTGGAGCCGCAAGGGCCCACCCGTGGAAGCTGCCGCCAGGGCCGAACGGCGCGTTCCCTTTCAGTTCAAATCGGCTACTGAACCCGGATTCGAATCGGTGGTTTCGATTTTGTAGCCTCGTCAATCCAGCTGGGTCGTTCGCGGGGATCGGCCTTCACCCCGTCGTAGGCGTTGTGGTCGGGAAGATACGGGTCGATGGTCTCCACCGCCTCGTTGTAAATCCTTTGCACGTTCACGCCCAAGCCCACTTCCAGGCGCCGGGACAACATGGTTATGGGAAAGAGGCAGTGCTCGGTGTCGGGTACGCACAGCGCGCGGCTGCGACCGACCTCATCGTTGTAGACCTTCCACTCCAGTCCGAGCTCGCGTTCCAGAGTGTTCCCGAGGACAACCCCCAGAGCCTGCAGCCGTTCCGTGTCCGATTGCTTGATCAGCTTGTCATTGGCGATGCGCTGCAGCAGGCGCAGATCCGACACGTCATTGCGCAGGGACTGGCCATAATGACGTTGTCCCAGCAACTCCACCGCCTCGACCCGGCGCTGCATTTCGTTTTTGTCGGCCCAGGTCAGTTCGCTGGTTTTCTGCTTTGCCTTTTCCTCATCTTCCTGATTGATAAAGGTCCGGTCCACCTGACCGTGGGCCGCGACGGCGATGCAGCTTGCCAGCAGCAGGAACGGGACCAGGCGCATACGGGCTTTTGAAAACATTGTTACCTCATCAGGATTCTTGTGCTTCCGCACCTGGGCGGAAGCCGGGTTCGTACTTTCGCCATCGTACCCTGTTTGCCCCGGGAGCCGCTACTTCTACGCTCGTGGCGGGGTCCGGTCAGCGCGCCCGGGTCGGGATCGGCAGACTCAACAGTATTACAAGGCACGCAGCTCGAACAACAGGGCGCATGCGGGCGCATTCTGCGCGCCACAACTTCATTGGAACTGGTTTGAACTCGGCTTGATCGGAACGTTCATTGCGTAACAGTTGAATCCCGGTTTGCCCCGTCATATCCGGGCCGAGAATAGACGAGGTATTGAGCTTGTACACGGTACATCCCCTGACTGGTTGTGTTTCGATCCTGGCAGCAACCCTGGCGCTGCTGCCAGGGGCTGCTGCCGGTCAGAAGTCTGCGGCGACCGACTTGCTCGATCTGAGCATTGAAGAACTCAGCGAGATCAAGGTCACCTCGGCCTCGCGCCGCCCCGAGCTTCTGGCGGAAACGGCCGCCGCCGTGTTCGTGATTACCAGCGAGGATATCCGCCGTTCCGGCGCCACGCGGCTTCCCGAAGTGCTGCGCCTCGCTCCGGGCCTGCACGTGGCTCAACTGAGCGCCCGCCGCTGGGCTGTGACGGCGCGGGGCTTCAACGGCGAATTTGCCAACAAGCTCCTGGTGCTGATGGACGGCCGGAGCATCTACACACCCGTGCATTCCGGCGTCAACTGGGATCTTCGCGACCTGGTGCTCGAGGACGTGGAGCGGATAGAAGTCATCCGTGGCCCCGGAGCCGCGCAATGGGGCGCCAACGCGGTGAATGGAGTCATCAACATCATCACCAAATCCGCCCACGAAACGCGAGGGGGGCACGCGGCTGTTATTGGCGGCACGGAACTTGGCTCGGTGGTTACCCGTTGGGGTGGCCGGCTGGGGCAAACGGGAAGCTATCGCATCTTTGCCAAGTACACCGACCGCGATGACTCGGTCACTTCATCGGGGGAGGATGCCGAGGACGCATGGCGGCATGGGCGAGTCGGTTTTCGGGCCGACTGGGAGCCCGCACAGAATGATACCTTGATGCTGCAGGGCGATCTCTATGAGGCGGACGTCAACCGTCTTTTCCCTGCGGTTTCCGCGCCGGAGCCACCCTACCTGCGAGCCGCGCGATTGGATAACCGTGCCCGCGGCGGTCACGTTCTGGGTCGCTGGAGCCGGGCGGTTGACCGCGACAATGAATTTTCCGTGCAGAGTTACCTGGACTGGTACGAGGCCAACCCCTTGCAGGCCGAAGAGCAGGTTCTCACCGTCGACCTGGATTTCCAGCATCGTTTTCGAACTCACGAGCGCCACCAGGTTGTCTGGGGGTTGGGGTACCGGCACATTCGGGATGACTTCGCGAACACCTTCACTGTGGCGTTCGAACCCGCCGAGCGGAGCTACGAGATCTACAGCGCCTTTGTGCAGGATACCATCGCCCTGACCGATGACCTGGCCGTTACTCTTGGCGCGAAGTTCGAGCATAACGATTACACGGGTGAGGAGTTTCAACCTTCCGTGCAATTGGCCTGGACGCCCGATGCACGGTATACGGTGTGGGGCTCCGTGTCGCGGGCGGCACGCACTCCAAGCCGGGCCGAGAGCGACATTCGGCTGACGGTACTCGATCCTGCCGGTACGACAGAAACCCGGTATCTGGGTGAAAGTGAGCTGGACGCGGAAGAGCTCGTGGCCCAGGAGCTCGGCTATCGGGTCTCCCCCCACGAGGGCCTGTATCTGGATTTCACCGCGTTTCGGCACGAGTACGAAGAGATAATCACTACACGGGTGGGCACCCCCTTTGTGGACCCGGCGGCGCCAGGCCGCCTGGTCGTTCCGGCCAGTTTCGCCAATGGGGTCAATGGTACCGTCAGGGGCGTGGAGATTGCGGCCCGCTGGCAAGTGCTTCCCGGGTGGCGTCTCGCTCTTGCCCAGAGTTACCTGGATCTTGACCTGGACGCGGAGCCTCAGGTGACCCCGGGGTCCGACGCCAGTGAAAACGCTGCGCCTCAGTACAAAACGAGCCTGTTCTCGCGACTGGATCTGGCGCCGAAGTGGCAATTGGATGGGTGGCTCCGCTACGTGGACCGGCTGCACGGGCCGGACATCCCCGGCTACACGGAACTGAACCTGCGATTGGGCTGGCAGCCGCGCCCGGAGGTGGGGTTGAGTCTGGTGGGAGAAAACCTTCTGGATTCCCAGCATCTGGAGTACAGGGACGTGGGCCTGGAAATCGAGCGAGCAGTCTTTCTGCGGCTGGACTGGAAGTTCTGACGACCCGGAGGGCGCACCGGCACAACGATGAGTACTCAGGGCAGCGCGAATTCCGCGTAAAGAGCGCAGTGGTCCGACAGATTTTGCCAATGGTCATCGACCAGTCGGCTCACATCCACCACATCCAGTCCACGGTAGTAAATTCGATCCAACTGGAGCATGGGCATGGCTGCGGGAAAGGTACGAGCCGGTTTGCCGCGCATCTCCCGGAAAGCCTCCTTTACACCCAGGCGATCATAGAGCTTGCGGTCCACCGCACACTTCCAGTCATTGAAGTCTCCTGCGATGATCACCGGCGCATCCGCAGGAACCTGGGCTTCCACCGTGTCGATTAAAGTTTGCAGCTGGAACCGGCGTTCGAAGCCCAGCAAGCCAAGATGCATGCAGAACACGTGCAGGTGTTTGCCGACAACCCCGTGCAGAATGCCGCGGCGGGAATATCTGAACCTGCTGACATCGGTGTTTTCCCAGTAGCTGAACGGCAACTTACAGAGGATGGCGTTGCCGTGATGGCCATGCTGGTAGATGGAGTTTTTGCCGTAAGCGAAGTGGGGCCAGATCTCGTCGGCGAGAAATTCAAACTGCGCACCGGGGATCCAGTTCTGGTGCTTGCGGCTGGGCTCGTGATTGCCCATCACTTCCTGCAGAAACACAAGCTCGGCATTGACCGTGCGAATCGCATGTCGGATTTCTTCAAGAATAAAACGGGAGTTATTGAGACTGAAGCCCTTGTGAATGTTATAGGAAAGGATTCGCAGCCGATCGACCTCGATCCTGGTACCGGAACCCGAAGCGCCTTCCGTCGTGGTCGTTTCGCTATCGGCATTGTTGTTTACTGCAAATCGCATTCGCCGCTCCTCGGTTGTACTCACGTTACCGGGTCAGTATAGCTTATAGCCAGTAGCGGATAAGCCACGGGATCCAGCCCAGCAGGCGCCGTTTTCCCATCAGCTTCACATGTTCGGCTGTGACTTCCCGGGATGAGCTCTGGTCGTTCAGAAATGTGCTCTCCGCAGCGCGCAGGGTATGCGTGCTGCCCATCACTATGTCGAACTCCAGGTCGTGTAACAAACTGCGGTGATTGAGATTGGTGCTGCCGAGCAGGCAGAAGTCATCGGCGAGCATCAGCTTGCCGTGCAGGATCGAAGGCAGGTACTCGAATATGCGTACCCCATGGCGGATCAGTTCGTCGTAATACGTGGAGGTGAGCAGAGGGAAGAATTCCAGATCCGATGTATAGGGGACAACGATGCGCACATCTGCGCCCCGGGCGCTGGCTTCCAACAGGGCGCGGATGATCTTGCGGGTGGGAGAAAAGTAGGGATTGACGATCCACACCCGGCGGCTCGCATTGGCGATGCGCGTCGCCAGCAGCCGATTCTTGCGCTGCCGGGCAAGTTCGGTGACATTGTTCCAGTAATGGCTGAACAGGCCGCGCCCCACCCGGGGACGACGGTAGGCCCAGAAATCGTCAAAGGTGTCCGCCACGGCCTTCACGCTGGGGCCGCTGACCATGGCGCCGAAATCATGCCAGCCCTTGCCGCCGCGGTGCTCACTCAGATGGTCTGAGGTGACGTTCTGGCTGCCGCACCAGAGTGTGAAGTTGTCCACGATGCAGATCTTGGCGTGCTGCCGCTGATTGATCCTGAGCAGACTCAGGAAAAAGCTGCCGAGCCAGCTGGTGTGGCGCAGGGCGCGGCGATAGCTCTTCCGCTGCCAAGGCAGTGGATGAAAAATGCGCACCGGAATGTTTGCCTTTTCCAGCCTGCTTGCGATCTTGTCGGCAGCCTCCATTGCCCCGACACCGTCATACACCACTCGAACATTCACGCCCCGTTCCCGGGCTCGCCTGAGATGGCGGATCATCTCCCGCCCCAGCCCGTCGAGCTGAAAAATGTAGGTGGCCAGCAGAATGCTTTCGCGGGCGCGGTCGATGGATGCAAACAGCGCGTCGAAATAGAGATCGTTTTCGGAGAACAGCTGTTCGTCGACCCAGGCGTAGTCTTCCCAGACGACTCGCGGCCCGGCGGCAGTCAAGCGTTGCATGCGTGACTCAGGTGTCCGGGGCGTGGGAAGGGAAAATCGGGTGAGGTGCCACCCAGGTGGTTGATGCGCTGATGAGGATCAACTTCCAAAAAATGTGTCCCCTGCTGATCAAGTGAGGGCCTCCAGGTTCGCTGGGTCGAATCTACCGCCGTCCAAGGGTGCGCGGGCTGAGGGTGGCGGGTATAATCGCGCCATGTCTATGCGCCCCCTCGAAGTTCTGCAGAACACCTTCGGCTATCAAGCCTTCCGACCGCCCCAGGAGGAAATTATCTCCGCACTGATGGCCGGTCGTGACGCGCTGGTCCTCATGCCCACCGGGGGCGGTAAATCCCTCTGCTACCAGATTCCGTCCCTTCTGCGGGACGGCGTCGGGGTTGTCATATCGCCCCTGATCGCGCTGATGCAGGACCAGGTCAGCGCGCTCCGGCAACTGGGCCTGCGCGCCAGCTATCTCAATTCTACCTTGAATCCCCAGGAAATGCGGGCGGTGGAGCGGGACCTGCGGGCGGGGGTGCTGGACCTGCTGTATGTGGCCCCTGAGCGGTTGACCCAGGATTATCTGCTGTCCCTGCTCGATGATGCGCCCATTGCGCTCTTTGCCATTGACGAGGCGCACTGCGTCTCCCAGTGGGGGCACGATTTCCGGGCCGATTATCTGCAACTCAGCCTGCTTCACCGGCGCTATCCGCAGGTGCCGCGCATTGCCCTCACCGCAACCGCGGACGAGCGCACCCGCCAGGAGATCATCAGCCGCCTCGACTTGGGTGAAGCGGACCATTATGTCAGTGGCTTCGACCGGCCCAATATCCAGTACCGGGTCACTGAGAAGAACAACGCCCGTCAGCAGCTGCTGGGCTTTTTGCGCCGCGAGCACCCGCGGGATGCGGGCATCGTTTACTGCATGTCCCGAAAGAAGGTAGAGCAGACAGCCGACTGGCTTTGCCAGCAGGGCTTCAACGCCCTGCCATATCACGCGGGACTGGACCCCTCGGTGCGGGAATCCAACCAGGAGCGCTTCCTGCGGGAGGAGGGCGTCATCGTGGTCGCCACCATTGCCTTTGGTATGGGCATCGATAAGCCGGACGTGCGCTTCGTCGCCCATCTGGATCTGCCCAAGAATCTGGAGGCCTATTATCAGGAGACGGGCCGGGCCGGGCGCGACGGTCTGCCCGCCACAGCCTGGATGACCTACGGCATGCAGGACGTCATTATGCTGCGCCAGATGCTGGAATCGTCCCAGGGCACCGAGGAGCACAAACGCGCAGAGCGCAGCAAGCTCGAGGCCATGCTCGGCTTTTGCGAGATTTCAAGCTGTCGCCGTCAGGCGCTGCTGCGTTATTTCGGCGAGGATGCTCATGAACCCTGTGGAAATTGCGACACCTGCCTGGAGCCGGTACAGACCTGGGATGCGTCCGAGGCCGCGCAGAAGGCCATGAGTTGCGTGTACCGCAGCGGTCAGCGCTTTGGCGTCGGGCACCTGCTCGACATATTGCAGGGAAAGGAAACCGCGAAAGTAACCCAGTTTGGTCATCAGAATCTGTCCACTTTCGGCATCGGCAAGGAGTTCAACGACGCCCGCTGGCGATCCGTTTTCCGGCAATTGGTGGCCAGAGGCTATCTGAGCGTCGACGTGAGTGGCTTTGGTTCTCTGCTGCTCACCGAAAAGGCGCGTCCGGTGCTGCGGGGTGAGGAAAAACTTCTGCTTCGTCAGGAGCGTGAAAAATCCGCCGCTGCCATGGAAAAAATGAGCCGCGGTAAGCTTGTGCCCCGCAATGAAGAGGATCGAGCTCTCTGGCAAGCCCTGCGAGACCTGCGCAACCGCCTCGCCAAGGAACAGGGCGTTCCGCCCTACGTCATTTTTCACGATACCACCCTCATGGAACTGCTGCAGGCGCGGCCGCGCAATCACGACGAGTTCGCTGCCATCAGTGGTGTCGGCGAAGCAAAACTGCGCCGCTACGGGGACACTTTTATCGCGTTGATCGCGGAGCATGATTCCCAGGGACCGGCAGAGGAAGAACAACGGGTTCCGACAGTTCCGCAGTCCCGGCCGCTGGAGCCGCAGCAGATTGTTGCCCTGCTGGAAAAGGGCGCGTCCCCCCGGGAGATTGCCGCGGCCAACGCTTTGGACCCGAATGCCATTCACATGCAGCTCAGCGAGCTGATTGCCACGGGTCAGGTGGACATCTCCCAGGCTGTGGAACTCAGTGAGGACGCAATCAATCAGATCATGGACCTGCTGACGGTCCACGCCGAAGACGATGATCGCCTGCCCCTGGAGCCGGTTCACGAACATTTCGCGGGGCTCTATTCCCTCGGCGAGCTCGCCTGCGTGCGCGCGGCGCTCAAGCGTTCACTCAATCTGACACTCTCCTGACCCATGCGCACTGGATCGAACCCTTGGCTGACCGTGACCTATTCGATTCTGCTTGGGGTGGCGCTTCTCCTGCAGATCTCTAATCCGGCGCGCGCCGCGGAGCCAGCGTCTGACGCGGAGCAGCGTGACGGCCTGCGGTTCGTCGAGTGCTGGTTCCCGGTTCCCGCCGATGTGGAGGTGGACTGTGCCGAGATGCGCACGGATCCCCAGCGGGGCGGCTACACACTGCCGGTGGTGATCTTTCGTGACCGGTCCGAAGACCATCAGAATGATCCATTGATATACCTCTCCGGCGGACCGGGGAATTCGAGTTTTCTCGACAGTAACGGAATCGACCACTGGTTCTACTGGGCGGAGATCGCCAACCTGTCCCGGGACCTGATTCTCGTGGACCAGCGAGGAACGGGGCTCAGCAAGCCCCAGTTCAACTGCCGCGCCTACGAGAGCCACGTGCGAAAAATCCTGCGCCAGAATCTCAGCCTTCAGGAAGAACACCGGGCCACGCTGGCAGCCGTGGAGGAATGCATTGGTCTGATGAAGGTGGCGGGCCATTCCCTGGCCGACTTTTCCACCACCCAAAGCGCCCAGGACATGAACGAACTCATGCTGGCTCTGGGTTACCGGCACTGGAACGTCATGGGCGGATCCTACGGCACCCGGCTGGCTCTTGATTGGTTGCGACTGCCGGATCAGCGGATACGGGCCCTGGTTCTGGACTCAGTCTACCCCCTGGACAAAGGGTCCATTGCTGAATGGCCAGCCTTGTTGCATGACAGCTTCAGCTATTTCTGGCAAGCCTGTGCAGAGGGGAGCCTGTGTCCGGAGGGTGAGTCGAAGCGCGACCTGGAGACAGACTTCTGGCGAGCCATGGCTGTGCTGAAGGAGGAACCCCGCAGCCTGACCGTGCCGCTCTGGGAGGGCGGCTGGCCCCTTAAAGTGGTCGTCAATGACCATCGCTTTCTGGGCATGATCTATACGGCCCTTTACGACAACACCCTTCACGAGGACGTTCTACTGGCCATTGACGAAGTCCTGAAGGGCGGAACGGAAGCCCTGAAGAAGCTGGCGCAGCATTCGGTCAACAGCGAGCTGGCGCCGGACTTCAATGCACTGGTTTATCTGGCGGTGGATTGTTCCGAATCCGTGGTGGTCAGCCGCGAAGATTTCGAGGCGGTGCGACGTCTTTATCCAAAATGGTCCGCCTACACGGAATACGCCTGGCGCTACGACATGTGCCGACCGATTCCCCGGCGCAGCGACTTGCAGCAGTTCAAAAAGCCTGTGAAAAGCGATATGCCGGTGCTGATTCTCTCGGGTGGTTTCGATCCGGTCACCCCCGCAGCCTGGGCGCGGGAGGTGGCAGACCGTCTGCCGAACAGTCAGCACTGGCACCTGCCGAATCTCGGCCATGGAGTTGTGGCCGGCAGCGCTTGTGTTCATCAGGCCTTCCGTTCGTTTCTGGATGCACCCCTTGAAGAACACCCGATGCCCTGCGACAAAGGTGCGCTGCAGTGATCCACGTTGGCGTGGCCGGGCACTGATGGCGCTGGTCTGGCAAAAACGGGCGGCGGGTCGCGTGTATGAGGTTCGCCGGGCGGGGCGAAGTCTGCGCCTGTACACCAACGGCACTTTTCACAGCCAGTATCATCCAGACCGGCTACTCGACGGCAGCATCTGGGATCTGCTGGTGCTGCCTGCTCTCTTGCAGCCCCATTGCATTCAGCGGGTTCTGGTACTGGGAGTCGGCGGCGGGGCGGTTATTCGCCGGCTGGAACGCTTCCTCGGTCCGGTGGAGTTTTGTGGGGTGGAACTTGACCCGGTACACCTCACCGTGGCCCGGCGTCACTTCGGTTTGCGGGATCGGGAACACGTGACCCTGGTTGAGGCGGATGCGGTAGCCTGGCTAAGCCGATACCGAGGCAAACCCTTCGATCTGATTGTGGACGACCTGTTCGTGGAGAATGGTGGAGACCCCACGCGGGCGGTGAATGTGGGCAAGGCCTGGGCGGACGCGCTGTGCAAACACCTCAGTCCGCAGGGCTTGCTGGTCCTGAATTTCGAATCCGCGATGGCGTTGCGGCGGTGTGCGCTGAACGAGCGGCTGCGATCCGGATGGTTTCAATCCGCGTACAGTTTGTCGGTGCCCGGCTACGACAACCGGATCGGTGCGTTTTTCCGTTCCGCAGTGTCGCGCGCCGACCTTTCCAGCAGCTTGCGCGAGGCGGAGAGCCGGCTGGGCAGGAATGCCACCCGCGGACTCCGAGCGCGTTTGCGAAAGATTCGCACCTGATGCCGGCAACTTCAGCTGGCGGCCAGTGCAAAAACCTTGAATCCGTCCTGATGGGCCAGCAATTTCACCTGAGCGAAGTGATCGGCGGCCAGGCGCTCCAGGGGAACAAACTGATTGACCACAAATAGCGCTTTCCCCTCCGGTGCCAGGAGCCGTCGCGTCTGCTGGATAAACTTCCGGGACAAGTCCTCGCTCACTGAAAAACCCTGGTGAAAGGGCGGGTTGCATAGAATCAATTCGAAGGGCCCGGGGATTTCGGCGGCACAGTCGTCGGGGACGATGTTCACTGCCAGCGCACTGTCCGCAAAGTTTTTCCCGGCGGCCATCAGGGCGGTCACGTTGTTATCGGTAGCCACCCGCTCCAAGAAAGGCAGATCGCGGGTGGTCAGCAGCAGGTAGCCCCAGCCGCAGCCCAGATCCAGCACACGGCTGCGGAGGTTGAAAGCGCGCTCATTCTCCCGCAGAACCTCCACCAGCAGCTCGCTGCCGCGGTCGATTTTGTTCCAGCCGAAGATTCCGGGCTTGCTGTAAAACTCGAGGTTCGTGGACTGAACCTTTCGCAGCTCGGGATAATTCTCGCACGGTAGGGTCGTGCCCGTAGGGTGGCTGTGAAGCAGGGCGGTGTAACAGGTTCCGTGTTTTCGGGTTGCCGGAGTGCTGCCGAGAACCTCGCCGGCCTTGCGTCCGTAGTTTTTGATCCCGTCGTTCTTCTGACCGATCAGCAGCAGGGTTCCATCTGTCTTCAGCAGCCGTGCGGCACTGTTGAGGCAATGGTGGACCAGGGCTCTTTCCTTGGACACCCGGTAGATGATGTGATCGAAACTGAACCGGTCGAAGTCGAACAGGAAATCGTCAAGCTCGCAGTTCAGGCCCCGCTTGCGAAGTGTCTTGAACAGGTCCACCCGATTTGTAGCTGCGTACAATTCCGGACGGGGCAGCACAGCGTGGACATCGCCGGCGCTAAGGTTTTCATCGAGAATCCACAACGTCCGACCTTGGGACCGGTGCAGGGCGTCCAGCAATAATGGCAGGCAGAAGTCGTTCACGGGACGCTCGCGATTTCCTGGTCGGAAAGTGGCCGGTACCTACCCTTGGGGAGGTCGTCGTCCAGGTGAATCTCGCCGATTCGGTTGCGGTGCAGGGCCAGCACTGCGTTGCCCGTGGCGGCGAACATGCGTTTGACCTGGTGATAGCGGCCTTCGTAGAGGGTGATTTCCGCACGGCGGTGTGGAAGGGGTTTGAGCTCCGCCGGCAAGGTGGGACGGCTTTCGCTGCGCAACATTATGCCTCGTGCAAAGGCCTCGATGTCTTCCTGCTCAACCGAGCGGTGCAGTTCGGCCACATAGGTCTTCGGGTGCTGATGGCGGGGCGAGGTGAGCCGGTGGATCCACTGGCCATCGTTGCTGAGCAGTACCAGGCCTGTGGTATCGCGGTCCAGGCGCCCGGCAATGGACAGCTCCTTCCGTTGCGGGTCGGAAAGATCCTTCAGCAAGTCGATCACGGTGGGGTGTTCGCTGTCCGTAGTGGCTGACACATACCCCTCCGGTTTGTGCAGCATCAGATAAAGCGGGCCGGGCAGGCGCAGGGGCTCGCCGTGAAGGACAACTGTGTCGCTGTCGTCCACCTCGCATTTCGGATCGGTGATCGCCACATTGTTGACCAGCACCGCGGCACCTTTTATGGCCCGGCGGCTGGCGGAGCGGGTCAGCCCGCTGGCATGGCTGAGGAACTTGTCCAGTCGCATCGACCGATTCTGCCCGGAATCCAGTTAATCGAGAATGGTCTTTTCCCCGGACTCCACTGTTTGGTAAATAAGGGTGTTGATGGTCATGGGACCGACGCCGCCCGGAACCGGCGTATAGGCGCTAACGCGGTCCTTCAGGGGTTCCAGTTCGATATCGCCGACCCGCCCCGCATCGGGGTGAAAACCTGCGTCCACTACCACGGCGCCGTTCTTGATCCACTCGGCCTTGATCAGTTCCGGCCGCCCGACCGCACCCACAACAATGTCCGCCTGGCGAATCAGGGCGGGGAGGTCCTGAGTGCGGGAGTGGCAGATGGTCACGGTGGCGTTGGCGTTGAGCAGCATCATCGCCATGGGCTTACCCAGGATGGGGCTGCGGCCGACCACCACCGCGTGCTTGCCCTGCAGTGGGATGTTGTAGGCTTCCAGCAGGCGCATGATGCCCTTGGGGGTTGCGCTGCCATAGGCGGGCAGCCCCATGGACATACGACCGAAGCCCAGGTGGGTCACGCCGTCCACATCCTTGGTGATGTCGATGGCGTTGAAGCAAGCCGCTTCGTCGATCTGGGAGGGAACCGGGTGCTGCAGGAGGATGCCGTGAACATTGGGATCGGCATTGAGCTCGGCAATTTTGTCCAGTAATTGCTGTGTGGTGGTCTCGGTGGGCAGTTCCACCTTCAGAGAGTCCATGCCCACGCGCTGGCACGCGTTGCCCTTCATGCGCACATAGGTGGCGGAAGCGGGATCGTCGCCAACCAGAATAGTAGCGAGAATCGGGGTTTGGCCGCCGCTTTGATCTTTCAGCCGCTTGACCCGCTCGGCGAGTTCCTGCTCGGTTTTCTGTGCCAGAGCCTTTCCGTCCAGAACCAGTGCTGCCATGATGTGTCGTTCTCCTGAGCCTGCATGAGGGCGCGTATTGTCCCATAGTCCGGGAGAGCCGTCACGGCTGAAACGGTAAGAAGGAGGAGGAATCCATTGACGCTATGGGTACGCGCCGGTATCATCCGCACCTCTTGAAATTCGGCCATTTCTGGCGATTCGGAGTGTAGCGCAGTTTGGTAGCGCGCCTGCTTTGGGAGCAGGATGTCGGGGGTTCGAATCCCTCCACTCCGACCAGAGTTTCAGCCGCTCAGGATGATGCGAATCATCCTGTCGGGAAGGTAGAAAGCTGAGTACAGCGGTATCGATTTGAGCGCCCGTAGCTCAGCTGGATAGAGCAACGGCCTTCTAAGCCGTGGGTCACAGGTTCGACAAATTCGCAGGAGCGAATTTGGACAGCGCCACGCAGTGGGGCTGCCCCGAAGGGGTGAGCATCAGGATGATGCGAATCAATCCTGTCGGGAAGGTAAAAAGCTGAGTACAGCGGTATCGATTTTGAGCGCCCGTAGCTCAGCTGGATAGAGCAACGGCCTTCTAAGCCGTGGGTCACAGGTTCGAATCCTGTCGGGCGTGCCATTCACTCCCAGAAATATTGTAGAATAGTGCGGTCGCAATGATCGCGGCACCATCTTCGCAATGCGCAATGGTGGCTGTAGCTCAGTTGGTAGAGCCCTGGATTGTGATTCCAGTCGTCGCGGGTTCAAGTCCCGTCAGCCACCCCATCTCTCTCTTTTCAGCACCTCAGCTCCCCGTAAGCCCAGATTCCGCGCCGTGCGCAGATGTGCTCGTACGCGTGTGTTCGCGCTCGATCTTCCAGCCAAAAAAAAGGGCAGCCAATTGGCTGCCCTCATCGCAAAACTGCGAAACTTTTAGAACTGGTTCATGGTGTTGTTGTCACCAGAGGCCTTCAGAGCGGCTTCACCGGCGAAGTACTCCTTGTGGTCGTCGCCCATGTTGGATCCAGCCATGTCCTGGTGCTTCACGCAAGCCAGACCCTGGCGGATTTCCTTGCGCTGAACGCCTTCCACGTAGGCCAGCATGCCTTCGTCCGCGAAGTAGCCCTTGGCCAGGTTGTCTGTGGACAGGGCCGCAGTGTGGTAAGTGGGCAGAGTGATCAGGTGGTGGAAAATGCCCGCTTCGCGAGAGGCGTCTCGTTGGAAGCTACGGATCTTCTCGTCGGCTTCACGGGACAATTCGCTGTCGTCGTACTCGGCACTCATCAGGTTGTCGCGGTTGTAGGCGGATACGTCCTTGCCTTCGGTCTGCCATGCGTCGAACACTTGCTGACGGAAGTTCAGGGTCCAGTTGAAGGACGGAGAGTTGTTGTAGACCAGCTTCGCGTTGGGCACGACTTCGCGGATGCGGTTCACCATGGCCGCGATCTGGCCGACGTGGGGCTTCTCGGTTTCGATCCACAGCAGGTCGGCGCCGTTTTGCAGCGAGGTGATGCAGTCCAGAACCACGCGGTCTTCACCGGTACCCTGACGGAATTGGAACAGGCCACTGGCCAGGCGCTTGGGCTTGAGCAGCTTGCCATTGGCCTTCACGACCACGTCGCCGTTTTCAATGTCGTCAGCGCTGTTGACGTAGTCGCCGTCCAGGAAGCTGTTGTACAGGTCGCCCAAATCGCCGGGTTCGTTGGTAACAGCGATCTGCTTGGTGAGGCCGGCGCCCAGTGAGTCGGTACGGGCTACAATTACGCCATCATCAACGCCCAGTTCGAGGAAGGCGTAGCGGACTGCGTTGATCTTGGCCAGGAAGTCTGCGTGGGGAACAGTAACTTTGCCGTCCTGGTGACCACACTGCTTCTCGTCGGATACCTGGTTCTCGATCTGGATGCAGCAGGCACCCGCTTCGATCATCTTCTTGGCCAGCAGGTACGTGGCTTCTTCGTTACCGAAGCCGGCGTCGATGTCGGCAATGATCGGTACAACGTGGGTTTCGAAGTTGTCGATCTTGTTCAGAAGCTCGGTTTCCCGGGCCTTGTCGCCGGCAGCGCGGGCCTGGTCCAGTTCACGGAACAGATGGTTCAGTTCGCGGGCATCGGCCTGCTTGAGGAAGGTGTAGAGCTCTTCAATCAGCGCCGGAACAGAAGTCTTCTCGTGCATGCTCTGGTCGGGCAGGGGGCCGAACTCGGAGCGCAGAGCCGCAACCATCCAGCCGGAGAGGTAGAGGTAGCGCTTCTTGGTCGTGGTAAGGTGCTTCTTGATGGAGATCAGCTTCTGCTGACCGATGAAGCCGTGCCAGCAGCCCAGGGATTGAGTGTACTGAGCGGGGTCCGCATCATACTCGGCCATGTCCTGGCGCATGATCTTGGCGGTATAGCGAGCGATGTCCAGGCCGGTGTGGAAGCGGTTCTGGGCGCGCATGCGGGCCGCATATTCAGGCTTGATCGCATTCCAGGTCTTGTTCGCTTGCACCAGGCTGCTAAGCGCGTCGATCTCTTTCAAATACTCTGACATAGCTTGGTCCTTTAGGGCTTGAGGTTGATTCCAAGGGCAAAAATTTGAGTTGAGGGAGTGTATTAACTGTGCGAAGATTTAGCTAATTTATACTTTTTATCTTCAGTATTATCAGAGTGAATTCAGAACCGGTTTCGTTGGCCTCCATTTTCTTCCCCTCGGCAAGTCCATCTGCATGAATATCAATCGCATTGATCTCAACCTCCTCGTTTACCTGGACGTTCTGCTCCGCGAGCGAAATGTCACCAAAGCCGCCAACCAGCTCGGCATCAGTCAGCCCGCCATGAGCAATGGGCTGCGTCGGCTGCGCCAGTTGTTCGACGACCCTTTGCTGGTGCGCACCAGTGAAGGAATGACGCCCACGGAACGGGCCACCGAACTGGCGCCCCTGGTGCGCGACGTACTGGTGGACATCGAGAAAGCCGTGCAACCCAAGTCCGCATTCGAGCCAGGCAGAGGCGAGCGGGTATTTCGGATCATGGCCAGTGACTACACGGAGTCGACTCTGATCCCCCCTTTATTGACGGAGCTGCGGGAAACCGCTCCGGGGGTGAGCCTGGACATCCTTACCCCAAGCGACGTGAGCTTTCTGGACGTGGAGCAGGGCAGGGTGGACATGGTCATCAATCGCTTTGACAGCATGCCCCAGTCCTTCCACCAGAATACCGTTTGGGAGGATCAGTACGTCTGCCTGATGAGTGTCGATAACCCGGTGCTCGAGAACTTTGACCTGGAGGCTTATCTGGGCGCCCACCATGTCTGGGTCAGCAAGACCGGTATGGGGGTCGGGGTCGGAATCAACCCCAAGGATGAGCAACGCCTGGGATGGGTGGACGAGGCCCTTCGCAAGCAGGGCCGCAAGCGGCGGATTTCCGTCTTCACTCGCCACTATCAGGCGGCCATGCTGCTTGCGGAACAGAAGGATCTGGTCGTCACCATTCCCAGCAAGGCGGCCGAACTGCAGCGGGACAACCCGCGGGTGGTGGTACAGCCGACGCCATTCGAGGTGCCGGCCTTTGAGTTGAAAATGGCCTGGAGCCCGCTCCTGCAGCACAACCCGGCCCACCAGTGGATGCGCCGCCTGATCATGCGGGTGGCCAAAACCATCTAGGCAAATGCCACTGCGGCACAGCCCCGTGCGCGTGTTGGAGATCAGCAGAATTCATCACGCTGATAGCGGTCATTAAGTCCAGTAGCTGGCGAAATAGTCCTTGAGCCGATAGTATCCCGACCCGCTCCGGCGGGCCGGTCGCGTGCCTGGACCAACCCCGCTCCCACTCATCGAACGAACGCATAAGGTAGATGGACATGACAGATCGCATCCAAATCGGTGGTTTGCAGGTTGCTCGACAACTGGCGGACTTCGTCAACACGGAAGTGCTTCCGAAATTGGGCCTGGAAGAAGGCCGCTTCTGGACCGAGTTCGAAGCGATCGTCAACGAACTGTCACCGGAAAACACGGCTCTGCTGAAGAAGCGTGACGAGATCCAGGCCAGGATCGATGCCTGGCACAAGGCGAACCCCGGGCCGGTGGACCCGGCCGCCTACAAGGCCTTCCTGCAGGAGATTGGCTACCTGGTTCCGGAAGGTGAGGACTTTCAGGTCAGTACAGCCAATGTGGATACGGAAATCGCCGAACAGGCAGGTCCGCAATTGGTGGTACCGGTCAAGAACGCCCGCTTCGCGCTCAATGCCTCCAACGCTCGCTGGGGCAGTTTGTATGACGCCCTTTATGGTACCGATGCCATTTCCGAAGACGACGGAGCGACCCGTGCCGGCGGCTACAATCCCGTTCGCGGTGACAAGGTCATCGCCTTTGCCCGCAACTTTCTCGACGAGGCCGCGCCCCTTGCGGACGGCAGCCATCGGGACGTGCGCAGCTACAGCGTGGAAAATGGCCAGCTGAAGATGACCCTTGCCGAAGGCAGCACTGCTTTGGCCAATCCCGAAAAGTTCGTGGGCTACACGGGCGCGGCTGACCAGCCCGATTCCATTCTGCTCAAGAACAACGGCCTGCACATTGAAATCCAGATCGATCCCTCCTCGCCCATCGGTCAGACTGACACGGCTGGCGTCAAGGATGTGATTCTGGAAGCGGCCGTAACCACCATCCAGGATTGCGAGGATTCCATCGCCGCAGTGGACGCGGAAGACAAGGTGGAGGTGTACCGAAACTGGCTGGGCCTGATTAACGGTGACCTGGAAGAAACCTTCAACAAGGGCGGGCAGGCCATGACCCGTCGCCTGAACGAGGACCGGCCCTTCACCGCACCGGACGGCAGCGCATTCACCTTGCATGGTCGCAGCCTGTTGTTCGTGCGCAACGTGGGCCACCTGATGCGCAACGAGGCCATCATCGACAGCCAGGGCGAGGAGATCTACGAAGGCATCATGGATGCGGTGATCACCAGCGCCATCGCCATTGTCGACGTGCGCAAGACCAACAAGCTGGGCAACAGCCGCAACGGCAACATCTACATCGTGAAGCCGAAGATGCATGGCCCGGAAGAAGTGGCCTTTGCCTGCAAACTCTTCGGCCGCGTGGAGCAGGCCCTGGATCTGCCCGCGAACACCATCAAAGTAGGCATCATGGACGAGGAGCGCCGTACCACGGTCAACTTGAAAGAGTGCATTCGCGCTGCGAAAGAACGGGTCGCCTTCATCAATACCGGCTTTCTCGACCGTACCGGGGACGAGATCCACACCAGCATGGAAGCGGGCCCCATGATCCCCAAATCGGAAATGAAGGGCACCGCGTGGATCAAAGCTTATGAAGACAACAATGTGGACGTAGGCCTGGCCTGCGGGCTGCAGGGCAAGGCCCAGATTGGCAAGGGAATGTGGGCCATGCCGGACCTGATGGCGCGCATGCTGGAAGAGAAGATCGGCCACCCCAGGGCGGGCGCCAACACCGCCTGGGTACCCTCCCCAACGGCGGCAGTGCTCCATGCCATCCACTACCACCAGGTCGACGTGTTCGCCCGGCAGGAAGAACTCAAGCAACGCACGCCCGCCAGTGTCGACGACATCCTGACACTGCCGGTCATGGCCGACCCGTCCCGGCTCAGCGCCGAGGACATCCAGCGTGAACTGGACAACAACGCCCAGGGCATCCTCGGTTATGTGGTCCGCTGGATCGACCAGGGCGTTGGCTGCTCCAAGGTCCCGGACATCAACGACGTGGGCCTGATGGAAGACCGCGCGACCCTGCGGATTTCCAGCCAGCATATTGCCAACTGGCTGCACCACGGCGTCTGCACCTCCGAGCAGGTTCGCGAAACCCTGGAGCGCATGGCCAGGGTAGTGGACCAGCAAAACGCGGGCGATCCGTCGTATCGATCAATGGCTCCGGATTTCGATGGCAGTGTCGCCTTTCAGGCTGCGTGCGACCTGGTGTTCGACGGCACCAGACAGCCCAACGGCTATACCGAGCCGCGGCTGCATGCGCGGCGATTGGAGGCGAAGCACAAAAGCTGCTAGAGAAAAGTATTACAATGCGGGCGGCGATTCACGGAAGTGAATCGCCGCCGTTCGTTTAGACAGGGGTAAAGAATAATGCGTGCATTTGTATTTCCCGGCCAGGGCTCGCAGAGCAAGGGTATGGGCAAAGAGCTCTTCGATCAGGTGCCTGAATTCCGTGAGGCCGAGGCCCGGATCGATGAGGTTCTGGGCTATTCCATTCGGGAGCTGTGCCTGGACGATCCACGGGATGAACTCAACCTGACTCAGTTTACCCAACCGGCTCTGTTTGTGGTCAACGCGCTGTATTTTTTTAAGCGTAAGGGGGAAGGGGAGCAGGCGGATTATCTGGCTGGCCATAGTCTGGGCGAGTACAACGCCCTGCTGGCGGCAGGAGCCTTTGATCTGGTGACCGGTGTTGAGCTCGTGCGCAAGCGCGGTGCGCTGATGGGCCAGGCGAAGGACGGCGGCATGGCTGCGGTGATCGGCCTGAGCGCCGAGCAGATCAACAAGGTCCTGTCGGACAATGACGACTTGTCCGGGATCGATGTGGCCAACTACAACTCTCCTGCCCAAACCGTGATTTCGGGACCGCTGCCGGAGCTTGAAGCAGCACAGCCCGGATTCAAAGAGGCCGGTGCGAAGCTCTACAAGGTTCTGCCGGTCAGTGCGGCCTTTCACTCCCGGTACATGCAGGCGGCGGCCGATGAGTTTGCCGAGTTTCTTAAGGGCTACCAGTTCAAGGCACTGGAGCGCCCTGTGATTGCCAACGTCACCGGAGAACCTTATCCCACGGAGAGCGCGGACGCGGCAATCAAGGAACTGCTGGTGCGGCAGATCTCCGGTTCCGTGCAGTGGACCCAGAGCATCCGCTACCTGAAAGGGCTGGGCGAAATGGACTTCGAGGAGTTGGGACCCGGCAAGGTGCTCACCAAGTTGATCAAGCAGATTGATTGACCGGCTGCGGTTTCAAGCCGGAAGTTCTGTCCTGCGTGCTCGCTTCGAGCCGCAGGCAGGACCCACGCCTCCATCGACGCAGCCCGAAGCAGGGCGGTGAGGTGAAGCACAAACCGGGACGGTGAATGGCGTGTGAAACTCAGATGACCAGCCGGCGCAAGGCCGGACTCTGCTCGCTGTGACGTGCCCAGAGCTGGTCGAATACCTCCAGGATCGGACGGACCTCCGGCCCCGCATTATAGTTCGCAAACCCCTGATATTCGCGCGGCTCATGCTGATAGAGCAGCTTGTCCCGATCGCCGATCAGGTAGGACTCGGCGTCGTTCTCCGGCTCAATCGTGAGCTTTCTTATCTCCACCTTGCTGCTGAGGCGTCGGGACAATTCCAGCAGGCGGTGGCCACGTTCGATCAGGGGATGGACCTGCTTCACCAGGATACGAACACGCGCGTTTCGATCACTGCGAGCCAGGGCCGAGATCGCATCGGCGAAACCGGCGTGATCGAAGAGGATCGGGTCCAGGGTGCCGCTCAACAGGACCATTTCGCGGCGCGCCCGGGTGGCGACCCGGAGGGCGTGGTGGGCGAAAGCCTCCACGTCCTCCAGAAGAAAAAGCTGCTCGTCGGTGTCGGACTGGCGCTCTTTCATCGGGGTTCCTGTTATACTTTTTTTGCCTGCTCGCCGGCGTTGCCCGTGTAATTCATTGGGCTCAGTTTGCGCATGGCCGCCTTGGCCTCATCCGGAACGTCCAGTTGGTCAATGAAATCCGCCATCACCGCTTGGGTGACTGCGCGACCGCGAGTCAGTTCCTTCAGTTTTTCGTAAGGCTTTTCGACGCCGTGACGGCGCATAATGGTCTGGATCGGCTCCGCCAGAACTTCCCAGGCCTCATTCAGATCTTCGTCCAGCCGTGCGACATTGAGTTCCAGTTTTCCGATACCCTTCAGAGTTGCCGCGTAGCCAATCTCGCTGTAGCCAAAGCCCACACCCATGTTGCGGAGTACAGTGGAGTCGGTCAGGTCCCGCTGCCAGCGGGAAATGGGCAGCTTCAGGGCGAGATGCCCGAAAAGGGCGTTGGCAATCCCGAGGTTACCTTCGGAGTTTTCGAAATCGATCGGGTTGACCTTGTGGGGCATTGTGGAGGAGCCGATCTCGCCTTCCTTGAGCTTCTGCTTGAAGTAGCCCAGTGAAATGTAGCCCCATACGTCCCGGTTGAAGTCGATCAGGATGGTGTTGAAGCGGGCGATGGCGTCGAAAAGTTCCGCCATGTAATCGTGGGGCTCGATCTGTGTCGTGTAGGGGTTCCAGCACAGCCCCAGACTTTCCACGAAGGCCTTCGCATTGGCTTGCCAGTCCACCTGCGGATAGGCGGCAAGGTGGGCATTGTAGTTGCCGACCGCGCCGTTGATCTTGCCGAGGATCTCCACGGATCGGATCTGCTGCACCTGCCGTTCCAGCCGGGCCACCACATTCGCCATTTCCTTGCCCACTGTGGTCGGGGATGCGGTTTGGCCGTGGGTCCGGGACAGCATGGGCTGGTCCGCAAACTGATAGGCGAGCTGGCGAATGGCGGCGACGATCGCCTCCTGCTGCGGTAGCAGGACTTCATCCCGTCCGGCCCGCAGCATGAGGGCGTGGGACAGGTTGTTGATGTCTTCGGAGGTGCAGGCGAAGTGCACGTACTCGTCCACGGCCATCAACGCTTCCGCACCGGCGTCGCGAATCCGCTCCTTGATGAAGTACTCCACCGCCTTGACGTCGTGGTTGGTGGTGGCTTCGATGTCCTTGATGCGCTGGGCGTCCGCCAGGGTGAATTCGCTCACGAGCCGGTTCAGCAAATCCTGGCTCGCCTGGGAGAATGCCGGGACCTCGGGAATGTCCGGGTGGGCGGCAAGACATTGGAGCCAGCGGACTTCCACTTCCACCCGGCGATGCATCAGGCCGAACTCGCTGAAGATGGGGCGGTAATTCCGGGTTTTGCTCCCGTATCGGCCGTCGATGGGGGCAATGGCTGTGAGCGCTGATAATTCCATAATGATCTGTCGCGTGTCGCAGTTGGGATGAAGGGCTGGAAAGGGCGGCATGATACCGGAAAGCCCGACGCTTTTCCCCTATGCCGCCACTGATGTCGGGCCGGGAATGTCAGAAATTCGGCTTGGCCTGTCCCAGTAGTTCGGTCGCCTCCGCCAGCAGGCGCTTGCGGTAGACGATGACGTGCCATCGGCGACCGCCGACCTGATGCCAGAGCATGGCGGAGCGAATCCCGGCGAAGAGCAGGGTACGCACCTGGTTGGCGACCCGCTGCTGTTGCAGGTAGGTTGCTTCGCCGCGCACATGAATACGGAAACGGAAGGTACTGATGGTGTCGGTGTACAGGTCCGCCAGGTTGGCTATGACGTTGTCGTGGGTGCTCTCGAAGTGTTCAGCCTGCTGGCGGGCCTGGGCGATTCGCGTGCCGATAACGGACAGCAGGTCGTTGCGGCCATTGAGCTTTTGCTGGAGGTGCATGATGCCGAGCATGTAGCGCAGGCACTGCTGAGTGGAATCCCGGCGCAATCCGCCAAGGCTGTCCACCATGGCCTGGAGCCCCAGCTCAAGCCGGGCCAGTTCACCTCCGTAGGTGGCCAGCGTGCTGGAGGGGTTTTGTTCCAGGAGGCTCTCCACGCAGGTGCGGAATTCCTCCTTTTGCAGGTAGCCGGTGGTGGCGAGGCGGTCCACCAATGCCGCGGCCTGGAAGATTCCTGCCAGTGCGATGGTGCGATTTTGCCATTTGCCGTTCAAAGTGGAGCCCCCTGGCTTTTATGATCCATGGGCAGCTGCAGAGTCCGGTGTGGACTCCGCGCCCAACCCCTGTTCGATGACCGCTCCACCCAGGCAGCGCTCGCCTTCATAGAACACGATGGACTGGCCCGGGGTAACCGCGCGCTGGGGCTCGTCGAAGCGCACCAGCAACTCGTCCCCATTCACAGTCACCTCACAGTTCTGATCGCTTTGGCGGTAGCGGATCTTGGCGGCACAACGGAGGCTGCCGGAATCCGGGGCCCCATTGATCCAGCACGCTTGCCGGGCAATCAGCGCCGGTTTGTAGAGTGCTGGATGGTCGCCCTGCGCCACCAGCAGGATGTTGTGTTCCAGGTCCTTGTCCACCACATACCAGGGAGCTTCGTTGGCTCCTTTAACACCGCCGATGCCGAGCCCTTGGCGCTGGCCGATGGTGTGATACATCAAGCCGCTGTGCTCGCCGACTCTGGCGCCGTCCAGGCTGCGAATCTCACCCGGTTGAGCGGGGATGTAACGCTGCAGAAAATCCTTGAACTTGCGCTCACCGATGAAGCAGATCCCAGTGCTGTCCTTCTTTGCCTGGGTCGCCAGGCCCATCTCTTTCGCCAGCGCGCGCACCTGGGGTTTGGTCAGTTCCCCGACGGGAAACAGCGAGCGGGCCAGGGCCCCCTCCGGCACCGCGTGCAGGAAGTAGCTCTGGTCTTTGTTGGAGTCGAGCCCTTTGAGCAGGTAGCTGCGACCGTCCAGGTTCTGGCGGCGCACGTAGTGCCCGGTGGCGATGTAGTCAGCGCCGAGGGTCAGAGCGTGGTCCAGGAAGGCTTTGAACTTGATCTCCCGATTGCAGAGAATGTCGGGATTCGGGGTGCGGCCGGCGCGGTATTCGGTGAGGAAGTGCTCGAATACATGGTCCCAGTAGCTTTCGGCAAAGTTGACCGTGTGTAGCTCGATGTCCAGTTGCTGAGCTACCTGCATGGCGTCCAGCAGATCCTCCCGTGCCGTGCAGTATTCTGTTCCATCGTCGTCGTTCCAGTTCTTCATGAACAGGCCTTCCACCTGGTAACCCTGTTGCTTGAGCAGCAGGGCCGCGACGGACGAATCCACGCCGCCTGAAAGACCAACAATGACTCGGGTAGGTTTGCTCATAAGAAATCGTACTGGCCGGGGGTTCTCCTTCAGCTTCCCAACAGTTCAAGAGGGAAGCGCTTGCCCGCGCGATAATCGCGGATCGATTGCAGCACCAGTTCGCTGCGCAATTCGTGCTGCTTCTGGACGATCTCCTCCTCCGACATCCAGACAGCCTCTTCAATACCCTGATCGATATTGTACTCGGGGTAATGAGCCAGGGGTTCGGCCACGAAACTGGTGCGAAGGTAGGTCACTTGATTTGCAGGCGAGGTAAACATGCGAATGCTCAGAACGGCACTGGGGCTTACCTGCCAGCGGGTTTCCTCCAATGTCTCGCGGACCACTGCCTGCAGAAGGGATTCGCCTTCCTCGAGATGGCCTGCCGGTTGGTTATAGACGAGTTGTCCAGTTTCCGACCGTTCGCGAACCATCAGAAAGCGGTTCTGCCGTTCCACCACAGCGGCAACGGTAACATGGGGGCACCAACGCATGAATCATACCTTCGATGTATCGCCGGCGACGAGGAGTCCGGCGCCAGGCAAAGTGCGCGAGTATAGCACACGGCCCGGCCCCGGCCGCCGGGACAGGGCCGCGCGGTTGGTCATCGCTTCGGCAGGTGCAGGACCTCGGTCCGCGACTCCCCGGGACGGAGAGAGTCGAGCGTCCATGGACCAATGCGATGGCGAATGAGGCGCAGAGTCGGATGGCCGATGGCGGCGGTCATACGCCGCACCTGGCGATTGCGACCTTCCCTGATGATGATCTCGAGCCAGCTCGTTGGCTGATTGGCGCGCTGGCGAATCGGCGGATTGCGGGGCCACACTGGCGGCGGATCGATCAGTCGAACCCGGGCCGGGCGCGTCATCCCATCCTTGAGCTCGACCCCCTGAGCCAGCTGTTGCAGAGCAGCGGTGTCCGGGCATCCCTCAACCTGAGCCCAGTAGAATTTTTCCTGTTTGCTGCGCGGATTGCTGATCCATTGCTGGACTTTTCCGTCGTCGGTGAGCAGCAGTAAGCCCTCGGAGTCCAGATCGAGGCGGCCTGCCGGATAAACGTCGGGCACCTGCACGTAGGTGGACAGGGTTGGGCGATCCTCCCGGTCCGTGAATTGACTGAGGACTCCGTAGGGTTTGTTCAGCAGGACAAGTTTTGCCACAGTTATCCGCTCTCCCTTGCACTCATGCTGTGCGGTAATCAATTGTCGGATATTAAGAACCAACGAGTTTGGCGAAATGGCTCAGATAACAATCCGCGGCGTCCAGTGGTATAATCCGCGCATCGCAACGCAAGTCGACAGGGGCCGGGAGCTTACTTCGCGCGCCGGTATTCTGTAAATTGAATCTTCCATTTGTCAGTGACGGAGAGTGTAATGGGGTACCAACATATTCAAGTCCCGAGTGAAGGCGAAAAAATTACAGTAAATAAAGACCATTCCCTGAATGTCCCCAATCGGCCGATCATCCCCTTCATCGAAGGCGATGGAATTGGCACCGACATCACCCCCGCAATGATCAAGGTCACCGACGCTGCTGTTCAGAAAGCCTATAACGGCGAGAAGGCCATTTCCTGGATGGAAGTTTACTGTGGTGAAAAAGCGGCGGATAAATACGACGGCAACTGGTTCCCCGAGGAGACTCTCGAAGCTGTCAAAGATTATGTAGTCAGCATCAAGGGGCCGCTGACAACTCCGGTCGGCGGAGGATTTCGTTCCCTGAACGTTGCACTCCGCCAGGAGATGGACCTGTTTGTGTGCCTGCGCCCGGTGCGCTGGTTCACCGGTGTGCCTTCCCCGGTCAAGGAGCCTGGCAAGGTCGACATGGCGATCTTCCGTGAAAACTCGGAAGATATTTACGCGGGTATCGAATGGCAGGCTGACTCACCGGAAGCGAACAAGGTGATCAAATTCCTGCGCGAGGAAATGGGAGTCAACAAGATCCGTTTTGCCGAGAATTGCGGCATTGGCATCAAGCCTGTTTCCGAGGAAGGCACCAAGCGCCTGGTGCGCAAGGCCATCCAGTACGCGGTCGACCAGGATCTTCCGTCAGTCACCCTCGTGCACAAGGGCAACATCATGAAGTTCACCGAAGGTGGCTTCCGCGATTGGGGCTATGAACTGGCAGCTGAAGAATTCGGCGGCAAGGAAATCGATGGCGGGCCCTGGCAAACCATCAAGAATCCGCGCACCGGGAAGGACATTGTGATCAAGGACGTAATCGCTGACGCGATGCTGCAGCAGATTCTGTTGCGTCCGGACGAGTACAGTGTCATCGCCACGCTCAACCTGAACGGTGATTATCTGTCCGACGCGCTGGCGGCCCAGGTGGGTGGTATCGGTATTGCCCCGGGGGCAAACCTCTCGGACACCGTGGCGATGTTCGAAGCCACCCATGGAACGGCGCCTAAGTATGCAGGCCAGGACAAGGTAAACCCGGGGTCACTGATACTTTCCGCCGAAATGATGCTCCGCCACTTGGGCTGGAACGAGGCGGCGGATCTGATCATCAAGGGAATGAGCGGCGCTATCGCGGCGAAGACGGTTACCTATGATTTCGAGCGACTGATGGATGGCGCAACCTTGCTGAGTTGCTCCGCCTTTGGCGACGCTGTAATCGACCATATGTAAGTCGCAGGGGTGCGGTGGCGGCACCGGGTCACCCGGTGCCGCACACAGATCCGAGCGCGATTGGCTCGAAGGAGAAGGGGTCAGCAGGGCTCCAGTTGGGAATTACTGCTCTCCACTTGTGGTTCCGGGCTAGCGGACTCTGCCTCAGGGGTCTGGATATTGGTCGCGTGAAGCCCCTTTCCGCCCTGTACTACTTCAAAAGTAACCGATTGCCCGGCTTTCAGAGTCTTGTATCCGTCCATAAGGATGGAGGTGTAGTGCACGAAGAGGTCTTCGCCGCCGTCATCCGGGAGAATAAACCCGTATCCCTTTGCGTTGTTAAACCACTTCACTGTTCCAGTCGGCATAGCTTGGATCCTTTCATTACCGTCCACCAAAAGCTCCGTTTCAGTTTCAGTGCTCCCCGTCCGAGCGGCTTGCGGCCGTGCGGCAGGTGAGCAGGCCCCTAACTGGTCTGGAGTAATCTGGCCCTCTGTGGACGCAAGTTTCTATTAGGCTATATTTCTTATAACTCGTAGAACTAAAGAGGAGGGCGCCTGAAGCTTTTCCTGATAGTTCAGAAGTTGTCCACCTTGTAGCGAACTCACGCTTTCATGTCAAGACCTTGATTGCCGGACCCTTGCCCAAAGATTGGGGTACACTGTCGCGGAATCGAGCCAGCCAGGAAGTTGTCAAACGAATCCATGGGTAATCTGCACTATAACCACCTGAGATCACACAAGGACGGCGAGCCGGAACATCCGGACTTCGACCGTGACGGAGACCTTGCCGTAGAGGAGGAAAAGCCCCGCCTCAAACGGCCACCGATGTACAAGGTTGTCATGCTGAACGACGACTACACGCCGATGGACTTCGTCGTCGAGGTGCTGGAAATGTTTTTCGCCATGGATCGCGAACAAGCGACCCGAATCATGCTCCAAGTCCATACACAAGGAAAAGCAGTGTGCGGTGTCTTCACTCGGGACATAGCCGAAACAAAAGCGGCACAAGTCAACCAGTATGCCAGGGATAATCAGCACCCTTTGTTGTGTGAGATCGAAGCGTCCGGTGAAGATGACGAGTAACGGATGGAGCCAAATTGTTGAGGTTTTAAAAGATGTTGAGCAAAGATTTAGAAGTCACCTTAAATCTTGCCTTCAAAGGTGCGCGTTCCAAGCGTCATGAGTTCATGACGGTCGAACACTTGTTGTTGGCGCTGATCGACAACGAGTCTGCCGCGCACGTACTGCGCGCTTGCGGAGCTGACCTGGCGAATCTTCGTAATGATCTGGTGGAGTTTGTAGATTCCACCACACCACTGATACCCGAACATGATACTGAACGGGAGACCCAGCCCACCCTGGGGTTCCAGAGAGTGTTGCAGCGGGCGGTTTTCCACGTTCAATCCTCCGGCAAGAATGAGGTCACCGGCGCCAACGTTCTGGTGGCCATTTTCAGTGAGCAGGAGAGCCAGGCCGTCTTCTATTTGAAGCAGCAGAGCATTGCCCGCATTGATGTGGTGAATTTCATCACCCACGGTATTTCCAAGATGGCCGGCCACTCCAATGGCAATATGGATTCGAGCCACGAGCAGCACGATGAAGAGGGGCTCCAATCCGGGGAGGGCAGCAGCCAGAACCCCCTCGAGGCCTATGCCACCAACCTCAACGAGGAGGCGATGCTGGGCCGTATCGATCCGCTGGTCGGGCGCGAGCTCGAGGTTGAGCGGGTGTGTCAGATTCTGTCTCGCCGTCGCAAGAATAACCCGCTCCTGGTGGGCGAGGCCGGTGTGGGCAAGACGGCGATTGCCGAAGGGCTGGCGAAGCGAATTGTGGAAGGCGATGTCCCGGAAGTGCTTGCCAGCAGTGTGGTCTATTCCCTGGATCTGGGCTCGCTCCTGGCGGGTACCAAGTATCGCGGGGATTTCGAAAAGCGTTTCAAAGGCCTGCTCGCCCAACTCAAGCGGCAGGAAAACTCCATTCTCTTCATCGACGAGATTCACACCATCATCGGCGCCGGCGCGGCGTCCGGCGGGGTCATGGATGCGTCCAATCTCCTCAAGCCCTTGCTGAGCTCCGGTGAATTGCGGTGCATCGGTTCCACCACGTTCCAGGAATATCGCGGTGTGTTCGAAAAGGACAGGGCGCTGTCCCGCCGCTTTCAGAAGATCGACGTGAACGAGCCTACGGCTGATGAGGCCTACCAGATCTTGAAGGGCCTCAAGAGCCGCTTCGAGTCACACCATAACCTCCGTTACACGGACAGCGCACTGCGCGCGGCGGCCGATCTGTCGGCCCGCTACATCAGCGACCGCTATCTGCCCGACAAGGCCATTGATGTGATCGATGAGGTGGGGGCCTACCAGCAACTGTTGCCCAAGAGCAAGCGCAAAAAGCTGGTGGGTGTTCAGGACGTGGAGCAGGTGGTCGCCAAGATCGCGCGAATTCCGCCCAAGAATGTTTCGTCCTCCGACAAGGAGCTGCTGCAGAAGCTCGACAAGACATTGAAGATGACGGTATTCGGCCAGGACAAGGCGGTCGACACCCTCGCCACGGCCATCAAAATGTCCCGCGCCGGGTTGGGCATTGCTGACAAGCCGGTGGGTTCATTCCTCTTTGCCGGTCCCACCGGGGTGGGCAAGACCGAGTTGTGCAAGCAGTTGGCGAAGGCCATGGGCGTGGAGCTGATTCGCTTTGATATGTCCGAGTACATGGAGCGACATACGGTGTCCCGCCTGATCGGCGCGCCTCCCGGCTACGTCGGTTTCGACCAGGGCGGTCTGCTGACCGAGCAGGTCACCAAGCATCCGCACAGCGTTGTGCTGCTCGATGAAATCGAAAAGGCCCATCCCGAGGTTTTCAATATCCTGCTGCAGGTCATGGACCACGGTACGCTGACGGACAACAACGGGCGCAAGGCCGACTTCCGCAACGTGGTACTGATCATGACCACAAACGCCGGAGCGGAAATGCTGAGTCGCCGTTCCATCGGCTTCACGGAGCAGGATCATTCCACGGACGAGATGGAAGCCATCAACAAGATGTTTACCCCTGAGTTCCGGAACCGTCTCGATGCCATCGTCCAGTTCGGTCGTCTGCCGCGGGAGGTCATTCGCACGGTAGTTGACAAATTTCTGGTGGAGTTGCAGTCCCAGCTTGATGACAAGCGGGTTCACCTGAGCGTCGATGACGACGCGCGAGAATGGCTCGCCACTCACGGCTACGACGAGAAGATGGGCGCGCGTCCCATGGCGAGACTGATTCAGGACTCCCTGAAAAAGCCTCTGGCGGAAGCGGTGCTGTTTGGCGAATTATCCGAAAATGGCGGTGAGGTCTTCGTGTCGGTGAAGAACGATGAACTGCATATCGAGATCGAATCGACCGCCGACAAGGCATCGTCGGATGGCGTGAAAGCCTAGTACCACAAAAGGCCGTTTAGGACAGCAAGAGCAGGAACCAAGGGCCGAACGCATGTTCGGCTCTTTTTTTTGAGTCGCCGCAGAACTTAGTCAGGGCGAGGCCGCGCTGAATGGATTCACGCGCCTTCCGGGCGTTGCATTCTCGTTTGTTTGATCTCGCTGATGAAGATCAGGCGTTGCGAGGAGAGGGTCGAGGCCCGGCCGAAGGGATCTCAGCGGGCGCGGTAGGTAATTCGACCTTTGCTCAGGTCGTACGGTGTCATTTCCACCTTCACTTTGTCGCCGGTCAGAATCCGGATGTAGTTCTTGCGCATCTTGCCGGATATGTGCGCGGTCACAACGTGCCCGTTCTCCAGCTTCACCCGGAAGGTGGTATTGGGCAGGGTGTCGATCACCTCACCTTCCAGTTCAATATGGTCTTCTTTCGCCATAGGTCGTTACTTCTCCAGTCATCCCGTCGTCAGGTTGTGGGCTCGCGTCGCGAGCAGCCGTGAATTGTGCCCTAAAAGCGGCTCGCTTCCAAGGTTCAAGTGGATTTCATGGTCGTGCCGGGCCGGTTCTGTCAGCGCAGAAGGGTCCAGCGGTGATTGATCAGAACCTCGAAGGGGCGATACTCGGACTTGTAGCTCATCTTGGGGCTCGCCTTGATCCAGTAGCCCAGGTAGACGTAGTGGAGACCTTCCTGTCGGGCGCGCTCAATCTGGAGCAGAATCGCGTAGCTGCCCAGGCTTCGGGAATGGAAGTCGGGGTCAAAATAGGTATATACCGCCGAGAACGCGTTGTCGATCTGGTCGCAAACGGCTACGGCAATCAGCCGATTCTCCAGCCGCATCTCGAGGAAGCGGGTGATTCCCCATTCGCTGGTGAGAAAGGTTCGGAACTGGCTGCGGCTCGGGGGGTACATATCGCCATCCCGGTGGCGTTCGGTGATGTAGCGGGCGTACAGCTCGTAGTGTTCGCGGCTGTCGATGGAGCCCACGTCCCTGATGCTCAGATCCTGATTGCGCTTCCAGCAGCGTTTCTGCCGGCGGTTCGGGCGGAACCCGGACACGGGGATTCGCGCCGGTATGCAGGCCTGACATGCGGCGCACTGGGGCCGGTACACGTGCCCACCGCTGCGGCGAAAGCCAAGCTCCGAAAGCTGGCGATACAGCTCGCCGTTCATGGGTTGTGCGGGATCGACGAAGACCGTCGTTGCGTCCTCCTCCGGCAGGTAGCTGCAGGGGTGCGGATGGGTGGCCAGCAGGCGAATGGACGACAGGTCAGTCACTTGAAGCCTCGACGAGCGGTATATTGGCCGGGTCCGAATCCCAGAGGCCGGTCCAGCTCCGGGGAGCTGGAAAAGCCGGCGAGTCCGCCCCAGTATAGTTGCGCAACAAGCCCTGGAAAACAGTTCGTGGCACGTTCTCGGCGCCCATGGACAAGAGATGCTCGCTCTCGATCTGGCAATCGATCACACCGAAGTTCCACTGCTCGAGCTGATGGGCCAGATGCACAAGGGCTATCTTCGAGGCGTTGCTGCATCGGGAGAACATGGATTCCCCAAAAAACGCCTGCCCGATGGAAACTCCATACAGGCCGCCCACCAACTCGCCGTTGCGCCAGACTTCAATGGAATGGGCGTGACCCAAGCGGTGGAGGTCTTTATAGGCCTGGTTCATTTCCGGGGTGATCCAGGTGCCGGACACGCCGTCCCGGGGTTCTGCACAGGCCGCTATCACCTGCGCGAAGCACTCATCAGCGGTGACCGTGAATTCCCGCCGCCGGAGGACCTTGCGCAGACTGCGGGAGATGTGAACTGCACCGGGACGCAGGATCGTGCGTGGTTCCGGGGTCCACCAAAGGATGGGTTGGCCTTCTTCGTACCAGGGGAAAATACCCTGCCGGTAAGCTTCCAGGAGGCGGGCAGGGGAGAGATCGCCACCTGCGGCAAGCAGGCCATTCGGCTCCGGCAGAGCCTGCTCGGGCGGTGGAAACTCCAGGCTGTCGGCAGCGAGCCAGGGGAGGTGGATCATTTCACGGCAGACTGGATCGTATGCGGGGCGCCGCGCCACTCGGCGTGAGAGGGCGGCGCGCACATGGAGAGCCCGGACGCATTCAGAGTTCGTCCAGGTATTTTTCCGCGTCCAGTGCAGCCATGCAGCCAGAGCCTGCAGATGTAACCGCCTGCCGGTAGATATGATCGCTGACATCTCCGGCGGCGAAAACGCCCGGAACACTGGTCGCCGTCGCGTTGCCTTCGAGCCCGCTGCGAATCTTGATGTAGCCACCCGCCATTTCCAATTGTCCTTCGAAGATGTCCGTGTTGGGCTTGTGGCCAATGGCGATGAATACACCCTGGAGATCGTGCTGCGTGACTTCGCCGCTCTGAGTGTGTTTGACACGCATGCCGGTCACGCCCGCATCATCACCAACAATCTCCTCCAGAGTATGGTTCCAGAGCATGGTAACGTTACCGTTGCGTGCTTTTTCCAGCAGGCGGTCCTGAAGAATTTTTTCCGCTCGAAGCTGATCCCGGCGGTGAACCACCACCACTTCACTGGCAATGTTCGAGAGGTAAAGTGCTTCCTCCACCGCTGTGTTTCCGCCACCGATTACCGCCACCTTCTGATTTCGATAGAAGAACCCGTCGCAGGTGGCGCAGGCGCTCACGCCCCGGCCCATGAACGCTTCTTCGGAGGGCAGGCCCAAGTATTGCGCCGAGGCGCCGGTCGCGATCACCAGGGCATCGCAGGTATAGGTGTCACTGCCCTTGAGGGTGAACGGACGCTGGGACAGATCGCAGCTGTTGATGTGGTCGAAGATAATCTGGGTGTCGAAGCGCTCCGCGTGCTGCTGCATCTGCACCATCAGGTCCGGACCCTGCAAGTCAGGCACGCCGCCGGGCCAGTTCTCCACCTCGGTGGTGGTGGTGAGCTGTCCACCCTGCTGCATGCCGGTGATGATCACCGGATTGAGGTTGGCCCGGGCGGCGTAGATCGCCGCTGTGTAGCCGGCGGGGCCGGATCCGAGAATGATTAAGCGGTGATGCTTGGCTTCGCTCATTTCACCTTCCTGAGTATCTGGTTGTTTATGGACATCGAAGTTCTGGCAGAGTGCAGCGATGTGATTCGCCCTATTACACTACAGCTTCGCTAGCGGTGCTAATTGTATGCCCCAATTACTACGATTGTGAGCCGCTATTCAGTTTTTGATCCTGATAGATAATGCTTAAAAAACAAGCTGGCGTCAATTTTTAAAGTGGCTTCTAAGCCCATGATACTATTCGCTTTCCTGGCGCTGAATGTGTGTTATCGTAGCCCTATCTCAACCACGACCTGATCCCGTGTATTTCCCGTGTCATACGCTCCAGAGAGCGTGCTGCGCTGCCGGGAGTTCCATTCACCCCATTCATGTACCTGCTGTATAAAGGACATTCGCTTTGAAAGGCAACAGCTCAGCCAATGCGTCTCCAACCCTCAGTGGTGCCAGCCTGCGCATCAAGGAAGGCATGCTGATCGGCTTCGCCGCCGTCTGCCTTTACCTGCTGCTCGCCCTGATGAGTTACAACCCCGAGGATCCGGGTTGGTCCAGCACCGGCACCGGTGACGGGGTGGCCAATGTTGCCGGGCCCGCAGGCGCCTGGGTTGCTGACGTATTCCTCTCTCTTTTCGGCTATCTGTCTTATCTCTTTCCCTTCATGCTCGGCTACCAGGCCTGGCGTGTATTCAAGCTGCGCGACAGTGAAGAGGGTTTCGATGGCGTTCTGTTCAGTCTCAGAGCGGTGGGCCTCAGCCTGGTCATGGTGGCGGGTACGGGTCTGGCCTCGCTGCACTACGGCTCGCATCCATCTGAACTTCCGTTCTCCCATGGCGGGATCCTCGGGGCAGAAATCGCCGAGGCCGTGGAAGCGGCCCTGAGTTTTGTGGGCGGAACTCTGGTGCTTACCGCCATTTTCCTGTTCGGGATGACCATTTTTACGGATCTTTCCTGGCTGCGCCTGATGGACGCCATTGGCCGCTTCGCCCTCGCGCTCTGGCGCAAGGGGGTCGATCGCCTGCGCCGCTGGAAGCACGAACGGGAGGAGAGGCGTCAGGCCCGCCGCGCCCAGAAGGAGCGTCGCATAACAGTTGAGAAGCAGGTCGCCCGACAGGCCGAGCGAGTCCCTCCGACCATCGCCGAGGTCCCGAAAAAATCGACCCCCAGCGTTCGTGTACAGAAGGAGAAACAGGGCTCCCTGTTTGAAACCGGCACCGTCAGCGGTGAACTGCCCAAGATCAGCTTGCTGGATGCGGCGGACAAGCAGGACGACAAGGGTTATTCGAAGGAATCCCTGGAAGCCATGTCCCGTCTGCTGGAGCTCAAATTGCAGGATTTCGGCATCTCCGTGGAGGTGGTGTCGGTCCAGCCCGGGCCGGTGGTCACGCGCTTTGAAATCCAGCCCGCGCCGGGTGTGAAAGCCAGCCGCATCTCCAACCTGGCCAAGGATCTGGCGCGCTCCCTGGCTGTAATCAGCGTACGCGTGGTGGAGGTCATCCCGGGCAAATCGGTCATGGGTATCGAGATCCCCAACGAGCACCGGGAAATGGTGCGCCTCAGCGAAGTGCTCGCCTCCAGCCAGTACGAAAACGCCAAGTCCGCCCTGACCCTGGCCCTGGGGCACGACATTTCCGGCACGCCCATCATTGCAGACCTGGCCAAGATGCCCCACTTGCTGGTGGCCGGCACCACCGGCTCGGGGAAGTCGGTCGGCATTAACGTCATGTTGCTGAGCTTTCTCTACAAAGCCACGCCAAAGGAACTCCGGCTCATACTGGTCGACCCGAAAATGCTCGAGCTCTCGGTGTACGAGGGGATCCCCCACCTGCTTACGCCGGTGATTACCGACATGAAGGACGCCGCCAACGGCCTGCGCTGGTGCGTGGGTGAGATGGAGCGGCGCTACAAATTGATGGCCGCGCTGGGTGTCCGTAACCTGGCTGGCTTCAATCGCAAGATTGAAGAGGCACGCAAGGCCGGCAACCCCATCATGGACCCACTCTGGAACCCCGACGAGCATTTCGAAGCGGGCGAGGAGGTGGCCACCGCGCCGGAGCTGGACACTCTGCCCAATATTGTGGTGGTGATCGACGAATTTGCCGACATGATGATGATCGTCGGTAAGAAGGTGGAACAACTGATTGCGCGGATCGCTCAAAAAGCAAGAGCCGCCGGTATTCATCTGATTCTGGCCACGCAGCGGCCCTCGGTCGATGTGATTACCGGGTTGATCAAGGCCAACGTTCCCAGCCGAATCGCGTTTCAGGTCTCGTCCAAGGTGGACTCCCGAACGATTCTCGACCAGGGGGGGGCCGAGCAGTTGCTCGGGCACGGAGACATGCTGTATCTCCCGCCGGGCACCAGCGTGCCCCAGCGGGTTCACGGTGCCTTCGTGGACGATGCGGAGGTCCACCGGGTTGTTGCAGACTGGCAGCAGCGTGGCGAGCCCAACTACATCGACGGCATCGTGGACGAGAGCAACAACAGCATTCCGGTCCCGGGCATGGCGACCGAGTCCGACGGGGAGGGGGGAGACAGCGAGTCGGACCCCTTGTACGACGAAGCGGTGGAATTTGTCACCGAGTCACGCCGGGCATCCATTTCCTCGGTGCAGCGTAAACTGCGCATCGGCTACAACCGCGCAGCGCGGTTGATCGAGGCCATGGAACTGGCCGGCGTCGTGTCGGAAATGGGAGCCAATGGCAACCGGGAGGTGCTTGCGCCTCCGCCGCCAAAACGCTAACACACCACCCGAACTGTAACGGGACTCAAGCAATACAACGGACATTCTATGCACATCAAGCCCGCCATACTGGTTTTGAATCTGGCCTTGCTCGCAGTTCCCACAATGGCCGCGAACGACGACCCGCTGCTGGAGCTTCACCAGCTTCTTAGCCAGACCCGTTCCCTGCAGGGCGACTTTAGTCAGGTGACAACGGATCAGGACGGCGAGATTGTGGAGGAAAACACCGGGACCTTCGCCATCAAGCGTCCCGGACTGCTGCGCTGGCATATTGCCCAGCCATTTGAACAGCTTCTGGTCTCTGACGGTGAGAGCCTGTGGGTCTATGACCCGGACCTGGAGCAGGTGACCATCAACACCGTGGATGAGCAGATGCAGGAGAATTCCGCACTGCTGCTCAGCAGTGATCTCGAAAAGCTGAAAGCCAACTACCGGGTGGAGGACGTGCGCCGGAACAACGGAACAACAGTCTACGCACTTGTGCCTCTGGACTCCGGTAACGCCTTTGAAAAGCTGGAACTTGAATTCAAAGGCCAGCAGCCCGTGGGCTGGGAGTTGTACACCGCCCTCGGCGAGCAGTCCACCTTCAGCTTCGAAGACTTGAAGGTCAATCAGGATATTCCCGGCGATCTCTTCCGGTTCGAGCCGCCGGAAGGAGTCGACGTTCTCGATGAACGATGACCTGTTTGCCCGCCCGGAGGCGGGCTATCAGCCCCTGGCCGCGCGCATGCGGCCGCGACGGCTGAGTGATTTCGCCGGACAGGAGCACATACTCGGCCCCGGTAAGCCCCTCCGCGAAGCCCTCGACAAGGGCATTCTCCATTCCATGATCTTCTGGGGCCCACCCGGAGTCGGAAAGACCACGCTGGCCCGCATGGTGGCCGAGGTTGCGGACGCCCGCTTCGAGACCCTGTCGGCAGTTCTGGCGGGCGTTAAAGACATCCGCGCTGCCGTGGCAGTCGCCCAGCAGGAGCGGCAGGCCAGCGGCCGTAAAACCATCCTGTTCGTGGACGAGGTACACCGCTTCAACAAGGCGCAACAGGACGCGTTCTTGCCCTATGTGGAAGATGGTACAATTTTGTTTATCGGCGCCACCACGGAAAACCCCTCATTCGAGCTGAATAACGCACTCCTGTCCCGTTGTCGCGTATACGTGTTGCGCAGCCTGTCCCCGGAACACCTGCTGAAGCTTTTGCAAAAGGCGCTGCAGGATACCGAACGCGGGCTCGGGGGCCGCGCCATCGAGTTTGCTGAGGGGCAGCTCGACCTGGTGGCTCAGGCTGCGGACGGGGACGCCCGCACAGCGCTGAACCTCCTGGAGATTACCTCGGATCTCGCCCACGAAGAAGATGGCCGGTGGCGGGTCAGCGAAGCGACCGTGCGGGAAGCCCTGGGTGGCAATGTGCGTCGCTTCGACAAGGGCGGGGAATATTTTTACGATCAGATTTCCGCGATGCACAAGGCCGTCCGGGGTTCAGCTCCCGATGCCGCCCTGTACTGGTTTGCCCGGATGCTCGACGGCGGATGTGATCCGCTGTACCTGGCGCGGCGAATCGTACGCATGGCCAGCGAAGAGGTCGGCAATGCCGATCCCCGGGCACTGGAACTGGCTCTCAACGCCTGGCAGACCCAGGAACGCCTGGGCAGCCCCGAAGGGGAACTGGCCCTTGCGCAAGCCGTTCTGTACATCGCCGTTGCCGCCAAGAGCAATGCGGTTTATACAGCGTATAATGCGGCCCGCCGGGAAGTGGCTGAACTGCCAGGCTACGAAGTGCCGATGCATTTGCGCAATGCGCCCACGAAACTCATGAAGGGGCTGGGTTACGGAAAGGAGTACCGCTACGCCCACGACGAGCCCGAGGCCTACGCGGCGGGAGAGCACTACTTCCCGGAGGAAATGGACGAGCGCCGATATTATTTTCCGGTGGAACGGGGTCTGGAAACCCGGATTCGGGAGAAGCTCGCCTACCTGCGCTCGCTGGACGAGGCCCACGGAAGTTCGACTCGCGGCGAAAACGGAAACGGTTAGCCGGACACGCCCGAACAACAGAAGAAAGTGAAAGTATATGCAATGGCTGGCGGTTGCACTTGGGGGTGCGTTGGGGGCAATGGGGCGCTACGCGGTAGTGACCTGGCTCGTTCCTGTCGGGGCGCACCGCTTTCCCCTGGGGACACTGGTGGCAAATCTGGCCGGGAGTTTCTGCCTGGGGCTGGTCTACGTTTTGATTGTGGACCGGGGTTTGCTGGGGCCCGAGTGGCGCCTCGCGGTGATGACGGGCTTTCTCGGAGCGTTCACCACCTTCTCCGCCTTCTCGCTTGAAGCGGTTCAGCTATGGCAGCTGGGCCACGGCACCATGGCGACCGTTTATGTGCTTGCGAGTGTGCTTGGCTGTATTCTGGCCGCAGCGCTGGCCATTGCCCTGGCGTCCCGGCTTTTTACCTGAACCCGTTTTCATCACGATCTAAAAGCTGTCAATTGACTTAGCTTTCAACCAATTTCGTCATCAACCAACCAAAGCAGAGAGTTCAGATGCTTGATCCCAAACTGGTCCGAACAGAAGCGGAAGCCGTGGCCAAGGCCCTGGCATTGAAAGGTTATACCCTGGACCTGGATAAAATTCGCGAACTGGAAGGTGTCCGCAAAACCATTCAACAGAAGACCGAAGCCCTGCAGGCGGAGCGAAATCAGAAGTCGAAGGGAATCGGCAAGGCCAAGGCGGCGGGGGAGGACATCGAGCCCCTTCTGAAGGAGGTGGAGCATCTCAAAGCCGAGCTGGCCAATGCCGAAAAAGAGCTGAGTGATGTGCAACACCAGTGGGATCAGCTCATGGACGGCGTTCCGAACCTGCCGGCGGACGATGTTCCGGAGGGACGCAGCGAAGATGATAATGTGGAGATCCGCCGCTGGGGCGATCCGCGCCAGTTCGACTTCCCGGTGAAGGATCACGTGGACCTGGGCGAAGCCCTGGCTCAAATGGATTTCGAACTGGCGGCGAAACTGGCCGGTTCGCGCTTTGTAGTGATGCAACACCAGCTCGCCAAACTCCATCGAGCGCTCATTCAGTTCATGCTGGATCTTCATATCGAAGAGCACGGTTATCGGGAGATCTATGTCCCCTACATCGTGAACAAGGCCTCCATGTATGGCGTCGGCCAGTTGCCAAAATTCGAAGAGGACCTGTTCAAGCTTCGGGACGAACGGGAGTTCTATCTCATTCCCACGGCCGAGGCGCCCGTCACCAACGTCATGCGCGACGAGATTCTTCAGGACGCCAGCCAACTGCCTCTCAAATTCGTTTGTCATACACCCTGTTTCCGCAGCGAAGCAGGCAGCTACGGCAAGGACACCCGGGGCATGATTCGCCAGCACCAGTTCGAGAAAGTGGAGTTGGTGCAGTTTGTGAAGCCGGAAGACTCCGATGCGGCTCTGGAAGCCCTCACGACGCACGCCGAGACGATTTTGCAGCGCCTGGAACTGCCATACCGTGTAGTGATCCTGTGCGGCGGAGACCTGAGCTTCTCCTCGGCGCGCACCTACGATCTGGAGGTGTGGCTGCCGTCCCAGGACAGATACCGCGAAATTTCCTCCTGCAGCACCTTCCGCGATTTTCAGGCGCGGCGGATGAAGGCCCGCTACCGCAACCCGGAAACCGGCAAGCCCGAGTTGTTGCACACCCTGAACGGGTCCGGCCTGGCCATCGGTCGCACGCTGGTGGCGATCATGGAAAATTACCAGGAAGCAGACGGTTCGATCCGGGTCCCGGAAGCCCTGCGTAGTTACATGGGTGGCCTGGAGCTTATCCGCAAGGGCTGAACCGCCACACTCAGAGAATGTCACTTGGACTACTTACCACTGTTTTACAAGGTTGCAGGGCAGCACTGCCTGTTGGTGGGCGGCGGAGAGGTCGCGCTTCGCAAGGCTCAGTCCCTGATTCGTTCAGCAGCTCGTGTTCATGTGGTCTCCCCCGCGATCAGTAGCGAACTGGACGCTCTGGTCAGGCAGAACGGCGGCTCCTGCGAGCGTCGCGCCTTTGCCGCGGAAGACGTGGAGCGCTTTCGCCTGGTCATTGCCGCAACGGACAGTGAGCAGGTGAACGCCGCTGTGTCCAAAGCGGCCATGGACCAGGGCTGCCTGGTCAATGTGGTCGACAATCCCGAGCTCAGCAACTTCATCACTCCTGCAGTCATCGATCGCGATCCCCTTATCGTTGCCATCAGCAGTGGTGGTCAGGCGCCGGTCCTTGCCCGGCAGCTTCGGGCCCGGATCGAATCCCTTGTACCGGCGGCTTACGGCAGCCTGGCGAAGCTCGCAGGCAGGTATCGCGAGCGAGCGAAGCAGGTCTTTCAGTCAGCCCGCCAGCGCCGCCGCTTCTGGGAGAATGCCTTGCAGGGAGTTCCTGCTGAACTGGCCCTCAGCGGTAATCTGCCGGCTGCAGAGCGACTGGTGGAAGAGCAGTTGAGCAACCCGGATCGGATCGGCACTAGGGGAGAGGTGTACCTGGTGGGTGCCGGCCCGGGTGATCCGGATTTGCTTACGTTCCGTGCTTTGCGGTTGATGCAGCAGGCAGATGTGGTGCTCTATGATCGCCTCGTTTCTTCAGCGGTGCTTAACCTCGCGCGAAAGGACGCGGAGCGGGTTTACGTTGGTAAACGCCGCAGCGATCACCGCGTACCGCAAATGCAGATCAATCAGCTGCTGGTGGATCTGGCGAACCAAGGCAAGCGGGTCTTGCGCCTCAAGGGCGGCGATCCATTTATCTTCGGGCGCGGCGGCGAGGAGATCGAGAAACTGGCGGAGCAGGGCATTCCGTTCCAGGTGGTGCCGGGCATTACTGCGGCTTCCGGCTGCGCGAGTTATGCCGGCATTCCATTGACCCACCGTGACTACGCTCAATCGGTGCGCTTCATTACCGGGCATTTGAAAAACGGCAGCGCCAACGTGGAGTTTCCCGAGTTGCTCGACCCTCGTCAGACGCTGGTTTTCTATATGGGGCTCGTGGGGCTGCCTGATATTTGCCGGCGGCTGGTGGAACACGGGCGCGACCCGCGCACTCCCGCGGCACTGATCGAGAAAGGCACAACTGAAGAGCAGCGGGTTTTTGTGGCGACCATTGCGGACCTTGCCGAGAGGATTCGGGACGAGGATGTACATGGGCCCACGCTGCTCATCATCGGCGAAGTGGTCTTGCTTCATCACAAGCTCAACTGGTTCCAGCCGGTCGACGGGGGAGCCTGACAGCGCGGTTCGTCCGTATGCCTGTGGCGCCCGGCAAGTTTAAGCTCCATTAAGCTCCAAGTTATTCAGCGGCTTTCGCCGTGCGTCCCGGCACGGCTCTCGCAATCCACTCAAGCTCCGGTTAGTATCCCGGGTCATTTGGCGATGAGAGATTGGCAATGGCAGATTTCGATTACGACCTCTTTGTTATTGGCGCCGGCTCCGGCGGTGTTCGCGCCAGCCGGGTGGCTGCGCAACTGGGGGCTCGGGTAGCGGTAGCGGAAAGCCGCTATCTCGGCGGCACTTGCGTCAACGTCGGCTGCGTTCCCAAGAAACTGTTCATGTATGGGGCCCAGTTCAGCGAGGAATTCGCTGCCGCACCAGGGTTCGGCTGGCAACTCGGCGAAGTCGGTTTCGACTGGCCCACCCTGCGCGACAACAAGAACCGGGAAATCGAGCGGCTCAACAGCGTCTACGGCAATTTGCTGACAAACGCCGGCGTGGAACTCCATCGCGGGCACGCGCGCCTGATCGATGCCCAGCAGGTGGAGGTCGACGGGAAGTCCTTCTCCTGCCGTTACATCCTTATTGCGGCGGGTTCCTGGCCCTTTGTTCCGGACCTGCCTGGCGCGGAACACGCAATCACGTCAAACGAGGTGTTCTACCTGCCCGAACTCCCGAAGCGGGTAGCCGTCGTCGGCGCGGGCTATATCGCCCTGGAGTTTGCTAGCATTTTCAACGGTCTTGGAGTGATCACGCACCTCTTGCATCGGGGGCCCCGGCTGCTGCGCCACTTTGACGAGGACGTTGCCCAACATATTCAAAGCGAAATGAGTGCAAAAGGCGTACAGCTTCACCTGGAAACCGAAGTGCGGTCCATCACCCGGGATCAGCAAGGCCTGAAACTGCATTTGAGCGATGATAGTTTGTGTCGCGTGGATCAAGTCATGTTTGCCACGGGTCGCCGACCCATGACTGACGCTCTCGGGCTGGAGAACACCCGGGTTCGGTGCGACGAGCGCGGCGTCGTCCAGGTCAATCGCCAAAATCGCACGGATGAGCATTCCATTTACGCCATCGGCGATATCACCGGTGGCCCGGAACTGACACCCGTAGCCCTGGCGGAAGGAACGGCTCTGGCGCAACACCTGTTTGGCAATGGCAAGGGTATCGTGGACTACCGCAACGTGCCCACGGCGGTATTCACCCAGCCTAACGTTGCTACGGTCGGGCTCAGCGAGTCTGCAGCGAGGGAGGTTTGTACCAATGTTCGCGTTTACGAGACGGACTTCCGACACATCAAGCACACCCTGAGTGGTCTTACGGAGCGAACCTACATGAAGCTTGTTGTGGACGGGGATAGCGACCGGGTGCTCGGCTGTCACATGGTGGGCCATGAGGCCGGGGAGATCATACAGGGGCTTGCCGTGGCCATGCACGCGGGGGCCACCAAGGCGGATTTCGACAGCACTCTGGGTATTCACCCCACTGCGGCGGAAGAGTTCGTCACCATGCGCCAGGTAAGCCGGGAGTAACCGCCGGCCGGCACTTAAAAAAACAATAGAGGGCTTTTCGTCTTGTTGGAACTGGCGCTTCCGCTAACCGAGTACAGCAAATTCCTGATCGCGATGATTGCGATCGTGGATCCGCTGATGATACTACCCATCTATGTCCGAATTACCGCCCGGCTGTCCAGGACCGAGAACAAGCGACTGGCGCGGCAGGTTGCCTTCGCAACGACCACAGCGCTACTGATTTCACTTTTTCTCGGAGAAGACATTCTGCGCTTTTTTGGAATCAGCCTGCCATCATTCCGGATTGCCGGCGGGCTCTTGCTGCTGGTCATGGGGATGCAAATGATTTATGAAAGTACCACCAGCGAGCGCACTGCCGACTCGGAAATGGGGCAGGGGGTCAAGACCCAGGTGGTGGTGCCCATTGCCATTCCCTTGCTGGCAGGACCGGGCGCGTTCTCCACGGTGATCGTATTCAGTTTCCGCAGTAACCTGTGGGAGCATTACGCACTGATGATGGGGTGTCTCCTTATCATTGGCAGCATCATCTGGATCAGCCTGCGCATGGGCGGGAAGTTGCTGCGCAAGGTCGGGCCGACGGCCATTGCCATAAGCAACAAGGTTATGGGTTTGATCATTGTTGCGATTGCTGTGGAGTTTATTGCGGTCGGGATCAAACAGTTCGTCGCCGGCTGACCGGGCTAGTCAATCCGGATCCTATAATCATCCACTACCTGGCCGCCGATCAGGTGCTGCTGGATAATCTTCTCCAGAACTTCCGGGGTGCAGGAGTGGTACCACACGCCTTCGGGATAAACCACAGCGATAGGGCCGCCCTGACAAATCCTGAGGCAGTTGGCCTTGGTCCGCTGAACTGAAAACTGCAGTTCATCCTGCAACTCGTTGATTCGGCGTTTGAGGTAATCCCAGGATGCGAGGCCCGCCTCCCTGCTGCAGCACTTGGCTTCCGTTTGATCCGCGCAAAGAAAAATGTGCCTGCGAATGCGATTGAGGCGGAGGTTTTTCGCCTTTCGTTCAAGTGCGCGAATGTCCTCGGCGCTCAGTGGTAGATGCGTCATGGGTTCAGATCTTTGAGGTTGCAGTCGGGGTCGGCAGCCTGTTCGGGGGTAATTGGAATCTGGTTATTGAGCAAACGCCGCGCCTGCATATGGTCGGCCGGGCGATTGATGGAGTCCACCGCGTGCAGCCGTCCCTCCCTGAAGTAAAAGCAGGAGAATCGACGGGACTCAGGATCCCCCCGAAATACCAGTTGATCATGACCGTGGGAGATTCCCACCATCTGCAGTTTGACGTCGTACTGGTCGGACCAGAACCAGGGGTACTGACGGTAGGGCTTGCGTTGGTCGAGAATGCTGGCCGCAGCCGTCTTCGCCTGCTCGATCGCATTGTGCACAGACTCCAGCCGCAGACGCCGCTGCAGAAGCTCATTGGGGTGTTCGGCACAGTCCCCCGCGGCCACCACACGATCATTACTGGTCAGAGCAAACTCGTCCACTTGTATTCCGTTCTCACAATGGATTCCGGCGTCGGCCGCCAAACTCACGTTGGGCAGAATGCCTACGCCGATAATACAAAGCTCGGCCGGAACGATTTCGCCGTTGCTCAACCGCAACCCGGACAGCGCTCCGGATTCGCCTTCCAGGGCTGTGACTCCGTGTCCGAGGAGTATCCGGACTCCGTGTTCATCGTGAAGCGTCTGAAAAAAGCCCGAGATCTCCGGCGCTACGGCGCGGGCCATGACCCGGTCCTGGGTTTCCACCACGGTGACTGACTTGCCGAGTTGGGCGAGCATGGCCGCCGTTTCCAGGCCCACAAAGCCGGCACCGATCACGGCTACGTGGCGAACATCCGTGAGCCTCTCCCTGATTTGCTCCACATCTTCCACTGTGCGCAGATAGTGGACGCCCGCAAGATCGCTGCCAGGCAATTGCAGGCGGAATACGTGCGCCCCGGTGCAGAGAGCCAGACGGTCATAGTGGAGGACCTCACCGTTGCTCAGGTGCACGTCCTGCTTCTCCAGATCCAGCCGCACGGCCTGGGTTTGGGGGCGGATATGGATCTCGTTTTTTTGGTAAAAGCTCTCGGGCCGCAGCAGGAGGCGTTCGGCGGGAATTTCGCCGGCGAGGAATTTTTTCGACAGCGGCGGTCGCTGGTAGGGGAGGGAGTTTTCCTCACCGACCAAATCAATTCGGCCGGAAAAGCCCAGCTGGCGCAGGCTGTCGGCAAGCTGGCAGCCAGCCTGACCGGCGCCGACGATAACTACAGAGTTGACGTTGGAGTTCACAAGCGCATTGTCCCCTGGGAATGTTGGGCTTAAGTGTACGGGAGCCACAGGGTCCATGTGAAGCGGCGGCCCGAACATTGCTGTACCTGTATTCCCTTGCCGATTGGGGGCCGCTGTGCGGCGCCCATCAAGGTGTCTAACCTGGCTGCAGACCCGGAGGAAGGAAAGATGCGGATATTGGAGTGGTTGCTGCCGGACTGGTCCCGCACCTGCGCACCTGATCCGGCCCACAGCCACGGGCGCCGCTACACGCGTCGCTATCGAAAGAAGAAGGAGATTGTAAAATCGGTCTGGATTGGCTCGGGAATGGTGATGCTGGCCTTTCCGACTCTGCCGTTCATCGCCGCCCTGAGCCTGCTCACCACCTTCCTGTCTTTTGTCATACTGGACGAGACTCCCTGATCGGCGGTTGGACCCCACGAAAGTGGACCCATGAACGACCGCTCAGTGAAGCACTTCACATCGACATCATTTCCACCGCCCTCGGAGAAAACCGGTATCGCGCCGGCTGATCTCTGGCACAGTCCTTGACTTTCATTATGCATGAGCCCACACATTTTCCAGGAGAACGCCTATGACTTACCCGTTTGAGGACCAAACACACGCGAGCCAAACGGAGGCCGGTAGTAGCAGCGAGACGGAGGGCAATGGTGAGTTCCGCGCGGCTTACGGGGAAGAGCAGAGTCCGTTGAAAGAATGGGTCACAAAGGCTGAAATTACGATTATTGACCATCCCCTTGCCTCGGTGGGCATCGCCTTCGCAGCCGGCTGGTTGGGCGCGCGCTTGATCCGTTAGCTTTTCATCGAAGCGCGCGCGTCATAACAGCGCACGCACACCCAGAAACACGCTTACGCCAAACACCGCCAGCCCGATCATGACCAGCAAGCCGTCATTGGCTGTGAGCGCCAGTCCGAAGACCGACAGGGCTATGCCCGTGGTTGTATTGGCGAAAGGGACCAGTTCGAGAGGCGGCATGGTGAGGGCGATCACCAGGCACACCACCGCAATCACATACTCGGCCGGACCGCGGGTGAGCAGTTGCAGCCGTGGGTGCAGGGGGCGATCGATCCAGCGAGCGGGCTTCTGAAGAAACGACAGGGCCTTGGTGTACTTGCTGCGGGGTACTCGGCGGTTCAGCAAAAAAGCCGGGAGCCAGAAGTGCTTGTGCCCTGCGAGCAATTGCACTACGACCAGTAGCACAAGGACTGAAATTACACTCGGCAGCCCGGGAATTCCACTCAGGGGAGACGCGGGAATGACGCCGAACAACAGCAGAACGGGACCGAAGGAGCGCCGTCCCACGGCGTCCAGCATATCCCCGACGCTGACGCTGTCGCCAGCACAGGTGTTTTCCTTCAATCGTTCCAGCAGCTGTTCCAGGTTATGGGGCTGCTCCTGATCCTGAACCGCCAATCTGTATTCACCTCCAGGTACCGGCTGTATTCACCTCCAGGTACCGGGCCCATTGTGGCAGATGCCATTCGGCGCCTCTCGATGAAGATAACAGACGATGCAGAAAACAGACCAGCCTCGACGGGACTAATGGCGTAGGCATTGCTGGTAAACCACCTTTTTCGCACGATAATCGGGGGAGGTACTCCATGGATCGCGAATCGGAAGCCCTTCACAAATTGCTGTGGATCCTGAGCAAAGGCAATGAATTTTACCGGGACGCACGGGAGCGGATCCAGGACCGGGATCTGGCCACCTTCTTCTCGCGCAATCTCGCCGAGCGGGAGCGCATCGAGCGACAGCTTCGGCCCTTCGCGAGCCTCGCAGAAGTGGAGTCCATTAACGACGAAGACATTGACCTCGAACTGCGACTGGAAGAATACCGCAGCCGGCTTCTGGCCGCTCTCAACGACAACGATGCTTACGTTTACATCGATCACCTCGGTGAGCTGGAAGAGCGCTCCGTGGTCGCGTATCGCGAGGCGCTCGCCAGCGCGGAAGGTGACGACCTTCGCGAGGCACTCTCGGACCTCAAGCCGGAGTTTGAACAGATGCTCGACCGGGCCCGTGCAGCGCGCGGAGCGGCGGGCCATCGGGAGAGTCCCACAACACTCGCCACCAGGTTCATGCGCTGAAGTGCCTTCAGCGCATGGCGGGGCACCGGGGTGAATCGTTCCGGCGGCCCGCCCGAGAAGTCACTGCATCGGTCGCAACGCCACCTTCAGCCAGCCCGGCTTGCGGGTGTCGAATGCCTGGTATGCACCAATCACCGAGTCCATGGCTTCATGCTGACTGAGAACCTCCACCGGATCCACTACGCCGGACCGGACAAGCTCCACAAGCTTGGGAATGTATTTTCGGTGGTTGCAGTTGCCCATGCGTATTGTCAGGTTCCGGTTCATGGCCCGACCGATCGGGAAGGTCATATCCGCAGGCGGATAGACCCCGATGATGGCGAGCGTCCCGGCCTTGGCAAGCGCTTCGACGGCCCACCGCTGCGCCTGGGAAGGGGCGCTTCCCGGCTTCCACAGATCACCTTGCGGAGCCTGTTCAGGAGCGGCCGCCCGTCGCTCGGGGGCGAAGGTTTCGTCCTGAGACTTCGCGGGCCCGTGATGGGCGTGCTCCGCGTCCACCCCGACCGCGTCAATGCCACAGTCCACACCGATGCCGCCAGTAAGTGAACGAATTTTCTCCACCGGGTCTTCGGCATTGAAATCGATGACTTCGGCGCCCTGGCGACGGGCCATCTCCAGTCGATCGGGCACGGAGTCCACAGCGAAGATGAGCCCCGCGTCCATGTGTTTCGCGGAGGCGATGGCAAACTGACCCACGGGGCCGCAACCGAATACGGCGACCGTATGCCCGGGTTTGATGTCCGCCAGGTCGGCGCCGAAATACCCGGTGGGGAAGATATCCGAAAGGAGTATGGCCTGATCGTCGGTGATATCGTCGGGCAGTTTGCAGAGGTTGACGGCGGCCATGGGGATGCGCGCCTTCTCCGCCTGCAAACCATCAAAGGGGCCGGTCGACTCCGGGCCGCCATAGAATGCCGTTCCAGCCTGGTTACCGTGAGGGTTCGCGTTGTCGCATTGGGAGTAATAGCCGGCACGACAGTATGCACAGAAGCCACAGGCGATGGTGGAGGGGATGACAACCCGATCGCCCACCTCCAGGTTACGCACGTCCGGGCCCAGCTTTTCCACTACTCCGACGCCTTCGTGGCCGAGTATCGTGCCTTCCTTCATGCCCGGCATCGTACCTCGAATAAAGTGGAGGTCGGTGCCGCAGATGGCGCTGGTGGTGAGGCGGACGATTGCATCGCCGCTCTCCTGAATCTGAGGCTCGGGAACTTCGTCCAGGCGAATGTCGCCCAGGCCGTGAAAAACAACCGCTTTCATAGGTCTCCTCCTGATGATCGACGGCGGATGAAAGTGGCGAGGTGTCGCAAACAGGGTGCCATCCGACCGCCTCGTGCAAGTGGGAATCGAAAATGCAGGCTTCATCCCACCCTCGGTTTGGAACCGCCAGGCTTGCTTACAGGAGGTCGCTATGAAGCAGTCAATCGTATCCATCGTCGCAACCATTACCCTCTCAGCAACAATGTTCTGTGCACCCGTACTGGCGCAGCAAAATGGAGGAAGCCGTCCTGGAGGACCACCTGCGCAGGGGGAGGGACAGACGCCCAGTCAGGAGCTGATGGAGCAGAATCGCGATCAGATCGAACAGCAGCGGCAGGCTCAGCGGCCCGGTGCGAGTGCAGGGTCTCAGCCGCAATCCCAGGAGCGGATGCAGCAGCGCATGCAGGAGATGAGTCAGATGATGGACCGGATCCACCAGACGGATGACCCCCAGGAGCGCCAGGACCTGCTGCGCCAACATCGGGAAGCGATGCAGCAGAACATGCAGATGATGAACCGGGGGGCGCCTCAGCGGGGTGGTGGCATGGGCGCGATGCCGACGGAGCAACGCCTGGAGATGATGCAAAACCGCATGGAGATGATGCAGCAGATGATGAACCAGATGATGCAGAACCAGGCTGCGGAAGCGGAAGCCGAATCGCCGTGACCACGAACGGTTTCAGCTGACTGCAGCGGACCAGGAGGGGCCAGGCCCGTCACTGGTCCCGGTATCCTTTGACGGGGCTTTCCTCACCGATTTGTTCGCCGTTGCGCCAGGTGTTGGGGCACAGGGGGTGAATGTAAATGGACGGGTCGTCCGCGATGCCGTACTGAATGTCATCCACTGCCTGTCCCTGGGGCGGGTTGAGTCCGGCGGCGGTCCGGATGCGCTTGGCAATTTCGTGATCCGCGCAGGGGGTGTCGCCGCTCACACCCAAACCGCCCACTTTTGTCTTGTCCTTGTAGAGCGCGAGTCCGCCGCCAAAGGTGATCACACCGCCGCATACTTCGCCCACGCCGCGGTCGGGGTCTTCCGGAGTGCCGAGGCAATCACTCTTGAACGGGTTGCCGTTGGCGGCACCGAAAAGAGAATGGCCCGGTTGGCTCATGGTGTAGAGACGCGCCGTGGAAAGGGGCATCAGATCGGTGCTGAAGGCATTGGCTGTAAATGCCTTGGCCTTCGCGATGTTGATTGAACCGGGCCAGGCTGCGGCGGCGTCGTCCATAGACACGGCCATTGCACACAGTTCTCCCTGCCGGTTCACCACCGCTGCCCACTCCTGGCGGCCACTGAACAGCCCGCCGGCCTCCCCCTCGTCGGGAACTTCCCGCAACCAGGCTGCCAGTTGCGCCGTGTCCGGTAGTTCATCGCAACCCAGAGCCTGCTCCCCCAGGGCCATCTCCGTCGATTCGCCTTCCTGGTACCCGGCGGGTCCGCTACGCTGGCGCTCTCCATCGGTCCGCCCGCTGTCGCAGCCGAGCAGCGCAAGCGCACTGCAGCAAAGGGTGGCCACGAGGAGGGCGGTCGGTGAATCTGTCATGGTGGGTACCTCGTCCTTGCTGTTGCGGGTTTCTGCCTCGCTCCTGCCCGGTTCTGTCAGGGCTTTGCAGGTTCAAGCTCTGTTCTGAGCGAGGTGATGTAGGCCGTGAGCTTCCACATCTGTTCGGTGGAAAGCATGGTTCCCCAGGCCGGCATGCCGTGAGGTCGCCCTTCGGCGATGGAGGCAAAAATATGGGCCGGAGATTCACCGTGGAGCCAGACCTGGTCGCGCAAGCTGGGGCCCATGCCGCCACCGGCGCGCCCCCCGTGGCAACCGTAGCAATTGAACTGCACGAACAGATCGCGACCTTCGCGAATCGCAACCGGGTCATCGGCATAGGGGTTTTGCGGTAACTCTGGCGCGGGCGCCGTTCCGGGCAGCGGGCCCTGAAAACTGTCGATGTGCGGTGCGGTGCCCACGGCATTGGCGCCGCTGGAGGCAGGGCGTTCACAACCGGCGCCTGCCGCGATGCTGGCCGTGACCGCGAGTATCCCGAAGGCGCGCTTCCAGCTTGTACGCGTGTGGCCGTCGGCCAGCCATTGACGGGGAACAATCCGGTGGCGCAGCGGGCCCGGGATCAACCTGCTAGAGTCCGAACACATACAGCACACCTCCAGGAGCTGTATTCCTGGGCAACTCCGTCATTGCGCCCATGGCTCCAAGCATCGCATAGGGATCGTCGGTGGAAGTCGAAGGAAACGCGGCCGCCCCCATCCAGCCGCCCACGCCGGCGTAGAGCGCAACATACTGCCGCCCGTCCGGGCCCAGGTAGGTCATGGGATTGCTGATAACTCCCGAGGCCAGTTTGAACTTGTAGAGTTCGGTACCGTTGCGCGCATCGGCCACCTTGAACCAGCCGTCCATGGTTCCGAAAAACACCAGATCTCCCGCAGTTACGAGGGTGCCGCTGTACATGGGAAACTTCTCGTCCTTGATTCCCCAGACCTTTTTACCCGCCACCGGGTCCCAGGCCACCAGTTCCCCCTGATACCCTCCGGGCCCGATCTTCATTCTTACTTCGGCACCCAGGTAGGGCGTGCCGGCGATGTAACTCACCTCGATGGGCTCAAAATCCATGCAAGTATTGTGGGCCGGGATGTAGACGAGCCCGGTCCGTGGGGAAAAGGACGCGGGGTTAAACTCCTTTCCGCCGGTGGAGGAGGGGCAGATGTCCCGCGTGACTTCACCGAAATGCGGTCGCTTTTCCGGATTCTCCCGGGGTAGACCCGTTTCCAGATCGAAGCCGTCCGCCCAGTTGGTGGACGGCACGAACTTTTCCGCCGAGAGCAGCTCTCCAGTTTCCCGATCCAGGACGAAGACAAAACCGGTGCGTCCCGGATGGATCAGCAGTTTGCGTTTTTCCCCGTTGAACTCCATGTCCACCAGGATGTTTTCCATGATCTCGTCGTAATCCCAGGCGTCATGTGGAGAGATCTGGTAGGCCCAACGCGCCATGCCCGTGTCGGGGTCCCGTGCAATGATGGAGGAGGACCACTTGTTGTCCCCCTTGCGTTTGTCCGGGTTCCAGACGCCGGGATTGCCCGTTCCGTAATAGATCAGATCCAGTTCCGGGTCATAGGAAACCCATCCCCAGACTGTAGAACCACCCAATTGCCATTCATCGCCGGGCCAGGTGGTTGCGCCAAGGTCCTTGCCCTGATCTTTCCGATACCAGGGTTTGAAGTTCTCGCCGATAAGAACCTCCTCGTCGGGGCCGGTGTTATAGGCAGTCCAGACCTCCTCCCCGGTTTCGATATTGAGCGCCAGTATTTTTCCGCGCACACCCAACTCGCCGCCCGAGTTGCCCACGATCAGCTTGTCCTTGACCACCAGTGGGGCCATGGTGGTGGTCTCGCCGCGATTGATTTCGCCCACCTTGGTCCGCCAGATTTCCTCGCCGGTTTCCGCGTCCACCGCCACCGTATGGGCGTCCAGTGTGTTGTACATGATCTTGCCGTCCGCGTAGGAGGCACCCCGGTTCACCACATCGCAGCAGGCGACTCCCACCGATTGGGGGTTCGGGTGGGGTTCGTAAATCCACTTGAGAGCTCCGCTGGGCTCGGTGAGGTCGATGGCAATCAGGTTGTTGGGGAACGGGGTGACCACGTACATCGTGTGGCCCACAACCAGGGGCGATCCCTCATGCCCCTGCGGCACGCCAGTGGACATGGTGGTTATGGGTTTCAGGCGTGAAGCGTTGGAGGTATTGATCTGCCCCAAAGGACTGTAGCGGGTGTTGGCGTAGTCGCCGGCAGGCAGGTGCCATTCGCCCTTGGGAAGAGGGGTGATGAGCTCGACGCCTTGCTTGTAATGACGGCTCTCCACGTGACCGCGGATCTCCGGAGGCTGCGTCTCGTCCTGGGAGTGGGAGAGGGCGCTGACCAACATGAGAACCGCGAGGGTGGGGCGGATAGCTCTTTGGGGCATTTGTTTCTCTCCTTTTGCTGATTCCGGCTGGCTATTCCAGGGTGTAGAGGTACGCGGCGATATGACGCGCCTGCTTTTCACTGGCGCCGACTGGTGGCATGGCGGTGAGCGGGTCCACTTGTTGTGGATTGAGGATCCATAGCACCAGATTCTGCTCGGAATTAGGCAGGCGCCCAGTGATGTAAGTCCTGCGGGAGAAGAAGTCCAGAGGTGGGCCCACGACGCCTCTCGCGGATCGGATGCCGGGAATGGTGTGACAACTGCCGCAGCCAAACTCGCGAATCAGGGCGGCGCCTTGCCGGGGGTCCCCCGTGGTTCGCATATCCTCACCGGGTGGCGCGCCTCCACCGGTACAACCACCTGTGGCTGCAACACCGAGCAATAGCAGAGCGGCGCCACGCAAAATCATCTCAGGTCTCGCATCCAGCAAGCATATAGGTCATCCCGCCCGGCAAAAAATATCTGCGTCGGTGTGCCGGGCAAACCAGAAAAAGCGGTTATGGTGCCGGTACCGCTCCTGTGTCGATACAGCAGAGCAAAGTTCGTTCCCGCGGGAGGGAGCCTGCTGGCGACCTGTAACCGCCTTGTGGCACCGTCCTGACACAGACTCTTCAGCTCCACCCCAGCCGGGGAGCGGGCGGACGGCTTTCGCGACGCCCTCTAATGCACTAATCTACACTTTGGGCTGCTGCAGCCCGGGCTGCCAGAGGGTTTTCAACGACCTGGCAGAAAGATTTGGATGAGGCTGAGAGAACCTATGAAATATCCCTATGTACTTGCCCTGGCCCTGCTGCTGGCGGGATGCAATGAAGCTACTCAGGAGCCGGTTCGCGAGTCGGCGAGCGTCGCGACTGTCGCGGCGGATTCCTCCCGACACCAGAAGGGCGTCGCCCTGGAGGTCTATAAAAGCGAGACTTGCGGTTGCTGCGAGGACTGGATGGAGCATATGGACCGCGCGGGCTACGGGTTGACGGCCCACCACCCGGTGGATCTGAACAGCAAAAAGCAAAGCCTTGGCATCGCGCCCCGATACCAGTCCTGCCACACGGCGGTCACAGACGACGGCTATGTGTTCGAGGGGCATGTCCCAGCCAAGGTAGTTGAGCGATTCCTGGCGGAGAAACCGGCGGACGCCATCGGGCTGGCGGTGCCAGGGATGCCTCTTGGAAGCCCGGGTATGGAAGTGGAAGACCGCTTCACCCCGTATGATGTGGTGCTTTTGAAGAAAGACGGCAGCAGTGAGGTTTACGCCCGCTTCCAGACTGCAGCGGAACAGTACTAAGCAGAACCTGGATCCAAACGGCGGCGGCGCTCCTGTGCCGCCGCCTCCCTCTCTTAGTGAGTCATTCCACTGGCCTGCTGGCGGACGCTTTGCTCGTACCAGGAGCGGATTTCCTCCAGATGGACCTGCTCTTGAGCGAGTGCCTTCTGAAATTGCTCAGCCATCTCGCTTTGTCCAAGGTCTTCGGCCAGCTGCATCAGGAGTTCCCAACCGGCATTGTCAGTCAGTTCCAGCGACAGCATGGCCTCAAGGCATTGGGGGATGGTGGTGCGCGCATCGGTAATGACCTTCATCAGCCCCATTGAGGCGACCCCGGAAACATCTGCGTCAGGTGTCTGGGCTGTAGGATCCACACCCAATTTGTTCATACAATCCACCAGCAACTGAAAGTGCTGACCCTCTTCGTCGTGAAACTGCCGCATCCGGTCCAGGGGAATTCTTACCGGCATTTCGCCCTGTTCTTCCGCAACCTGGCACTTGAGCAGCATCGCTTCGTACACCCGTGTGCCTGAGCGTTCGTAAGCGAGTCGCTCGCCAAGTTTGTTGACGAAGGTGGCGGGTTGGTGGCCCGTAAACTTTTCCATGAGTGATTTCAACAGACCTTTCGTTGTGCCCGGCAGTGGCACCGAACCAATGCGCTCGGCTTCCCGGAGCTGAGCGCGCCGCATCGAATCCAGATCCTCGCGCCTTCCCGCAGTGGGGGCATACTGGTCCATGCCTTTTTGCATTGCCTTGCTCAGAATCGGGGAGGTGTCGACCCCCGTGCGGTTCGCGCCAATTGTTTCCGATTTTTCCATGATTCATTCCTCGTAGTCTGACTAGCTGCGCAACTGCCTGGCTACGCAGCAGATAGGTCGTTCACAGAGCGGCCCGGCCATTAAGATGCACGGGCGTAGACGTTTTTGATCTCGGTCCCGGGCTGCCACTGGTATCCCACGGCGATGGCGTCGCTCGGCGAGCCTTCGGCGTTGATGCTGGAGCGGTAGTCGAGAGAGGTCTGGCTCTCTTTGTCCCGATCCACAAACTGGGTGCCGTTCTTGCGCAGGTTTACCTCCTGGTTGAGGGTATTTCTGACGAAATCGCGCTGGCTCTGATAGGCAATGGGATCCGGCAGGGATTCGGGAAGGATCTCGGCCGGATCGCGTCGTTCGTGTTTCTTGAACAGTTCGCTCACCATTTGCAGGTGCCCCAGTTCATACTCGAGGAAACGCTCCCAAATCGCCTTCACACGCGGGTTGCTCTCGGATTCCATGCAGCTGTAGTAGTTGTAGGCTTCGTTGGCTTCGTACAGCAGCCACTTCTCCATCCAGGTTTCGTCAGGATCGATGATGGAACCATATTGGGTTACATGCTGTTCTTCGATCGAGGCGATCTCCGCATAGAGTTGACGGGCGACGGGATCACTGAAGGTGGGGCCGATGTTCATGTAGTAGTCTCGGGTCTGGTACTCGCCGGACATGATGGTCAAGGCATTCATCTTCGTTATCGGCAAAGCCGTGGTCCGATCATAGTGATCGCACAGATCATTTTCAGGTGCACGGTGTTCATCAGCCGTAGGGCGACCGGGAATGATATCCGTGTAGGATTGAAGGATGTTATTTGCATCCTTCCCTTCCACGCGGTCCATCAGTGCCGAATAACGATACATGTGATCGAAATCCTCCAGCAGACCGTAGCGGTAGACCTGCGCCAGATACGGGTCCGGCTCCTGCTGAGCAATCGCGGCGGTCACTTCAATCGCCACCTGTTCGTAGCCAATGGTGGTTTCCAGGGGCGAGTGGTCAGCGCTTAGAAGCCAGTTCACCATGGTCTGCTGGTGGTGCTCTACACGTCGAATCCTGGCCAGGGGTTCGCGCAGAGCCTTGTTGCTCTGCGAACAGATGTGCTGGAAGCGGTTCGCTTGCTGCTCGATTCCATTCATGAGGATGATCCGCACCCGGGTGAATGCATCATCGTCCAGTTTACTGATTGGCTCACCTGCCAGCTCCTTCCAGGTGAATTTCTGTTTTTCGAGGGGTACGCCCCTGCTGTCGAAGAGTTTTACGCTCACGGCTCGTGCCTCGCATCGGTTCCATTGGGGGTTGGCTAACTGCGGCCGAAGGTGCAACCCATATGCCACGCACCGAGGACCAGGGTACTGGCGATCGTTGTTGCAAAAATGCAACAAAGACATCGGATCAGGCCGGAGAGATTGAATGTGGCGCTGGCGGTGCGGGGCTGACCAAGCACAGCCGACAGATGGGGCGCTTCTCGTGTGGGTAGATGAGCTTCAGTCGAAGGTCTGCGGGTAGGACCGCAAACCTTCGGGGCTATTGACGGGGGTTGTAGAGCGGAGCGAACGATCTCGCTCCTCAATCGACATGCGAGACGGAGGGCGGATCGCTGGCAGGGAAGCTCTCTTCGATGCCCTCGTCCAGCAAATCCTGGTCATGCTTCTTTTCTTTCTCGCTGTTCTTCTCGTTATCCTCCCGATCCGTTCGTGTGGTTTCGTTTTCGCCCTTTCCGCTGTTTTTCGGGTTGTTCATGATCTGACTACCTCCGTTTGCGAGTCTGATTTCTGTTTGACTCAATAAAGTTTGTTTCTATCCGATCATCTCCCTTCGGGTGCATAACCTCATAAAATGAACAAAACGAAAGTGGCGCAGGCACGGAGAGTCTTTCAGATGATGCAAGAAGGAACCCGAACTCGTACTCGGCAGTTGCAATCTTTGCCTCATGCACCGTAATTATTTCAGCAGATTCTTATGTGAACAAATTAATGAGTTCAAGGTGCAATAAATCAGATGGGTTTTCCAAAAAACAGATCAAAATGACGAAAAGACGAGTTGTTTTTCTTTGGCATACAGTTTGCGATTTTTGAGCTCGCAGTCGGATGTCGCACAAGGACAGATGCAGTTCGGCTGGGTTTATTGAGTTTCGGAGGTGGTTAGTTATGGCAGAGGAAAAACAACGGCGGCGCGGCAATCAGGGCTTCGCTTCCATGGACAAGGAGCGGCAACGCGAGATTGCCAGCAAAGGGGGTAAAGCGGCGCATCGTCGCGGTACCGCACATGAGTTTACTTCGGAGGAAGCGCAAGCGGCGGGACGTAAAGGAGGCAAGGCTGCACACGCCAAAGGTACCGCGCACCAGTTTACTTCCGAGGAGGCGCGTGCGGCTGGTCGGAAGGGGGGTCGGTCCAGCGGATCGGGCCAGCCCAGAACCCAGTAACAGGGGGTAAAAGTAGAAGCGGCGCATTCAGCGCCGCTTCTACCGTTTGCTGCGTGTCTCGTTTGTTGCGAATCAGCAGGCCCTGAGCTGTTTTCCGGAACTGACCCGGGACGAAGGTTCGCTGTAGAAATCCTTCAGCAGTTGCTCGGCGGTGGCGTCCCAGGTGAAGCGCACAGCGGCGGCTGCGCGACACATCTCGCCCCAGATCGGCGGCTTGTCTCGCTTGAGTCGCATCGCCTGACTGAAGGTCCTCAGTAACTGACGAGCCTGATCGTTCAGGCCGTCACCCTCGAAGGAGAAGCCGGTCACCCCGTGTTCAACCGTGTCGCGGAGGCCGCCCACCCGGTGGACCAGGCAGGGTGTCCCGGCGCGCATGGCCAGCATTTGACTGATTCCACAGGGCTCGAAACTGCTGGGCATGAGAAACAGATCGCCGAAACTGTATAGCGCTTTGGAGAGTTCGTCAGAATAGCCCTGCAGGTACAGAAAGTTGTCGTGCCGGGCCATCATGTGGGTGAAGAAGTCCTGATAACTTTGCTCGCCGCTTCCGAGCAGAATGAATATTCCGTCGTTCAGTTGATGCAGAATATGCTCAAGGACGCTCTTTTCGTTGAGTCGCTCGCAGAGCAGTCGGTTCTTCTGGTCGGTCAATCGTCCAACCGACGTCACCACAAAACTTTCCAGGCGCCGCTTTTGACGCCAGGCTGTGACTCGCTGCAGCGCATGAAAATGGGCAGCGGGAATCGTGGTTCTCTCGCCCACCCACTGAACCAGGCTGGACTCGATGAGTTGGCACATTCGACCTTTGCCCACGGGTTTGTCGTCGTCGCCAGTGTAGTAGCAGCCGTTGAGCACGCCGATGAGCCGACCCTCCGTGTGGGCCTTCTGCAAATCCTTTTCAAGGTTTTCGCCCCCGATGAAGTGGCGCTCGTGGTCGGTTGGTTCCAGTATTTCCCGGGCGTAGGTGGGAGATACGGCGTGAACTCTGTCCGCCAGATTGATACCAGTGCGCATCCAGTTCAGGCAGGTTGGGTGGGTGGGGTCCACAACAAGGCTCTTCTCGAATGTCAGGTCCGGAAACCAGGTCTTCAGGGAAGAGCGGCTGTCGGCCAGAGGCCGGACACCCTGGATGGACAGGTTGTGGATGGAGTAGACCGCCTGCAGGTCCTGGAGAAAACGGTAACGGGGCGCTGATCTTCGAAGCAGCAGAATGGGCGCAGTGTGCCAGTCGTGGCAGTGCAGGATGTCCACGTCGCCCAGGTCGCCCCTGGCGAGGGCCTCCGCCACGCCAGTGCAGAACAGCGCAAACTTGTTCGCATCGGTGGCGAAGGGCTCACGGTCCCGGGTGCAATAGATGGTGCCCGGTCCGCCGGTCCCGAACAGTTCGTGCTCCAGAACCCAGTTGTCCACTCCCGGGGAGGGCTTGGGAGCTGCGACCCGAAACAGTTCCAGATCCTCCTTTCGCGTGGCGAAATTCACAGCGAAGCGCTGTTCCAGTTTTGCCGCCGGGGTTTTGGACAGCATTTGGTAACCCGGGGTGATAACGGAAACGTGGTGGCCCTTCGCCGCAAGGGCGGGGGGCAGGTCGCGGATTACGTCCCCGATGCCACCAACCTTGCCGCCGGGCAGGGCGTCGTTTTCCGCTGCGATCATCAGAATATGCATAGTCTCGGTCCGCCTGATAATTGGATGGCTCCAGTGCTCGTATGCGCGCCTTACCGGCCGAGCCGCCAGATGTCGCTGGCGTATTCGGCAATGGTCCGGTCGCTGGAGAAACGGCCACTGGCAGCAGTGTTAAGAATGCTCATTCGCGCCCATGACGACTGGTCACCATACGCGGCGTTCACCGCCTGTTGAGCCTCTATGAATTCGTGGAAGTCCGCAGCCGTGAGCCACTGGTCGTGGGGGTTGCGGATGTTCTCGATAATGGGTGCAAAAAGTCCGGGCTCATAGAGATTGAAGTGCCCGGATTCCAACATCGACATCACCCGTTGCAGGTCCGGGTCCTTGTCGATTATGCCGTTCGGGTCGTAATCCCGGCGGGTGGTTTCCACTTCCTCCGCGCGCAGGCCAAAGAGGAAGAAGTTCTCCTCACCGACGGCCTCGATGATTTCCACATTGGCCCCGTCCAGGGTGCCGATGGTAATGGCGCCGTTCATCATGAACTTCATATTGCCGGTGCCGGATGCTTCCTTGCCCGCCGTGGAAATCTGCTCTGACAGATCCGCGCCGGCGCAGATAGTTTCCATGACCGTCACCCGATAGTTGGGTACAAAGGCCACGCGCAGCCACGGCGCGCACTTGGGCTCGTTGTTGACCATGGCCGCGACGTTATTGATGAGCTTGATGATGAGTTTGGCCATGGCATAGCCTGGAGCAGCCTTGCCGCCGATGATGACACAGCGCGGCGTCATGCCCTCCGTCTCGCCGCGCAGGATTTTATCGTAAAGATGGATGATGTGAAGGGTGTTCAGCAGTTGGCGCTTGTATTCATGGATGCGCTTGACCTGCACATCGAAGATCATGTCCAGGTCCACGTCCAGTCCACAGGTCCGCTGAATGAGCTCCGCCACTCTGCTTTTATTGTCGCGCTTGACCGCCATCCAGCGCTGCTGAAACTCCGGATCCTCCGCACGCCCGCGCAGGTTTTCCAGCTTTTGCAGATCAGTCAGCCATCCGTCGCCGACGGATTCGGAGATAAGTTGGGCCAGACCGGGGTTGCAGAACCCGAGCCAGCGACGAGGGGTGACCCCGTTGGTCTTGTTGTTGAACTTCTCGGGCCAAAGCTCGAAAAAATTGTGGAACAGGCCCTTCTTCAACAGTTCTGTATGAAGATGGGCGACCCCGTTCACAGAGAAGCTGCCCACAATGGCGAGAAAGGCCATCCGCAAATGCGGGTGTTCCCCTTCCTCAATGATCGACATGTCCTTGAGTTTGGCCCCATCCCCTGGCCATCGCTTGGCGACCTTTTCCAGAAAACGGGCGTTGATCTCGCTGATGATTTCCAGGATGCGGGGCAGCATCCCGGCGAAGAGGCTCACGGGCCAGCGCTCCAGCGCTTCGGGGAGCAGGGTGTGGTTGGTGTAAGCCATGGTCTGAGTGGTGATCTCCCAGGCTCGCTCCCAGGTTAGCCCATAATCATCCATCAGCAATCGCATGAGCTCGGGCACGGCCACAGCGGGATGTGTATCGTTGAGCTGGAAGCAATTTCTGGCACTGAACTCGTCAAAATTACGACCGTTTCGTTCCACCCAGCGGTTGATTACGTCCTGGAGGCTGGCGGAGGAAAGGAAGTATTGCTGGCGCAGGCGCAAGGCCTTGCCGCTCTCGCTGGCGTCGTTGGGATACAGCACCATCGAGATCTGTTCAGCCTGGTTCTTGGCCGCAACCGACTCCGTATAACTTCCAGCATTGAAATCGTTCAGATTGAACTCCTCCGTGGCCATGGCCTTCCACAGGCGGAGAGTATTGATCGTGTCGTTGCGGTATCCGGGAATCGGCACATCGAACGGCACCGCCAGCACATCGTCTGTATCCACCCAGCGCACGTGGTGGCGGCCGTCGCCGTCGTGGTAAACCTCGGTCCGACCGTTGAATTTGACGACCTTGGTGTGTTCCGGGGCTTCAAACTCCCAGGGATTACCTTTTTCCAGCCAGTGATCCGGGTGTTCTTCCTGGTATCCGTTGCGGATTCGCTGGTGAAACATGCCGTAGTCGTAGCGGATCCCGTAGCCGGTGACCGGATAACCGAGCGTCGCACAACTGTCGAGAAAGCATGCTGCCAGGCGGCCCAGGCCGCCGTTGCCGAGGCCTGCGTCGCGCTCCTCCTGCGCGAGCTCTTCCATGTTCACCCCGTAGTTTTTCAGAGCACTGCGCAGGGACGGTTCAATGTCCAGGTTGAGCACAGCATTGGTGAATGCCCGCCCCATGAGGAATTCCAGCGACAGGTAGGCCACTCGCTTCGGCCGCTCCTGTTTGTAACGCTCCCGGGTCTGGCGCCAACGCTCCACCAGGCGGTCCCGTACGGTCAGGGCCGCCGCGTTGTACAGGTACATATGGGTTTCGCTGCTGGCGTCGCGTCCCAGGGTGAGGTGAAAGTGGCGAGCCAGATCGGTGGCAAGTGCTTGTGAATCCATCCCTAGCCAGGGGAAGCCCGGGCTGTTGTCCCGCTTGGCGTCGGCCGCACTGGTAGAGCTCGGGCTTGGAGTGCTTGCGGGGGAATCGTTTTGGCTCGTGTCTCGTTTACTCATAATGGGATACTGCTAATCGCATTCGTTTCAGGCCCCGCCGGCGACGGTGCTCGTGTTGGCCGCGTCATTGATCAGTGCCGCGACAGTAAAGTCGGTAAACAGCCTGCCCGCAGGCAGGCTGTCACCGGTGAAACGGGCATCGGTGAACAGATCGGTCCAGCTTTGTCCACGCAGGTGCCGCGGTAATTGGATGCGGGTGTCCTGCCAGTGTTCGGCGGGAATTCGCGGTGATTCCCGCTCGCATATTTCCGCCACAAAGCGCACGCCGGCCGCAATGATCACCTGGCCCTGATACTCACGGGCAAAGCAGAACACATGACCTTCCTGTGCGCCGACAACCTTCAGCGAATAGTAGGTTCCATGGGCGAAGAGGGCGGCAACTTTTGCGCGGGTGTTCAGTATAGTCGTGATTACGAACTGTTTAAGATGACCATCGCGCCAATCTGGAACCAGTGAATGACGTGTTTGCTCATGCTGAAGTTCCTCAAGCAGGCGACTGCGGAGCTGGTAATCCACCGGGCGGCGATTGTCGGGATCAACAAAGGAGAAGTCCCACAGCTCGCAGCCCTGATAAATGTCCGGAACTCCGGGGGCGCAGAGCTTTACCAATACCTGAGTCAGAGAATTGCAGGTACCGGCAGCACCGATGCTGCCAACAAACTGGTCGAGCTCATGTATGAAGTGTGCACCCGTTTCCGGGCTCAGAATCGCTTCCACGAAGTGGCGGGCGCATTCCTCGTACTCCGGGTCCGGTTCGATCCAGTTGGAGTTCCGCTTTGCCTCCCGCAATGCTTTCAGTTGCCACTGGATAACCCGCTCTTTGAAGCTGGTCAGCATTTTCCGGTCGGCCGGGTCGATATCGAGCGGCCAGGCGCCGACGATCATCTGATAGAGCATGTACTCATCGGCGGCGTCCGGCGCTTCCCGGCTGCCTCCAGTCTTGAGATGTCCGTTAGCCTGCCGCCAATGGGCCACCTGCATCAGCCAGAGCTCCGGCACTTCGCTGATGACGGCCAGGCGCGCGCGCACATCCTCGCCACGTTTGTGGTCGTGGGTGGCAGTGGCGAGCATGCAATGGGGGTAGCGGCGGCTGCGATCGCGACAGGCGGTATGAAAATCCCGCGCGCTGAGGGAAAACTGTGTGGGTGTGGAGCCTACCTCATTGCGGGACAGCAGATGCCCATAGCGGTAGAACGCAGTGTCTTCCACTGATTTCGCAGCCACCGGTGAGCTCAATTGCTGAAAGCGGGCAATGGCCCGAAGTCGTGCGCGGCGCGCCCGGATGGGGGAAACCGAAGAGGGCGGTTCGCCCCCCAGCCAGCGGTCCAGATAATCCACCAGATCCCGATCGGATGGCAGACAGTTCCTGCGGGCTGCCGCGAGGGTGGCCTCCATCAGGGCCTGGTCTTCCGCGCTCCGGCCGCGGGCATCCATGTAAGTTCGATAGACGGGAAATTCCACCAGGATTTCGGTGAGTACCCGGCGAATGGCTGGCAGGGTCCAGTCCCGCGTGTGAGGGTCGGCCCGCGCCACCTGGTGGAGCGCGAGTGCGCAGGCATTGAAATCGGCGGCAAGAATGGTCTCCACGGTTCGGCGCCGGGCAGCGCGTTCTTCCACTTCGAAATCGTGGGGCTGCCCCGTAAGCGCCGTCCAGGCTCGGCCAAGGGGGTCCTCACCGGCGGGGTGGTGGAGCAGGGCGCCGATTTCATTCATGAATGCATAGCCCGTATCGCCATCGACCTGCCATTCCTTGGAGAGTCGCTCCCTGGGAGCGAGAATTTTTTCCACGTAGATGATGGGCTTACCCTGGGGCGCTTGCGCTGGCCGGCGATGGTTCAGTTTGCCAAGCGCGCGGCGCAGTCGGCGGCAGTAGGTTCGCGGGTCCGCGAGCCCGTCGATGTGATCAATGCGAACCCCGTCGATGAGCCCCTCGCTGTACAAGTAGAAGGTGGTGGCGTGGACGATGGCAAAGGTGGGCAACTCCTGAACCCGGATTCCGGCCAACTCGGTGACATCAAAAAAACGCCTCCAGTTGATCTCGTCCGACGCGGTGCGCCACCAGGCGAGGCGGTAGTTCTGCCGCTCCAGCAGCCGGTGCAGCGCAGTGCGTCCTTTGGGTATTGCGGGGTCGTATTCCCGGAGACGTTCGTCGATTCGCTGCTGCAGTGCGGGGTCATTGGCCAGGGCCTCGCGCAACTGCTGGCGGGCCTCCTCGACTTTGCTTTCCCGTCGTCCTTTGTTGGATGTCGCGGCTTTGAAGGCGTCGCCGTGCTGACTCAGAACCCCGTCGTGCCGGCCGAATATTTCGCGATAATTGCGCGGGTTGATCGGAAAGTGGTGATCGTAGTAGCGCACGTAGAAGCGTACTTCATCCGGGTTGAAGTGGAGGGTAAGCTCGCCTTCGTCCAGAACCTCGCCATAGGGCTTGCCGAGGAAGGGCGCATGTATGCGGTGGCGGAGCACCGGATCCTGCACCTCCCAGTCCACGTCGAAGAAGTCGGCATAATGGCTCTGCATGCCCCACTCGAGCAGGTCCAGCCAGGCCCGGTTATCGTGGCCGCCGATGGCCATGTGATTGGGCACCAGGTCGGCAATGACTCCCATGCCGTGCCGCCGCAGTTCCGCCACCAGCTTGCGAAAACCCTCCTCGCCGCCCAGTTCCGCGCTCACCGCTCCGTAGTCCACCACATCGTAACCGTGAGTCGAACCGGCACGGGGTGTATGTATCGGGCTCAGGTAAAGGTGGCTGATACCCATTCGGGCCAGGTAGGGAACCTGCGCCAGCGCGTCCTGGAAATTGAAGTCCTTGTGCAACTGAAGGCGTAAGGTCGCTCGGATGCTTTCGTCCACAATCAGTCCTGTGCAGTCCCTTCGGCATCGCCCTGGCGATACCGCTCGAGGATTGCCAGGCGTCTTCTTACCTCCTCCCTTTGTGCAAGGGCCGCAGCGGTATAGGGCAGGCGGCGGCGCCAGTTGGGATGCTCGTCGATCGTGCCTGGCAGGTTCGGTTGTTCTTCGATGCCCAGTAGGTCCTCCACCGGAGCCAGTGCGAGAGGCGCTGGCGTCTGGGCGACAAAAGCCAACGCATTGTCGATCACTGGCTCCGTGTCCTGGCTGCCAGGTTTTTCGCCACTGGCCAGACCAGCGTATTCAAAGGCGGCCCACAGGGCTCGACGCTCTTGCTCCCGTTCGTTTTCCAGATCCTCCCTGTTGCGACCTTCAGGCTGACGGTTGAGTTCGTCATTCCAGTGCAAATCCCGTCCGCGCCACCAGCCCGCGACGGTGGGGAGGTCATGGGTGGTTGTCGTTGCCAGGGCGTTGCGTCGCCAACGGGATGGCTCCACGAAATACCCGTTGTGCTTTTCAAACCAGAGTACACCCATTCCCAGCAGTCCGGTGTCCGCCAGGTCCTGACGGAAGTTGTTGGGAATCGTGCCCAGGTCTTCGCCTACGATAATCGCGCGGTGCCGCCAGGATTCGAGTGCGATCAGGCTCAACAGTTCGTCCTGGGGAAACTGCAGATAGGCCCCTTCCTGCGGGCCGGCGCCCTCGGGAATCAACCACAGCCGACGCAGCCCGAGGATGTGGTCGATGCGCAGTCCCCCCGCATGGCGCAGTGCCGCTCGCAGCATTTCCAGCATGGGCGCATAGCTGTGGGCACGCAGGGCGCGCGGCGAAAAGCTGGTGAGGCCCCAATCCTGGCCCTGGTGATTCAGCATGTCCGGCGGCGCACCGACAGAGAGGCCCGTGAGCATGTCTTCCTTGCGGCCCCAGGCGTGACTGCCGCCGCTGTCTGTTCCCACCGCCAGATCGGAGATAAGGCCGATCCCGGCCCCGGCGTCGCGGCATGCCTGGTGGGCCTCCGCCAGGCCGCGGTCCGCCAGCCACTGCATGAAACTATGAAACAGAACCTCGTGCCGGTGGTCGGCGGCGAACTCCCGGACGGCGGTGCTGCCGTGGTCCCGGTAGCGGGGCTCCCAATATCGCCAGTGCCAGGCATTGGGATCACGGGAAAAGTGATGCGCGTGAAGTGCTTCGAATACCGAATGGAGCTCCAGCGCTTCCCCCATTGCGACACGGAAGTCATAAAAGGCGCGTCCCAGGGGGGTGTCCGTATCCATCAGCTCGGCGTGGCTCTGCTCCCAAAGACAGCAGAGTAATGTCAATTTCTGCCGGGCCGCCCGGGGCCAGTCAATCAACTCCAGGTGCTCCAACTCCCGCTGGCTTTCCTCGGTTTCGCTTTGATGCAGGCAGGCGTTGATCAGGTCGTCGGAAAATGTCTGCCCCGGGTCGATGTGCAGTACGTTGGTAAACAGGCGGCTGGACGGCGCATAAGGACTAAAGCGGTCGCAGTCCGCGGAGAACAGCGCATGCACCGGGCTCACCGCCACCGCCTGAGCGCCGCCCCGGGCCATGGCCACCGCGAAATCGCGCAAACCGGAAAAATCACCAATACCGCCGTCGCCGGATCGACGCAGCGAATAGAGCTGTGCGGCAATGCCCCAGTTGCGCTGGCGTCCGGTCAGGTCGGCAATGGACGTGCAACACTGGGGCGCAACGGCCAGTTGGAGATCGCGGTCGCGGATTCTCAGCCGGTAATAGCCGGGCTCCTTGGGTGGTGTCAGTTTGAATACGCCCGCACCGTTCTGGCGGACGGGGGCGTCCATCTCCCGCCCCTGGCCGTCAATCACCTGCAACGCTGCGCCGTGTTCCAGCTCCCCCTGAAGCACCGGAGGCAGCGGCAGCTTTCGGTTGATCCGCGTGATCAGCATACCTGGGCACTGGCCGGCATTGTCCCGGTGCAGTTGGTGGAGACTTTCGCGACATTGTTCCTCGCTGTCGGCGGCGATGCCGAGGGCCTGGAGAATGCTGCGCAAAGTATCCGGCGCAACCTGTCGATCTTCGTTACGATAGTTTTCCCAGTGAACAATTAATCCCGCTGCTTCCGCCAGTTGCTGCAGAGCCGCGTCGTGTGAGTTGTCAGCCAATCTGCTACTCCCGGGACTGCCCGTGGTTGCTTATGAACACGCTGGTGGAATAGCGGAGGAGTTGTCCCTTTCGTGCTCCTTCGCCTGCGCCTTCCCGACTCTCAAAAACAAGCTCCCCTTCGGCGACGTCGCTCGCGGTTTCATCTTCTCCGCACAGATTGATGAACATGGCCAGTACCCGGTCAGCGAGTTGCCAGCGCGCGACGACGCCGCTGGTGCCGTGAATTTGTGCTCCGAGGCTTTCTACCCTGTTCATGGCCGGGATCAGGACCTCATGGCGAATCCGCAGCAGGCTCCGATAGAACTCGTGGTATTCCAATTGTCCGGGACTCTCGTCGGGGTGAAACGATGCCGACTTCCGAAAGGTCTCCTCCGCGTTCGGATCGGGGATCCGGTCCTGCGCATCCTTCCCGGAGAACGCGGAAAACGCCCGAAACTCGCGCCGACGACCATCCCGCACAGCCGCGGCGAGTTCACCGTGAAAGTCAGTGAAGTAGAGGAAGGGCGAAGTCGAGCCCCGCTCTTCATCCATGAATATCAGCGGAATCTGGGGACACAGAAGTTGCAGGACCACCGCGGCGCGCAGGGCCTGGGGATCACACAGTGTGGTAAGGCGTTCCCCCCAGGCACGATTTCCCACCTGGTCGTGGTTCTGCAGAAAAAGAACAAACTGATAGGGAGGAAGATGTCCGCTCGGTTCACCTCGAGGTCGCATGTCGTGGACCGGTGACGGCTCTCCTTGGTAGACGAAGCCGGACTCCAGCATACGCTGGAGCTTTTTGACCGGCTCCTGAACATAATTGGCGTAGTATCCTTCGTGTTCGCCGGTCAGCAGAACGTGCAAGACATTATGGCCGTCGTCATTCCATTGCGCATTGAAATCCTTCTCCAGATGAGTGGCCCGGTTGCGTTCGTTTTCCAGGATCAGGTGGATATGCCGGTTGGTTATTTCAGACCGCACCCGCGCTGCCATTTCATCCAGCCAGTCCTTCTCGCTGATGGCGTGCACTGCATCGAAGCGCAGCCCGTCAAAGCGATACTCCTGAAGCCAGTACAAGGCATTGTGCGTGAAAAACTCGCGCACCGGAGCGCGGGTAAAATCGATTTGCGCACCCCAGGGCGATGACTTTTCTTCGTCGAAGAACTGCGGCGCGTAACGATGCAGGTAGTTACCCTCCGGCCCGAAGTGGTTGTACACCACATCCAGGTATACGCAGAGATTGTGGCCGTGGGCCGTGTCAATCAATTGCTTGAGATCTTCCGGGGAGCCGTACCTGCGATCCGGCGCAAACGGAAGAACACCGTCGTATCCCCAGTTGCGCTGTCCGGGAAAATCGGCAATGGGCATGAGTTCGATGGCGGTCACGCCAAGTTGGGCCAGATATCCGAGGCGCGCCTCAATCCCGGGGAAGCCGCCCCAGCAACCCGGGTGCACTTCGTAGATCACCATCTCCGGCCAGGGGCGGCCGCGCCAGTCGAGGTGCCGCCACGCGTACTGTGTGGGATCCACCACCAGGCTCGGGCCGTGAACATCTTCCTGCTGCAACCGGGAGGCCGGATCAGGCAGGCGGGTGCCGTCCGGGAGTCGGTAAACATACGCGCTGCCGGCTGGCGCGGGTGCGGTGCAGGCGAAGTAGCCCTGTTCATCTTGCTCCATGGTGAAGAGTTGGCTGCCGCCGCCAGCCTGCAACAGCTCAAGACTGAGCTCATCAATACCCGGCGCCCAGATGCGGAAGCGGGTTGCTCCGTTAGCGGCTGCCTGAGCACCGAAAGGAAGGTTGTGAACGAAACCGGTCATGGAGCCCGCTCCCCGGTCTCGGAATGGGCCGACTCGATCTGTGCGGCTTCACCTTGGTGATGCGCGCTCACGTCCCTTGGGTCGTCCTCACTCCCGGCACTCTGTTCCTCTACCAGACGGGTCAGCTTCTGCGCACTGATCCGTGCTGAAAGTAGCGCACAGCTGCTGGGTGCCAGCGCAACTCCTTCGTCCCGATCGTAAACCGGTTGGTTCTCATTCGTGTTGAGGTCCATGGAGTAGTCGAGCCACGGCAGGGGAAGAAAATAGGTTTGCACATCCTCATCGGCGTTCAGCAGCAGCACCAGTAGTTCCACCTGGTCGCCGTCTCGCCGGGCCCGTTGAAGGGCCAGGTGCCTGCTGTTGCCGCTGGTCCACTCCTCTTCATTGAGCTCCAGCCCGTTCTGGTCGAACCAGAAGATGTCCGGAATGCCCGGAATCACCTCCATGCGTGCGTGCTGATAATAATGGGGTTGCAGCAACGCATGTGATTTGCGCAACGCGATCAACTGCCGGGTGAAGTCGAGCAGGCGTCGTCCGCGCTCGGTCAGCATCAGCGACCAGTCAAGCCAGCTGATCTCGTTGTCCTGACAGTAAGCATTGTTGTTGCCCTGCTGAGATTGCCCCAGTTCGTCGCCGGCCAACAGCATGGGTGTGCCATGGGCACAGAGGAGGGTGGTGAGCATGCAATACTTTACGGCTTCGCGCTGCGTAACAATCGCCGGGTCGTCGGTGGGCCCCTCTGCGCCCCAGTTGCGGCTGAGGTTGTTGTCGGTGCCATCCATGTTGTCTTCGCCGTTGGCCTCATTGTATTTGCCTTCGTAGGACACCAGGTCCTGAAGGGTGAAGCCATCGTGGGCCGTAATGAAATTCACGCTGGCCCAGGGGCGGCGATGATCCCTGTCGAATATCTCGGCCGAGCCCTGCAGGCGTGCGGCGAGGGCGCCGCGCACGTTTTGATCGCGCCGCCAGAAGCGCCTCACATCGTCTCGAAAGTGGTCGTTCCATTCCGCGAACCGCGGCGGGTGGTTGCCCACCTGGTGGCCACCCGGTCCGATGTCCCAGGGCTCAGCAATGAGTTTCACTTCGGCGAGTGTCGGGTCCTGGGTCAAGGCATCGAAGAAGCCATTGCCCTTGTCGAAACCGTAGCTCTCCCGGCCCAGGGTTGCGCACAGATCAAAGCGAAATCCGTCGATATGGAACTCCTGTACCCAGTAGCGCAGCGAATCCATGACCATCTGAATCACCCGCGGGTGGGACATATTCAGAGTGTTGCCGCAGCCGGTGTCGTTGATGTGAAAGCGCGGATCTTCGGGTAGAAGGCGGTAGTAGCTCGAGTTTCCAAATCCGCGCCAGGACAGAGTGGGGCCCATTTCGTTGCCTTCACAGGTGTGGTTGTAAACCACGTCGAGAATCACCTCGATGCCCGCGCTGTGCAACTGCTTGACCGCCCATTTGAGCTGGCCGAGGGTATCATCTGACAGATACGCCGGATCCGGGCAGAAAAATCCCAGAGTATTGTAGCCCCAGTAATTGGTGAGCTTTTTATCCACCAGTCGGCGATCGCGGGCGAACAGGTGGATGGGCAGCAGCTCGATTGCGTTTACACCGAGGCGGCGCAGATAGTCCACAATGGCGGGGTGACCCAGTGCACCGAAGGTGCCACGGTCGTGGGCCGGAATGTCCTCGCGAAGCTTTGTGAAACCACGCAGGTGCGCTTCGTAGATGACAAGCTCTTCCCAGGGAATCCGTGGCGGTCGGTCGTCGCCCCAATCGAAGGTGTCGTTGGTCACCACCGCCTTTGGCATGTAAGCGGCGCTGTCGCGACGATCGAAGGACAGATCACCGCGCCCGGACCCGACCCGGTAACCAAACAGCGCGTCGTGCCATTTCAACGCCCCGGCAACTTGCCGCGCGTAAGGGTCGAGCAACAGCTTGTGGTGGTTGAAGCGGTGACCGCGCCTGGGCTCGTAAGGGCCGTACACGCGGTAGCCGTACTGGGTGCCCGGTCGGGCGTTGGGCAGATAGCCGCTCCAGATCCCGTGCACGCAGTCCGGCATGTCCAGCCGTGCGAGCTGGTGTCGACCGTTTCCGCTGTAGATGCACAGTTCGACCTTCTCTGCGTGTTCGGCGAACACCGCAAAGTGGGTCCCGCGGCCATTCCAGTGGGCGCCCAGACTGTGGGAGCTGGATGGAAGCAGAATGTCGGGCAAGTCGCTCATGCGGGCAGCCTGTCTACTTCACGGTCACAGAAGACCAGGAAAATGGTGGAGAGCGGTGGCAACGTTAACCTGAGAGAGAAGGACTGCCCGTGGCTCGGTTCCGGGACCGAGACCACATCGCCCCCATTGCCCACATTCGATCCGCCGTAGAGTTCCGAATCCGAGTTCAGCAGCTCGCGCCAGATGCCGAGCCTCGGAACGCCTACCCGGTAGTTGTCCCGCGGCACGGGTGTGAAGTTGCTGACCGCAAGAACCGGAGGCGCGGATTCCGTGGTGCCGTTGCGGCAGAAGGCGAACACGCAGTTGTCCTTGTCGTCGCCCACGATCCAGGTGAAGCCGGTCATGTCGGCGTCGCTGCTGTGCAGTGCCGGCTGCCGCCGGTAAAAGCGGTTGAGGTCGCTCACCCACTGCTGAACGCCTCGGTGCAGGTGGTCGTTGAGCGCCGCCCAGTCCACCTGTGCGTCGTGATTCCATTCACTGCGCTGCCCGAACTCGCCTCCCATGAACAACAGCTTCTTGCCCGGATGTCCCCACATGAAGCCGAAGTAGGCACGCAGGTTGGCAAACTGCTGCCATTCGTCACCGGGCATGCGTCCGATCAGAGACCCCTTGCCATGCACCACTTCGTCGTGGGAGAGAGGAAGGATGTAGCGTTCCGTGAACGCATAGTGCAGGCCAAAGGTGATCTTGTCGTGATGGTAGCGGCGATGGATGGGGTCCTGTTTGACATACTCCAGCGTATCGTTCATCCATCCCATATTCCACTTGTAACTGAAGCCGAGTCCGCCTTCGCTGACCGCTTGTGTCACTCCCGGCCAGGCTGTGGATTCCTCCGCAATGACGATGGCGCCGGGAACCCGTTCGCCGACAGCAAAATTCAGATGTCGAAGAAAGTCGATGGACTCCAGGTTCTCGCGACCGCCGTAGCGATTGGGTATCCATTCGCCTTCGTTGCGGGAGTAGTCGCGGTACAACATGGAGGCGACCGCGTCCACCCGCAGGCCGTCCAGGTGGTACTCCTCGAGCCAGTGCAAAGCGCTGGCCAGAAGGAAGCCGTGTACTTCATTGCGCCCCATGTTGTAGATCAGGGTATTCCAGTCCTGGTGGAAGCCTTCTCGAGTATCGGCATGTTCATACAGGGCCGTACCATCGAAGCGCATCAGACCGTGCGGGTCGGTGGGAAAGTGGGCGGGCACCCAATCGGCAATGACGCCGATCCCGGCCTGGTGGCAGCGGTCGACGAAGGCGGCGAATTCCCGGGGCGAACCCAGATCGGCCTGGGGAGCGAACATGCCAATGGGTTGGTAGCCCCAGGAACCGCCGAATGGATGCGCCGTGATCGGAAGCAGCTCGATGTGGGTAAATCCCAGTTGCTCGACATAGGGTATCAAAAGATCGCCCAGTTCCTGCCAGGACAGGCTTCGATTGCCCGCTTCCACTGCGCGGCGCCAGGAGCTGGCGTGAACTTCATAGATGGATATGGGGGCATGGTGGCTATGTCGTTCCTGTCTCTCTGCCATCCACTGGTCGTCGTGCCATTCGAACGGCGTGGGATCCATCACAACTGAAGAGTCACCTGGCGCCGCTTCCGCCTGCCAGCCGACCGGGTCGGCTTTCAGCGGCAGAAGTCCGTGGGCCCCGAGAATTTCGTATTTGTAGAAGGTACCCGCCTGTAGCCGCGGGACGAAGAGCTCCCAAACTCCGCTGGGATTGCGCGGCCGCATGGGATGGCGGCGCCCGTCCCATTGGTTGAAATCGCCCACGACCGAAACCCGCCGCGCGTTGGGTGCCCAAACGGAAAAGCGCACGCCGGCGATGCCGTCCACTGTAGTGCAATGGGCTCCGAGCGCGCGGTTCAGCTTGTAGTGCTTTCCTTCGGCAAATAGATGCAGGTCCACATCGCTGAGAATCGGTCCGAACGAGTAGGGATCTTCCGTGTCCTGTTCTGCATCGCCCCAGTCAATGTGCAGTTGGTAGCGGTGTGCCTTGTTGAGCTTTCCCACGAAGAGATTGCTGCCTTCGCCAACGGGCTTGAGGATACAAAGCACATTCCCGTTCTGGTCCAGAGCCGTGACACGGGTGGCCCCCGGCTGGTAAGTGCGCAGTTCCTGCGTATCGTTGCCGAGAGGATGCAGGCCCAATTGACTGAAAGGATCAGCCAGGGTGGCCTGATTCAGCTCCCGGGCCAGCCAGTTCAGATGCCGTGTGTGAGGGTCGAGCAGTTCGCCCATTCTTGTTCTCCTGTTCCGAACTCGTGTTGTTGCATAGAGCAGCCGGCGTTGAGTTTGGTCGCTGCCCACAAAGGCATTGGGTCAGCCCTGGAAGCTGACCCCGCAATCGGTGATGATATTGATCAGCCCGTGAAAGGGCACCGGCACCCAGTCGGGACGGTTCGCCGCCTCGTAACCGATTTCGTAAAGCGCCTTGTCCAGCAGGAACAACTGCGTAAGCCCCATGCGACTGTCCTCGCGCAGCCAGGTGGCCCCCAGGTCGTCCGCTGTTGTGAAATAGGCCTCGCGAAAAGTATTGCTGAGTGTGGTTTCCAGGTTGGCGAGCATCTTTTTGGGGTCGGCGACGGGACTGTGATCATTGAAGTGTTCCAGCGCCATTTCACTGACATAGTTGAGGGAGCGCAGCACACCCGCCACATCCCTCAGGGGGCAGGACTTTGCGCTGCGTTCCTCCAGTGGCCGGGCGGGCTCACCCTCGAAGTCGATAAAGTAGGCGTCATCCTGAGCCACAAGAATCTGCCCCAGATGCAAGTCGCCATGGATGCGAATAAGTGGCGAGTCTGCACCCAACGCGCAAAGCTCGGCGATTCGGTCCAGCACTGGCTGTTTATGGTCCACTAACTGACCGAGAAGAAGCTGGTCCCGCTCGTCCAGCTTTGCCTGCTGCAGAATGCCGATCGCGCGTTCCAGAGCAGCACTGATGTCGGAGCGCCACTGATCGCACAGCGCCCGATCTGCGAGTTCAGGCGCAAACGCGGGATGGGAAGAGCGGGCCAGCGCGTCATGCATTTGTGCCAGTCGCAAACCAATGGCATGGGCGACGCGGCTCAGTTCGTCCAGCACATCCTCTTCTGTAATAGACCAGTCGACCTCATCAATGGGTCCTGCGGCTTCTTCGTGGGCGAATCGTTCCAGCTTGTTCAGCACCCAGCTCCAGGCGTCGCCCTGGCTGGCAATGTATCGCTGAAGGACCGCAAGAACGTAGGACTTCCCGTCGGGATCGGCCCGGGTTGCGTGTCCCAACAGAGTGCCGGTATTGGGGAAATTGTTCTCCGCCAGTACACGGCTGATCTCCACCTCGGGATTGGGCCCCGAATAGAGGCGACGGAACACTTTCAGCACCGCTTGTTCGGCGATGATCACGGTGGTGTTGGATTGTTCGCCGTGCAGATGTCGCACTTCCAGCTCCTGGGGATCCAGTTCAAGCTGATTGAATTCGCTGGTGGTATCGAATATCAACCGGGACTTCCCGCTGTTCCGTGCGGTTTCGAGTGCTGCGTCGAGGGTCTCCGACTCCTTTTTCTGCATGGCTCGCACCAGCCAGAGCGCATAGGAGTCCGCCGCGAGCGCGTCGGTGAGCAGACCCACCCGGCGGCGCCGGCGGACACGCGCAAGCGCCAACTGATCCACCAGGGCCGGGTGGGGAACCGATTCTTCAAAGAACACGGTCAGGGGCAGTTGATAACGCTGAGTTTCCTTGTTCAGCTCCACCACAACGTCCATCACGATGACCGGCTCCTGGTGGTCTGCCTGCTGTTTGCTGTCCGTATCTTTCAGCACCAGGGTATTGGCCATTTTTGTGCTCAGGATCTTTGCATCCTTGCCCGCGAACCAGCGTCGCTTTGCCAGGTATTCGGGTAGGACACTGTTCTCGAGGGTGGCCATGATAGGCATGTCACAAATCTCACTTACGCGGCTGCGAAGGACCAGGGTGATGAAGTCGGGCATCGGTTCGGGTGGCGGGCTGTACCAGTCCGGGAATGCGGTCTCTTTTGCCAACAGGAACCAGTAAAAGCCATAAGGAGGCAGGGTCAGCAAGTAGGACAGGGCGCCAATAGGCGGAAACAGGCTACCCCCGCTGAGTTCCAGCGGCACCATGCCGGCGTACTCCGCCAGGTCCAGTTCAACCGCTTGGGCGGTGCGGGACATGTTTGCCAGACAGAGGATGGATACATCCTCTGCTGGTGCTTCTCCATCTGCGGTGTTGCCGGGGTGAATGTATTCGCGAATGTACGCCAGCACCCGCCGGTTGGAGGGAAACAGCATCTTGAAGCCGCCCCGCCCGAATGCGTGATACTTCTGGCGTATCTCCAACATGGATTTGAGCCAGTTGAGAAACGAGTGGGGATTGTGGAACTGGGATTCCACGTTAACGGCGGTGTAGCCGTAGAGTGGATCCATGATCGCCGGCAGAACCAGCTTGGCCGGATCCGCTCTGGAGAATCCACCGTTCCGGTCCGGGGTCCATTGCATGGGCGTGCGCACCCCGTCGCGATCGCCGAGAAAAATGTTGTCGCCCATGCCGATTTCGTCCCCGTAATAGAGTATGGGGGTCCCTGGCATGGTCAGCAGCAGGGAATGGAGAAGCTCCAGGCGGCGACGATCCTTTTGCATCAACGGGGCCAGGCGACGGCGGATTCCGAGGTTCAGACGTGCTCTCACATCGGACGCGTACTGGTCCCAGAGGTAATCGCGCTCCCGGTCGGTCACCATTTCGAGGGTAAGCTCGTCGTGGTTGCGCAGGAAGATGGCCCACTGACAATTCTCCGGTATCTCGGGAGTCTGACGCAGTATGTCGGTAATGGGAAAACGGTCCTCCTGGGCCAGTGCCATGTAAATGCGTGGCATGAGCGGGAAGTGAAAGGCCATGTGACACTCGTCGCCATCCCCGAAGTAGTGCTGGGTGTCTTCGGGCCACTGATTGGCTTCCGCAAGCAGGAGACGGTCAGGGTAATCCGCGTCCACCTTCGCGCGGATCTTCTTCAGAACCTCGTGGGTTTCCGGAAGGTTCTCGTTATTAGTGCCCTCCCGTTCCACCAGGTAGGGCACCGCGTCCAGGCGCAGACCGTCGACGCCCATTTCCAGCCAGAACTCCATGACTTCCAGCACCGCATCCAGTACAGCAGGATTGTCGAAATTGAGATCGGGCTGGTGTGAATAGAAGCGGTGCCAGTAGTAGGCCTGGGCTTCCGGGTCCCAGGCCCAGTTGGACTTCTCGGTATCGAGAAAAATAATCCGCGTTTCTGAATATTTCTGATCGTTGTCGGACCACACATAAAAATTGCGTTCTGCAGAGTCGGGCGGCGCCTTGCGGGCACGCTGAAACCAAGGGTGCTGGTCAGAGGTGTGGTTAATAACCAGTTCGGTAATAACACGCAGGCCCCGGTCGTGGGCCTCACGGATGAATCGCTGGGCATCCTCCATGGTTCCGTAGTCCGGATGCACCGCGCAGTATTCAGCAATGTCGTAGCCATCGTCGCGCAGCGGGCTGGGATAGAAGGGCAGCAGCCAGACGGTGTTGATGCCGAGGCTGGCAATATAGTCCAGTTTCTGGATGAGCCCGGCAAAGTCGCCAATACCATCATTGTTGCTGTCGTAAAAGGACTTTACATGCAATTGGTAGACAATGGCATCCTTGTACCAGGTGGCGTCGCTGATCGGTACGCTCGTTTGCGAGTGGCTTCGGGTTGGCAATTTGGCTCTCCGTGTTTCGGCGTTTGTTGTTTCCTTCTTCCTGGGCGACTCACCGTATCTGCTTCCGTGCATCCTTCCAGTCAGGAGGGGCGCGGAATCACCTGAAAGATCGCGAAGGGCAGTTCCCCGGGGTCGAAGTACCAGTGCTGTACGCCTTGGGCCCAATGCATGGACACCCCCCGTATCAGCTCCCGCACCGGAAAACCCATGCCCCCGCCTACCAGGTCTGAGGGAACGTCGAGCCACGCTTCCTGGCTCTGGTGAGGATCCAGACTGATGGCGATCAGTAGCAGGTTGTCCAGATCATGGGTGTACTTGGCGTAGAAGATTACCTGGTCATTGTGGGACTCAAGAAAACGTACGTTCAGGTGAGTTTGCAGGGCAGAGTGCTCCTTGCGGATATGGTTCAGCCGGCTGATCTCCTTGACGATATTCCCGGGTGCGGAGTAGTCGCGTACCTTGATCTCATACTTCTCCGCGTCCAGATACTCCTCTTTGCCGGGCAGGGCAGCGGATTCACACACTTCAAAGCCGCTATACATTCCCCACAGGCCCGAGAGGGTGGTCGCCAGGGCAGCACGAATCAGAAATCCCGGTCTCCCGGAGCTCTGGAGAAAGTAGGGATTGATATCCGGCGTGTTAACGAAAAAATTGGGTCGGTAATAGTCGCGTACTTCAGTACTGCTCAGCTCCAGCAGGTAGTCCGTCAGTTCCTGTTTGCTGTTGCGCCATATGAAATAGGTGTAGCTCTGGTTGAAGCCCAGTTTTGCAAGCTGGTACATCATTGCGGGCCGGGTGAAGGCCTCGGAAAGAAAAATGACTTCGGGATGGTCGCCACGGACCTGGGAGATCAACCATTCCCAGAAAGGAAGCGGTTTGGTATGGGGGTTGTCCACACGAAAGATCTTTACGCCTTCCGATATCCAGTACAGCACAACATCTCTCAGGGCCTCCCACAAATCGGGAAGCGCAGTAGCGGAGTAGAAGTTGACGTTGACGATGTCCTGATACTTTTTGGGCGGATTTTCCGCGTACCTGATCGTGCCGTCCGGACGCCAGGAGAACCAGTCCGGGTGGTCCCGAAGCCAGGGGTGGTCCGGGGAGCACTGAATGGCAAAATCGAGAGCAATCTCCAGCCCGAAGTCTTCGGCCGCCACGCGCAGGCGGCGAAACTGCTCAATACCGCCAAGTTCTTCCAGCACAGCGTCGTGGCCGCCTTTCGGGCTGCCGATGGCATAGGGGCTCCCGGGCTCCCCCTCGCGGGCCTGAACTGCGTTATTACGCCCCTTGCGATTTGTCAGACCGATCGGATGAATCGGCGGGAAGTACAGGACGTCGAAGCCCATGGCCGCGATGGCAGGCAAGCGCCCGATGACATCCTCGAATGTCCCGTGTCTTGCCGGGTCGTTGGTGACCGATCGGGGAAACAGCTCGTACCAACTGGCGAATCCGGCGCGAGTCCGCTCCACGTCGATGCTGAAATTCTGCCGCGTTCCAGTGCAGAAGCGGCGCTCTTCGAGGGCCTCCATGGCTCTGAAGAGTTGCTGGTCAAGCATGATGCGAACTTTCTGCCCGGAGTCGCGTGATTCCTCGGCCTCCTGCAAGTCCTGCAGAGCCGCGGCAACGATTGCCGAAGCCTCCTCGATGGAATACTCGTCTTCCCCCTGAATGACCTCGCTGAGGTAATCGGCGTCATGGCGGTCAGGCCGCGCGTGATGGCGCGGCGAGTGGCGGGCGGCGAGCAGCAGCATGCGTCCTTCTTCCAGTTCCACCTGGAGCGGTACGCCAGCGCGGTGTTTTTTTGCGACCTCATCGTAGAACGTGGCCCATTGATCGAACCAGGCTTCGATTCGAAACTTGCAGAGACCTGTATGGCCGGGCACCAGCACCGCCTCCCAGCGGTCGTTCCCGCGCGGGTGCATGACCCGGCTCCGCCATCGGTCCCCCGTGGATTCCTGATAGAGCAAGCGGGCGGCCAAACGATCGTGACCGTCCATGAATATGGTGGCGCTGCAGGTGATGGCCTGATTGACGGTGGCCTTGGCGGGATAGCGTCCGCCATCCACGCAAGGGGCGACATCCTGGATGATAACCCGGGGCTTGAGCATGGCCGGATCCACTTGAGCCCGGAGGTTCGTCAATGGAGATTCGCTCATGTTGTCACTGGTTTCCTAGCATTCCGGTGCTGGCCTCGCAGCAAAGCGACCGTTAGCCGGTCTCGTCCGGCGGGATTCCGGGAACCCAACACAACAACACAAGCCGAAGCTTGTGTTGTTGCTGATGCGTTCTGTCGGCCGGTTGCCGGATCAGGCTGTGAGGTCAATGGCCGGGGACTTATGAGCCTCCAGTTCGGCTTGAAAGGCGTTGAGCATGTCCTGGGTCACCAGCACGACTCCGTCCTGGGTGCGCGTGAAGTAACGGCTATCCTGGGCCGGGTTCTCCCCGATCACCATGCCGTCCGGGACTTTGCACTTGGAGTCGATAATCGCCCGGCTGATCCGACAGTCGCGTCCGATTTCTGCACTTGGGAGGATCAAAGATTCCTTCACTGTACTGCGGTTACCCACCCTCGCGCTTTCGAAGAAGACGGAGCGTTCCACCTTGGCCCCGGAAATGATGCACCCGCTGGTGATCAGCGAGTCCACCGCCATCCCGCGGGCGCTGCTATTGTTGAGCACGAATTTGGCGGGTGGAAGCTGTTCCGGGCACGTCCAGATGGGCCACTGCTCATCGTACATGTTGAATTCAGGCGTGACGTCCAACAGTTCCATGTTGGCTTTCCAGTAAGCGTCGAGTGTGCCCACGTCGCGCCAGAATCCCGGCCGATTGTCATCGTACAGGTCGCGGAATCGATGGGCCGTCACCCGCCCGGTGTTGATGATGCGCGGCAGAATGTCCTTGCCGAAATCGTGACTCGAATGGGGGTCCGCCGCGTCACGCTTCAATTCCCGTAGGAGGAAGTCTGTCTCGAACACATAGATACCCATGCTCGCCAGAGCAATCCCGGGGTTACCGGGCATGGGTGTTGGGGTCGGCGACTTCTCCTCGAACTTGAAAACCTGCCGGCGGGGATTGACCTGGAGGACGCCAAACTCGGTGGCCTCCTCGATGGGCGTTTCCACGCAGCCGACAGTGCAATCCGCTCCGGTCTCGATATGGTCCCGTAGCATTTGGCCGTAGTCCATTTTGTAGATGTGGTCGCCAGCCAGAACCAGTACCCGCTTAGGGCGGTGAGTCTCGATAAACTCTATGTTCTGGTAAACCGCATCGGCGGTGCCCTTGTACCAGGAACTGTTCGATTCGTTCTGGTCCGCGGGCATGATCCGTACGAACTCACCGAAGCGGGAGTGCAGGAAACTCCAGCCTGCATGGAGATGGTGCAGTAGTGAGTGGCTCTTGTACTGAGTGAGAACACCAATGCGGCACAATCCGCTGTTGATGCAGTTGGAAAGGGTGAAGTCAATAATGCGAAACTTGCCGCCAAAAGGGGTGGCGGGTTTGGCCCGCTGCAGGGTTAACTCCTTCAAACGGGTTCCGCGGCCGCCAGCCATGACCAGGGCCAGGGTGTCGCGGGTTACTGTGTTGAAATTTCTCGGGTCGATTGTGTTAGTCACGGTCCTACCTCAGTGGAATGCTGATGTGTTGGGGATGGAACGCTAAGCTGGTACAACTCTTTGGCTCCTCCCTGCAGCCGCCTCCTTCATCCAATGAAGGGGTTCGACTCAAAGCACTTGAATGATGGTCGAGCTCATGCCCGATCACCTGTAACCTTCGCTCACTGCCTGGAATTTGGTGTCGCCGTTGGGCGTGGTTCCGAGGCGCGAGGCCCCAAGGCTTTAGCAAAATCTTTGCCCGAATTTTGATTTAGACGAAAGCATTAAGGAGGCATTGTCCAGGGTCTTTATCTTCACCTGTTGCCGGACGAAGAGAGAACTGGCGGGCGGGTCAACCAAACAGCTGTGTAACAAGATCTCCGCCCTTGAAAACTTTACACATTTGGCGCTTGAAAGTTTCAGCAAAAGACCAATGAGCTGCCGTCCGGCACCTTGAATAACTTCAGCCGTCAGGAAATCTTCGAATGAGATTTTTTGTCCGCAGAAGTGCGCTTAGCCCGGTCGCGGTTTGGATCGGCCCTTGCTACGAACCGGGCGAGGCGCGACCCGCGCGACCGAAGAACATCACAAGATCACCCAATGAAACCCACAGTATGGAGATGCCAATGACGCAGCCATTCAACGCCAGCCTCAGCGCACTAGTGGAATGCGCGACATATTGCGACATCTGCGCGGCGGACTGCCTCAGAGAATCGGAGGTTGCAAGCCTGGTGGATTGTATTCGATCGGACCTGGATTGCGCTGATATGTGCAGGGTTACGGCTGCCGCACTGGCTCGAGGAAGCGAATCGGTCGCCGTCCTGTGTCGGGCTTGCGCACAGGTCTGCGCGCGCTGTGCCGAGCACTGTGAAAAGCACGATTACGACCATTGTCGTGCTTGTGCAAAGGCATGTCGCCGCGCGCAGGAAGAGTGCGAGGCGATAGCGGCCTGAGCGTGCCGCACCCGGGGATTCCGCCGACTGCGGCTGCGGCCGCTTACTTCGTTAGCAAGGAGATGATCATGCAAGTCAAACAAGCAATGTCGCAAAAACCCGATATTCTCGCCGCCAACGCCACTGTGCGTGAGTGCGCTCAGCACATGAAGCAACTGGACACGGGCTTTGTTCCCATCGCCAAGGACGACCGTTTGATCGGTGTGATCACCGACCGCGATCTGGCGGTGCGGGTGTTGGCAGACGGTAAGTCGCCGGACGATCCGGTCAGCTCAGTGGAAACCCAGGAAGTGCTCTACTGTATGGAGGACGATGATATCCGCGAGGTTCTGAAGAACATGCGGGAACAGGAGGTGCAGCGTCTCATCGTGCTCGACAACCCGCAGGACAAAGATCTGGTGGGAGTGATCAGCCTGTCAGATATTGCCGACCACTGCGACGAGGAAAGTGGTATTGCAGAGGAGGTGGCACGCGCCTGTCGGCACTATCACTGAGGGCTGATCGTCCGGGCTTCGGACCTAAGACAAAAAAAGGCTCCCGGGGTGGACGGGGTGCCGGCACCTCGGTGTCCCCGTGCCGCTCGGGCCGTTGAAGATCCCAGTCAGGTGGAGCGCTGTAACATCCGTCGGCGGATGTCGCTGATGGCCCCCATCGGGTTCAGCCCCTTGGGACAGACGTAGGTGCAGTTTTGTATGTCCCTGCAGCGGTAAAGGGTGTGTGGATCCTGGTCGTAAAAATCCAGCCTTTCCCGCTCGCCTGTATCGCGGCTGTCCTCGAGAAACCGGTTGGACCAGAGGAGGGCCGCCGGCCCTGCGTACCGCTCCGGGTTCCACCACCAGGACGGGCAGGAGGAGGTGCAGCAGGCGCAAAGGATGCATTCGTACAGTCCATCCAGTCGTTCCCGCTCCTCTGGCGATTGCAGTCGCTCGATGGCGGGTTCCGGTTCGTCGTTGATCAGCCAGGGTTTGACGCTTTTGTAATGTTCATAGAACAGGCTCAGATCAACCACGAGATCTCGAATGACTGGCATGCCGGGCAGCGGACGGATGATGAGTTTGCGCTTGCCGCTGAGCAGGTCATTACAGCGAGTGGTGCAGGCAAGGGTGTTCTTTCCGTTGAGGTTCATCCCGTCGGACCCGCAAACCCCTTCGCGACAGGATCTCCGAAACGTGAGTGTGGTGTCCTGGGTCTTCAGGTACTCCAGCACGTCCAGCACCATGGAGTAGCGGAATCTGTCCGGCACTTCGAAACGCTGCATACGGGGCTTGGGATCTGTTTCCGGATTGTAGCGATAGATTTCGCAGGCAAAGGTTTCCATGATTTCGGACGCTCAAAAGTTAGTTGTGATGCGAGAAATGTTAAGAAAGACTTCTTCCGACTGAGGGCGCTGCAGGATGCACACCATCAGGCGCGCAGCGACGCGCGCTCCGGAGGAGCCCCTCACGGCCGCGTTTGCCTTTTCAGGAGGTTGACCCAGGAGGGATGTTTTTACAAGGGTTTGCTGACTTCAATCGTGTATTTGGGCAATCTCAGCCATGTGAGTGCCGGAATGACCTGTGTTTTCCCGGGGCTTCGCCTGCGAACGCGTGGCATGGTGTTTGCCTCAAGCCCTGCTGTTTTTTGACGCAGTTGTCAAAATTCGGAAAACGTGGCGCGGGTCGAGTTGCCGGAGGCTGCAGCTTGCGCTCTTGGCGGAGTCAATCGCCAGCGACGAGAATGGAATATTCAGGGAAGTCTCAACCACAACAAGGAAGTAAAGGAGCAGGACCATGGGATATGCGAGCAACGCGCAATTGCCGCGCGGGGTGCAGAGCTATTTGTCGCCGGAGGCGCAAGACATCTACAGGGAAGCGTACAATCACGCCTGGGAAACTTACCGCTATGCCCAGGATCGCTATGATCGGGACGACAGTCGGCAGGTGACCGCCAGCCGGATAGCGTGGGAAACCGTCAAACGGGAGTGTAGCCGGGACCAGCGGGGCCACTGGGTGCTGGACTCCGTGAGCGCTGCCGTCCGCAACTAAATGTCGGACACTGCCGCCTGCGAAGCGCCTGAAGCGGCGCTAGCGCAGGGTGGCGGCGAACGGAACCGCGAGCGGCTCAGTTGTGAAGGTCAGAGAAAGGGTAAACGGAATCAGACGCGAACGCTTTTGCGCTGCTCCTGATGTACGGAGTCCTTGCGAAGCATGTAGGCTTTGTCGTGGTTTTCGGTCTCGCGGTCGAGCTCTTCGCGCGGTTTGCTTGCTTTGTCGAAATCGGTAGTGAGGGCGGCGAGGATTGCGACCATTTCGTTCTTTGTAACCATGTGAATACCTACTAGCTGTGTGCTTGGAAAGAGCAACCGAAGTTGCAACCCTTATGCCAGGGGCGCCATTTTGTCGCCCCTTTTTACATATGGTTCGTTGCTGAGGCGATTACGCCGGCTTCAAGAAACATTTGGCGCCACACATTCGGATATGCGCGCCAGCAGCCCCGCCTGAATGCAAACTTTGCTTGCACAATCTACAAAAGGCCCAAAGCCCGGGAAGAATTTACAAGCGGGTCGCGCCCACGGCTCTCGGTTCATTCAGGCGGAGCAGTTTGTCGAGAACGAGTTCCGCTAAACGCGGGCTGTAAATCCGAACCGGCGCGGGGTCGGTTCTCTGCAACTCGCCAGATATTACTGCTGGAGATCGGCATGCCGCGACCGTCAGTGCCGCGCACTCGCCAAACGGTATTCCCCACATCGTCGGCCACCAACAGGTCACCTTCGCCATCAATGACCACGCCCACCGGGCGGCCCATCGCTTCACCCTTATCGTTGAGGAATCCGGTCAGTACCTCCTTCGGCATTCCCAGGGGCTTGCCTTCACTGAACGGAACAAAGATCACCCGATAACCGCTGAAGGGCTTGCGGTTCCACGAGCCGTGCTGCCCGATATAGACGCCGCTTCCGTAATGTTGAAGACTGTCGCTGTTGTCCGTATACACGATCCCGAGGGATGCGGTGTGCGCGCCGAGCGCGTAATCAGGCTTAATGCTCTCGGCGACCCGGTCGGGCCGCTGGGGCTCGACTCGCTCATCGACGTTCTGCCCGTAGTAGCTGAAAGGCCAGCCATAGAAGGCGCCGTCCTGAACCGAGGTCATGAAATCCGGTACCAGATCACTGCCCAGTTCGTCCCGCTCATTCACTACTGTCCACAGCTGCTCCGTTTGTGGCACCCAGGTCATGCCCACCGGGTTGCGCAGGCCGCTGGCAAAGATTCGGTGCTCTCCGGTTTCCCGGTCCACGGCCCAGATCGCGGCGCGACCCTCCTCATTCTCCAGGCCGTTCTCGGCCACGTTGCTGTTGGAGCCGACGGACACGTAAAGAGTTGATCCGTCGGGGCTGGCAATCACATTCTTGGTCCAGTGATAGTTGATGGGGCCGGCGGGAAGTCGAACCAGAGTTTCTCCCTGCTCTTCTATTCGCTCCTGCCCGGCGCTGTAAGTGAAACGCAGTAAAGCGTCAGTGTTGGCCACATAAAGGTTTTCGTCCACAAGGGCCATGCCGAAGGGAGAGTGAAGGTTCTCCAGAAAAACATGGCGTTCATCCGCAACGCCGTCCCCGTCGTTGTCGCGCAACAAGGTAATACGATTCGCGCTGGGTACTGCGGCACCGGCTTTTTCCAGGGTACGCTGCATCATCCACTGGCGGATGCTGAAGCCCTCGCTCTGCACCGGTGGCTTGTTGGACTCAGCGACCAGAACATCGCCGTTGGGAAGAACGTAAAGCCATCGTGGATGATCCAGATCCTGGGCAAAGGCGATTACCTCCAAGCCGTCCCGCGCCTGGGGCGACCGCCCCTCGGTCCAGCCCACGGCGGGCGCCACATTAATCGTGGGAAAAACGGCGGGGTTCGGGTCCGGCAGTTCCGGCTCCGGGCCCACGCCGGCCTCAAGGGGTAATTTGGCGGTGCTCCCGCAGCCCGCCAGCCAGGCGATTGCGGGGATGATAACCAGGCGAGCGGCTGAGCCATACTTCGGCATTTGAAGTCCTCGATCGGCAGTGCGCTACTGCGAAGATATATCCATGCGCTCCACGCTTGGAAACGGGTGAGATCACTGCAACAGATGTTCCACGGCTGGCCCCCCGAGTCGGAGCTTTGCTGTGCGAGCGCCGGCAATGTCACGGATGTTGCAACCAGGGCTTACAGGGTGTGGCCGTTCCACAGTGCGGGCCGATTGGGGCGAAACCAGGTCCGCGTGCTCACTCAGGGTAATCCGGTTCGAGAGGAGGTGTTTATGCCTGCGAAATCCAAGTCGCAACAGAAAGCTGCGGGAGCCGCGCTGTCAGCCAAGCGCGGCGACACCCCAAAGTCCAAGTTGCAGGGCGCATCGCGTTCCATGGAGGAGTCCATGTCGGAAAAGCAGTTGGAAGACATGGCCAGTACCAAACGAAAGGACAAGCCCGAACACAAACACGGATAGCCCCCGTGGTATCAAGACAACCGCCCGGAGCGTTGGCAGCGGTTTGGGAGTGCAGCTTCCTGCGCTCGGCTGGTATATTGCCGAGGTCGAACATCAATGCAGTGAGGCTCATGCCCCATGAGTGAAAAAGGCGATCCCTTCCTGAGGCGGCTTCGCTGGTTTACGGCGGCGGTAGTTCTGATACTGCTCCTTGTTCAGTTTCTTCCCTGGTTGGAGAGTGCGCTATCGCGAATGGGAGCCGGGCCGCGACCGGTGATGGCCCGGGGTGAACTGGCGCAGGACGAGCAGAACACCATCGACGTTTTTCAGGCGGCCAGCCCCTCGGTGGTATTTATTACCACGCGCGCCCAGGTGATGGATTTCTGGACGCGCGATGTTTTTTCCGTGCCACAGGGAACGGGCTCCGGTTTTTTCTGGGATCGGCGGGGCCATATTGTCACCAATAACCACGTGGTCCAGGGTGCTTCCGAAGCGGTGATTCGTCTCAACGACGGTCGCAGCTATGTTGCACGACTGGTTGGCGTCAGCCCTCGTCATGATTTGGCAGTGCTGAGGATCGACATCCCCGCTGACCCACCGGCTCCCGTCTCTCTGGGGACCAGTGAAGATTTGCTCGTGGGGCAGAAAGTATATGCGATCGGCAACCCCTTCGGTCTGGATTACACGCTCACCACCGGAGTGGTGTCGGCGCTGGACCGGACCATTTCAGCAGGCGCGGAGGGGGCGACGATCGACCGCCTGATCCAAACCGATGCGGCGATCAATCCGGGAAACTCGGGCGGGCCATTGCTGGACAGTGCAGGGCGGCTGATCGGAATCAACACGGCGATCTACAGCCCCTCGGGGGCGTATGCGGGCATCGGGTTCGCAGTGCCCGTGGACGTTATCAACGAGGTGGTGCCGCAGCTCATTGACAAGGGCCGCTTCGTGCGCCCCGCGCTGGGCATTCAGGCGGATCCGGTTATCAACCAGGCGTTTACCCGTCGGCTGGGCGTGACGGGCGTACTGGTGTTGCGAGTGGAGCCCGGCTCCGCGGCCGCGCAAGCAGGTTTGCGCGCGGCGAGAGCAACCCCGGACGGAAACCTCGTCCCGGGAGACATCATAACCGCAGTGGATGGCAGAGAAATCAGTTCGGTGGATGAGCTTATATCCACGCTCGACGACTACGCCGTTGGCGACACCCTGGAAATCACATTGTGGCGCGAAGGGCAGGGCCATACGGTTGAAGTAACTTTGCAGGCTGAACAATAATAGCAACAGCAACATCCTACCAAATGAATTGCGCGCCACCGGGGACGGTTGTTGCTGGTGGGTTGAAATTTTTCTGTTCATTTCGCCAGTCGTGAGCGGATATTGCACGGTGATCTGTTTGTTGGAAAACTCTTTCGTAACGGTCTGTCAGGCAGAACACGGAGGTTCGGCTCACGAATCGAAGGCCTGAAGTGCCTGCGTCGCCAAGAGTTTAGGGACATGCGCTCATTGGGCAGTGTCTGCCAGGGGAGCCGCAAAGGATAGGAGCTCGACATACCCCGGCTCCCGCAAGCAAATGGAGGTGGTTCGGTGCACGCAGAATTTTGGCGCAAGCTCAGTTCGCATTCATGGGTGCTCGCGGCGCTGTCGGCCGCCGGTTGCCCGACCAGCCTTCCGAAGGGAGGGAATCCATATGCGGGGCACTAAACGCGTGTGCAGCAGCTGTTCGGCAGCCAGCTACTGCCTCTGTTGTGATCTCAAGGGTGCCGAGCTCCAACTCTTCGAGGATCTGCCGGGCACACGTCGCGTGCTGCGCCGGGGCGAACGCCTCTTTGCCCAGGGTGAGCCTTTTCATTCCTTCTTTGTTGTGCAATCCGGGTCGGCGAAAGCTTATGTCATTTCAGAGGACGGCAACCAGCAGATCACCGGTTTTCACTACCGCGGTGACCTCCTGGGTGTGGATGGCCTTGAGCTGGGGATGCAGAGCTATACAGTGGAGGCGCTGGAGACCAGCAGCATTTGTGAGTTGGCCTTTGCGGACTTCGAACGTATGTATGCCGGGATTCCCAGTCTTCGCCGGCAGTTTCTGAAGGTGGTGGCCGGTGAGCTCGCTCAGGAAAAACAGCGTATGTTGGTGCTGGGCAAGCTTTACGCCGAGCAGCGTCTCGCCCATTTCATTCTCGATACAGCAACTCACCTGAAATCCCGCGGGCTCACCAGTAATGAGTTCATGCTGACCATGACCCGCCATGACATTGCCAACTATCTTGGCCTGGCGGTCGAGACAATCAGCCGTCTGCTCACCCGATTCGATTCCGCAGCTTTGATTCGGGTCCAGCACCGGCAGATCCGATTGCTCAATCCGGCGGGATTGCGCGCTCTGCTTTACGACACCGATGAAGGCTTGACGATTTTCAGGGCGACTGCCTGATCCTGAGCGTCGCAATAGCCGATGCACAAGTTACAAGATAATCTTCATTTACAAACGCTTCCTCCCGCTTCTGGCGCGCCCTGCATCATCTGGCAACGTGCCGGTTCCCCGGTCCGCGGTTTTCGGGCGCTCGGAGGCAACCCGCGAGCATTCTGTTTCTGGCATACGGCTTGCAACTTCCCAGCAATCAGCGGGATTGCCCGAGGGCCTCGTTGTGAAACGGATGCAGTGAAACACGACTGCAATCCGCTCCTGGTATAAAAGGCCGTGTCACTACAGCCGCCAGTCAACTTGCCGAAGGATAAGTATGAAGTTTCCCTTACTCGCAAATGCATTCGGTCGCCAGAAGCTCATTCTTGAAATCGGCGGCAACGCCATCGGTTATTCCGGCGAGCGGTATCAACCTCAGCAGCACCGTCGGCACCGCCTGCTAAAGGAGGCCGCGCCAACCAGTCTCCGACCTCGTTCTGAGGGATACCGTATTAGCAGCGGCGTTTGAACCGCTGTATTGACTGCCAGCACCGCGCTCCAGTCTGGAGCCAGTACCCGATCGAAACCTTCCTTCAGCTCGTTTTCGTTCGTTCCAATTCACCCCACCTTAATTTTTGATTCCCCCTGTTTGACCCAGTAGCGGCGGAGCCGCGCTCGGAATGAGAGCGCAGGCAGGCACATTGAATGCCCGCCCGGTTATACTTCATCTTCGCAGGTTCAGATCAGTTGGTTGTCAAAAGCTGACGAGGTTCATGGCCTCGACCTGGCGTCTTTCCTGGGGCCGGACATCCTCATCGACCAACACCGCCTCGACTTCATACAGTAGGGCAGCGCTCTCAATGGGTTGGAAGGGATAGCAAGCTGCGAGAGTCATGGTTTGCGTTGAACCACCATCGCTGGGCGCCAGATCTGAGTGGCGGATCCGCGTTGCTGTAACCTGATAGCGGCGAACGGATGCCGGAGTTCGCACAAGTAGGGTGTCAGTGCTGCGGAGCGTCTGCAGGCGGTTGAGGTAATCGCGATCTTCGCTTACGAGCAGTAGCCGTTCGTTGTCGCGGATGGCCTTGATCGTGTTGGTGACTCTGCCGGTCTGGAGCACAGCCTCTCCGTTCTGGATATGCAGGGGAATGATGGCTCCGCCAGAGCTCTGTTGATCTTCGATGCGGTAGTCGGGCGCAGGGGCGAAGTCCAGGGCAATATCGTGCTGGGCCGTGCGCTCCCCGCAGCCCATGGCCAATCCCCCATCCCGGGCGCCCCTTTGGAAATTGATGGGCCGGATCAATGTGGGTGGTTCTGTCAGCGCGGGCGCGTGCTCGGCGCCGGGACCTTTATAAACCGGCAGTCCCACGTCCGCGTTTGCCAGCGGAATGCTGATGCCGAGGGCGGCAACAAGTGCCAATGGGCGGATGAGATAAGTGGCTGGGTTGTGTCGATCAGCGTCGTGTTTGTTTGTCCATTGCCCGATCCCCGAATAAGGGCGCGTGTAACCACACCATCGTGCGAACCTATTGAACACCGGTATGTCTCCCCATTGAATGATTTGTAGTCATCGTCCCCAACAGCCGATCAGGGCATTACCCGAGCGCCCCGATGCTGTGGAACATCTGAGATCGACGGTTGTTTTCCTGCGCAGCCGGCTTGCGTGACGTCTCCCTGTTCCGGTCCCTTTGTGCCTGGCTCACGCCTGCACCAGCGGTCGGCCCGGTCCCGCGCCGCGCGTTCCATGCGGGCATCCGTGCCCTGGCGACAGCGGACTGTCGTGCTCCTTTCGCTTTCCCTGTGGTTGCGCTGTCTGTGCAATATGCGCGCCGGGACGCATTCGTCGCAGATAATTGCCTTGTTTTTGGGCGACTTCGCTCAAAGAGCAATCAATTCGATTGAACTGGCGATCAGCCGGTCGGCTGGTTTGCAGAACTTCTGATCAACCTTTAACCGATCTGGCATTCCCGGCAGCTCTCCGGCAAGGCTCAATCCGAGCAATTTCGGGTCTGTGCTTGTAAATTCTGCGTCCGCCTTTTACTGCCTTGCTCAAAGGGGAGAGTGTCCGCAGTTATTGGCGTCGGCCTTGCTGAGCTGGCGGAACGCCCTTTTCTGGCGAGGGTCTTTTGAGCCTGCGGCTCCTGAACCTCTGTTGCACTTGTTCGAGAGGTGCACGTGTTCGAGCGCTACAAATGTTCGACCGCTCTCGCGTAAACTTCAAAAGGATGCGAAATGACCGCCGTATGGAACCTTGGCTGCGAACCCAAAGATTTCCCGCGCCTTGATCAGGATATGGATCTGGATGTAGTGGTGGTGGGCGGGGGGATAACGGGTCTTTCCACCGCGTTGCTGCTCAGCGAGGCGGGGGAGCGGGTCGCATTGCTCGAAGCCTATCGTGTGGGGTCCGGTTGCAGTGGCGGCTCCACGGGAAACCTGTACAGTACCCTATCGCAGGGCTTGAGCGCCGTGGGCAAAAAGTGGGATGCCGACACGGTGCGCGAACTTGTTGCCTTGAGGCGCCGAGGTCTCGAAGGGATCGAACATAACGTTGAGCGGCTTGGCATCGACTGCCAGTTCGAACGGCGGTCTCTCTACTTCTGCTCAGCAGATCGAAACAATCTTCAGAGTGAGGCGGATGCGTCCGTTGCTGCGGGGCTTGGCGCGGACCTGGTCGACAGTCCGCGTGGCCTGGGGATTTCCGTGCCTCATGCTTTGCAGATAAGTGAGCAAGCGCAGTTCAATCCGCTTCAGTACTGTGACGGATTGGCCAGGGCGGCTGCCGCCAGTGGCGCGGCAATCTTTGAACATAGCCCGGCCATTCGGGTGGATGCCTCCGAAGGGCGGGTGGAGACCCCCACTGGAACCGCTCGGGCGGGGCATATCGTCTTTGCGACTCACACGCCCAAGGGGATCAACATGCTGCAGGCGGAAATGGAGGTTCTTCGCGAGCACGCAATCGCCGCGCCCATGCTGAGCAAGACGGGCGAGTATCCACGTGCGATTACCTGGGCGCTTGACGACTCCTACTCCCTGCGAAGCACATTTCATCAAGGCCAGCTCTACCTGGTGCTGGTTGGTCAGAAACACCAGACGGGCCACCACACAAGCGACTATTTTGCGGACATGGAGCACTGGCTTTGCCAGCGGTTTGAGGTGGGTGAAGTGACTCACCGCTGGTCTGCACAGCAATATCGCCCGGCGGACCTGTTACCCTTCGTGGGTCGCAGCGGCCACGACAACATCTACGTGGCCACGGGGTTTTCGGCGGACGGGCTGGTCTGGGGCGAACTTGCCGCCCAGGTCATCAGCGGACAGATTCTGGGGCGGAAAGGGCAGGGCGCTGACTTGCTCAACCCTCGCCGCTTCACGCCCTCCAAGTCGGCCAAAGGTTGGCTGGAGGCCAACATGAAGGTGGCGCGACATCTGGGTTCGGATTACCTTGGTGTGGAAAAGCTCGAGACTCTGGACCAGGTCCGGGCAGGCGAGGGGCGCGTCGCCCGGTTTCGAGGTGAAAACTACGCGATCTACCGTTCGCCACAGGGGGAGCTTTCCGCACTGTCGCCAGTGTGTCCGCACATGAAGTGCATGGTGCACTGGAATGCCGCGGATGTGAGCTGGGACTGCCCCTGTCATGGCAGCCGCTTCAATATCCAGGGGGAGGTCCTCGAAGGTCCTGCCTTCCGGGGATTGGAAAAGAGGGTGTTGCCCCAATGAAAAATCGCTCCCGGGGTTAAGCCGGGGAACCGCCCGTTCGTGTTATAATGTTGAATTCTCCGCCGTGATGACTGTTTGTGGTTATTCGTTCACTCCTCGCCTTTGCCCTTCTGTCCGTAACTGCGCCTCTCACAGCGGAGGAGGTGTTGATTGCCGTAGCGTCCAACTTTGTGGCACCGATGGAACATCTTGCCGAGGCCTTCGAGCAGAACGGCCAGGACAAAGTCAAAATCGCCAGTGGGTCCACCGGCAAGCTCTATGCGCAAATTCGCAGCGGAGCACCTTTCCAGATTTTGCTCGCCGCGGATCAGGACAGCGTCGCCCGGCTCATAGAAGAAGGGCGTGCCGATGCCCAGAGCCGGCTGACCTACGCCAAAGGTATTCTGGTCCTCTGGTCGCCTATAGCAACGTTGGAACTGGGGCCGCAAACGTTGCGTGCCGCTGAGTTCAGACGGCTCTCCATTGCCAATCCACGCCTGGCGCCCTACGGGCGCGCTGCACAGCAAAGCCTGCAGGCGCTCGGGCTTTGGAAAACGCTCCAGCCGAACCTCGTGCGCGGGGAGAATATCAACCAGGCCTTCCAGTTCGTCAGCAGCGGGAATGCGGATCTGGGGCTGCTCGCGCTTTCCCAGATAGTGAACCGGGATGGTTCTTACTGGCGCCTGCCCGGTGAACTCCACCAGCCGATCCATCAGGATGCTGTTCTGCTGGCAGCCGGGGAGGAGTCTCCGGGCGCGAAGCGCTTTCTGACTTTTCTTCGCTCCCCGCGCGCGCTCCGAATAATCGAAACCTTTGGCTACGAATGGCCCGGGTGGCGCCTGTGATAAGATGTTGGATTACTGTGCTTTGCACGGACTGAACCGAATCACGGACTCAGGCGTTTGATTCGCGATCCGAACGTCCATGTTTCTGATCCGGCCGTCGAAAAGAGTCCCCCTACAGCCTGCTAACCCGGAGCATGTGACCAACGCCTATGATGGACGGTTTGTACCAGGTGATTTTGTTTGGCGCCGTACTGACGGCGCTGAGCATCATGACAAGCATCGTGTCCCGACGCGTCGGTGCTCCATCTCTCCTACTGTTTCTTCTTCTCGGCATGCTGGCCGGTGAGGAAGGCTTCGGTGGCATCTCCTTCGACGATTTCAATACGGCCTTCGTGATCGGCAACCTTGCGCTCGCCGTCATTTTGCTGGACGGTGGCTCGCGCACCCATGCGAGCAGCTTCCGGGTGGGCCTGGCGCCTTCACTGACATTGGCAACGGTGGGCGTGGCGATCACAGCCGGGATTGTCGGTGCCGCGGCGGCCATGGCGCTGGGGTGGCCCTGGACCGAGGGTTTTCTGGTCGGCGCCATTGTAGGCTCGACAGATGCCGCCGCGGTGTTCGGTTTGCTGCATGCGGCGGGTCTGGAGTTGAAGCAGCGCAGCGGGGCCACTCTGGAGATCGAGTCGGGCACCAACGACCCGATGGCGATCTTTCTCACCATTACTCTGGTGACTCTGCTCAGTGAGCAGGGCGAATTGTCCGGCTTTGCGCTGGTGGGGAACTTCGTGCAGCAGATGGGCCTGGGGGCAATCTTTGGTGCCGCCGGCGGCGTCGGGCTGGGTTGGCTGGTAAACCGCTTGACTCTGCCTTTATCCCTTTACCCGCTGTTGGTCATGTCCGTAGGGCTTGCTGTGTTCAGCCTCACCAGCCTTGCCGGCGGCAGCGGATTTCTTGCTGTTTATCTGATCGGTTTGCTGCTGGCCAACCGCCCTCTGGATAATCGCCACGACATCCAGCGTTTTCTCGATGGCATGGCCTGGATCAGCCAGATCGGAATGTTCCTCATCCTTGGCCTGCTGGTCACACCGTCGTCACTTCTGGAAGTCATCTACCCTGGAATAATCGTCGCTCTGGTGCTTATTTTTATTGCCCGTCCGGTGGCTGTCGCACTGTGTCTGCTGCCTTTTCGATTCCCCTGGCAGGAGCAGGCGTTTATCAGCTGGGTTGGCCTGAAAGGGGCGGTGCCGATTATTCTCGCGCTGTTTCCCTTCCTTTCCGGTCTCGAAAACAGCGCCACTTATTTCCAGCTCACCTTCTTCGTGGTGCTGCTTTCACTGTGTCTGCAGGGGTGGACCATCGCGCCGGTCGCACGCTGGTTGCGCCTGGAAGTGCCGCCCCACCAGGAGGACTTTCAGCAGCTCAGCCTGCGCATCCCCGACCATCCCGGCTGGGAATTGCTGGCTTATCGCGTTCATTCCGGAAGCGCCGCGGACGCCTATCGTGTCAGGAAGCTGCCGCTGCCCGAAGGTACGAAATTGATGGGCGTGGTGCGGCGAGGGCATGTGCTCGCCGCCGATGCCGATACGGATCTGGAACCCGACGATTATCTGATACTCCTGACCCAGGCCCATGACCTTGCGGAGCTTTCGCCGCTGTTCCAGGAATTGCCCACGGCCAACTATCTGCGGGCCAGCGAATTTTTCGGGCAGTTTTCGTTGCGTGGAGACACTCGCCTGAGGGATGTTGCGGGCTTTTACATGGTGCCGCTCCCGAAGGAGAACTGGGACAACACGCTGGCTCAGTTCATTGCCCGGCGCTATCACGGCAAGCCGGTGGTGGGTGATCGCGTCAGGGTGGGGAATGTGGAGTTCGTTGTACGCCAGATTGTCGGCGGCGAGATCTTCCAGGTGGGGCTAAAAATTCTGCCGGCGGCTGCATAGCAGGGCCGCTCGCGCTTGGGTCTGGCGTAGGTTGGGTTAGGCCGCAGGCCGTAACCCAACACCAAACCCGCTCCCCGGCGGTCCGATTGTTGGGTTACGCTTCGCTAACCCAACCTACAAAACCGAGCGGACCAGCACCCAATGCGCGTCCTCGACCGTAGGTTGAGTTAGGCCGCAGGCCGAAACCCAACATTGGACTGTGCGCCGCCGGATGTATTGTTGGGTTACGCTCCGCTAACCCAACCTACGGTCGCCCGGGCATCACTCACGCGGCGTTGCGCATGCTGCTGCGGATACGCTCCACCGCCAGTTCGGCGGCGTCTGTGAAGGGTGACAGAACCAGGTCCGCGCCCTTGGCCAGAAGGTGTTGCACATCGTCCGGGTTGTGCGACGAAACGGCGATTTTCCCGCCGTAACCATGGATCCGCAGCCCGTCGATCAAGGACTCGCGAGAGTCCTCACGCGTCAGCCCCAGGTCGTGCTGAGGCAATGCGGAAATGACCCAGCGCACCTTGCTGAGATTCAGACTTTCGATAAATTCGGGATCGCTTGCATCTCCATAAACCGCATCATAGCCTTGCTGGCGCCACCGTCGAACCTTGTCAGGATCAAAATCCACCGCCAGTATGCGCAGATTCTCCTCGTAGAAGTGCTTCGCGATGGCCGTCCCATAACGGCCGAGGCCGATCAGCACCAGGTCGTGATGTGAATCCGGTGCCGCGAAGTCGTCGATCGCTTCTTCGCGATAGGCCACGCGACGCTCAAACAGTCCCAGGGCGGGTTCCAGCCATTGGTAAAGGTGGTGGGAGTAGGTGATCATGTAGACGGACAAGGCAATGGTGATCAGGCCCACCAGTGTCACCAGTCCGAGCGCTTCGGTTTGCAGATGGCCCAGGGTCAGCCCCATGCTGACGAATATGAGAGAGAACTCACTGATCTGAGCGACCGTGAGGCCGGCGAGGAAGCCGGTCCGCTTCCGGTATCCCATTGCGCCCATGATAATCATCACGATCAGGGGATTGCCGATCAGCACGAAAACCGACAGCAGGAGCGCTGGACCCACCTGGGCTCCGAGCAGGCCCAGATCAAGCTGAGTTCCCAGAGCGATAAAGAAGAAGAGCAGCAGAAAGTCCCGCAGCGGCGCCAGTCTTGCGATGATGGCTTCCCGGAAGGGAGTGGAGGCGAGGGAAATACCCGCAAGCAGGCCACCCAGTTCCTTACTGAGCCCCAGTTGATGCTGTGGCGCTGCTGCCTTCTGACTCGCCGCCGATTCCAATGGTGGAGAGCACGATCATGACGAGGACCACCACAAGGTCCTGGACGATCAGAAAGCCGATGGCGATGCGACCGTGCAGTGAGTCGGCACTTGTCACTCAGCAGTTTGACCACAATGATGATCCAGGAAAAGGTGAGGGCAACGGCTACATACAATGCGCTCACCATGTCCAGTTCCAGCGCGAGGCAGATCAGCAAACCGATCAGGGATGTGAACGCAACCTGACCCAGACCCGTCGCGAGCGAGACAGCGCCCAGGGTGCGAATCAGTTTCAGATCCAGCTTCAGCCCGACCAGAAAAAGCAGCACGGCGATGCCCAGCTCCGCCAGGAGGTCGATATTTCCCGCGACTGGACCAGATCGAGAACGGATGGTCCGGCCAGCACGCCCACGGCGATGAAGCTGACAACCATCGGTTGACGCAGCATAAGGCCCAGAAATCCGACAAAGGCAGCCAGAGTGAGCAGGGCAGTCAGTTCGTAGACGTGGAAGCGTCGAGCAAATCGGCGATCACTTGAAGTTCCCGGTTGCAGCTCAGGGTGAGGCTGCAGGATACCCGATGACGGGTTTCCCGCGCCACGGTCTGAGCCGGTCCAGCTTCGCAGTGATGCTCTCGAACCGCTGCTTTAGGTCGGGTGAACCCTAATGTCGCTCCAGGGTTTTCAGCACGTGGCGCTCGTAAACAGGCGTGGCGGACCCATGACGAATCCGGCTGAGAAAATATCTTTCTGCAGCGATCTTTGCCTGATGTACCGACTTGCCCCGGTACACCCAGCTATTGGTGCGTGGCGGAATCTGAGGTATTGCCACGACAGCGATGCCGGCATCATCCGAGTCGATGAAACAAAGGGCATTCAAGTCCGGCTGAGTTGAGGGGGAGTCGCCCTTGATGACGAGGCTGATGTTGTCGGCGACAGCGCTGGCCATGGCTTCGATCATGTACCCGGTTTTTGGCGCGCCCGTGGGCACGGGGGTCTGTTCCACTGTTGGAACTGCAACGCAGGCACCGGCTGCAAAAATTGCGGGATGCGCGGGGCTGCGCTGGTGGTCGTCGACTAACACAAAACCGTCGGCATCGCAGAGTCCTTCGACGCGGGCCACCGGATCGATTCCCCGCAACGGAGGCATCATCATGGCGAGTTTGAAGGGCAGGTCTTGCGCGTGTTCCACTCCGCCCTTGCGGTTCATTTCTTCGCAATGAAGCATCTGGTGGTCCGCGCGGCGGACGCGCGTATTCGTCATCCAGCGGATGTCACGGTCGCGAAATTGCGCCTCCAGCAGTTCCCTGGAATCGCCCACGCCCCCAAGCCCCAGGTGCCCAAGGAAGGGCTCGCAGGTCACAAAAGTCAGGGGTACCCGGCTGCGCATCTTGCGCTTGCGCAGGTCTCTGTCCAGCAAAAACGCGTACTCGTAGGCCGGTCCGAAGCAGCCGGCCCCTAGCAGGGCGCCGATCACCACGGGGCCGGGTTCGTCCAGAAATTTCCGGTACGCGGCGAACGCCCGCGCTGCATGGTCCACGGTACTCAGGGACAAAGTGTGGGCCTCCGGCCCTGCACCCGGCACCTCGTCGAATGCCAGTCTCGGGCCCGTGGCGATTACAAGAAAGTCATAGTCGAGCCGCTGGCCGTTGGCGAGAGTGACCAGCCGCGCCGCTGCATTGATGGTCATGGCGGCGCTGGGCACGAAGTCAATATGGTGTTTGCTCAGAACGGGCTCCACGCCGAGGGTTGTCTCGCCGGGCTCGCGCCAGCCCACTGCGACCCATGTGTTGGATGGAGTAAACTGAAACCGGCCATCCGTGCTGACCACTGTGATCCGATGGCCCCGGTCCAGTTTGTGGCGCAGTTCGAAGGCGGTCGACAGACCGCCGAGGCCCGCGCCGAGAATGACGATATGTGCCATGGGTTAGCCGTTTGGTGGGGACAACGTTTAACCGTTTGGAGGATTCTGTGGGCCCGAGGTTCAGCGGTGGCCGGAAGGTCGGCGCGTCGCGATGGGGTAACGGCGAAGCAAGCGGCCGTTATGGATTCCCGGCTCCGCTGCTCTCGATGCTCGAGTAGTAGGCCGCGACATCCTCCATTTGTGCCTCCTCCAGACGGGGTGCAATGCTTTCCATGATGTGGGCATAGGGGCTGCCACCGCGCAGGCCCGCTTTGAACAACTGTAACTGCAGGCTCAGGTAACTTGCGCCCTGGCCGGACAGGTTGGGGTAAAACGGATTGCGTGGGCCGGGGCCCGGGCCGTGACAGCCGGCGCAGGCGGGAATGCCCTGTTCGGGAATGCCCTGCAGCGCGATTCTGGCACCCTGCGCGACGCTCTCTGGATCGGTCGGTGTTGTTGCTGTGCCTGGCGGCAGGCCTGCGAAGTGGGTCGCCAGTTCCACCAGGGTGGAATCGTTGAGTCCCGCCGCCACCGGCTCCATGATCCCGCTATGGCGTTTGCCTTCGGCATAAGCCTTGAGGCTGGCCAGCAGGTACTCCTGATGTTGTCCGGCCAGTTGGGGAACGGCGCCGTCTCCCCGTCCTTCCCCCTGTTCCCCATGGCACCGCTGACAGTTCGCAAGCGCCGACCCTGCCGGGTCCACCAGAGCCCGGACGCGAGAGGGATTGGCATCCGTGCGGGCCTCCGCCTCCCGCGGCGAGCCGTAGGCCAGGTCCTGATATACAGCGGGCGTAAGGGAGGGCAGGGCTCCTAGGAAGGCCACCATGGCCCAGATCTCGTCGTCCCGCTCCAGAGCCGGCCATGCGGGCATGGCCGTGAACTTGACCCCGTGCTTCACGATCCAGAACAGCTGTTGTGGCTCCCAGTGCTGAATCTTGGGCGCAAGGTAGGGCGGCTGCGGAGTGGTTTGTTGGGTCACGAATGAGGGCAATTGATCCGGCGCGCCATGACAGGGAGCACAACCGGTTGCATAGTGGCCGGCTCCCTTGATGATCAGCCCGGAATCTTCGAGAGGCGGCACATCGATATTGCCCGTTCGCGCTTCGACTCCCCTGCGCATGGCGAAATGGAGCAACCAGTTCGTAACATCCCAATGCCCCGAGCTGGCGGCGATAGGCGCAAAGCCGAGCCAGATGAACAAAAAGCCTCCCGTGGCGAACATGAGTCCGAAAAACAGCAGCCAGCTGAGACCACGCTGCCACAGGCTCAGTCGAGTCTGCCAGCGGTCCACCCATCGAAAGCCTCTAGCGAGCGCCCGGAACATGAAGCTCCTCCGTGGCGGGGTCCTGCAAGAGCCGACTCAGCAGATAAAGTGCTCCCACTAAATAGCTGCAGCCCCCCACCAGCAACATGATGACGCCTCCCAGTTGCTGGTCTTGCATCGCCGTCAGTCCCAGCGGCGATGCTGCAACCGGGTGTAGATACAGAGTCCGGCCTGCAAGGGCCAGCAGAACACCCAGCAGAGTCATGTGCATGACGGTCAGCAACAACCCTGCAACGCCGCGGGCCCGCCCTGCGGGTGAGCGGTCTGCAAATGCCGAGCCCCAGACCGCCAGTCCGGCCAGCAGATAGCTGGCCTGTTCCAGTGCGAAGCCCGACAAATCGTGCCGGGCTGCAGCGTGCAAACGAGGCAGGTGCCACGCCCACACCACCACAAGCTCGAAGGCGGCAGCCAGCAGCGCGGCATAGCGCCCGCCCAGAGGAAGGAAGCGGCGCGCGAACGGAGCCAGCATCGGGGCGCAGACGCAGAGGACCAGCACGTGCATTGTCATGTGGGAGGCGAACGAGTGGCGGGCCAGGTGGGGCAGCGGCCCCAGCCAGGTCAGAACCAGCAATCCGGCACCAATGCCAAATATCATCCGCTCCATGGCCCCTCCATCACCAGCACGTTTCGATGAACAGCGCCCCCAGTCCCGCGTACACGATTGCCACCAGACTCAGACCGGACAGCAACACCGTTGCCCAGCCCAGGAACTGGTGGCGCTCCAGCGGAGAGTCGTCGTCGAAGGGCGGGGTAATCGCACCCCGTCGCATTTTGCGCAGACCCCGCCATGCGACCGCCGTAACGCCGAGTGCAGCCACCAGGGTGTAAATGGCGACGGCGGTTCGTGCAGTGCCCAACGGACCTGAATGTTCGACTGACTTTGCACACCAGATGGCCGCAGTTACATAGGAGAGCACGAAGTGCAGCGCCCAGATGGTCGGGCTGATTACCAGCAGCCAGAGGCTCTCCTTCTGCTCCGAAAGGGAGGATTGGGGAGTGCTCGCGCCTTCTTCCCGCGTCATGTTTGCACCAGCGGGAAAAGGGCAATAACCGAAACCGTGATCACCACCGTAAGTGCCATGAAGTGCCAGTACAGGCTGACATTCCGGATGTCCGTGTCCCACTGGCCCGTCATGGCGCCGGCCGCACGGCGGGCGATGCAGTACAGTTGCATGATCAAACCAATGCCCAGGTGAAGCAGAGTCCAGATGACCAGCACCCAAACAGTGGCCGGGTAGGCGTGTTCGGACGCGATCAGCGCGTTGTGCCAGGGACCCGCAAAAAGTGAGTACATTCCGCTGATGTTCAGGATGACCGCGGCCAGCAGCGTCCCGTAAAAGCCTGCCGACCGGTCCCGTTTGTTGCAGCGGGCGGCGGCCAGGGTCAGCAACCACGCTCCGAGCAAGAACCCTGCCGCCAGCAGAGGCCAAAAGAGACCCGGCCCTGGACTGTTCGCCGGCGGAAACTCCTCATGCACTGTCCAGAAGAAGAAGTAGCCAAACACAAGGCTGAGGAAGGCGCTCATGTCGCCGATCATGGTTATGAACGTGGCCCACCATCCCACGGACGCTGGCCCGGAGGCATAAAGGGGCAGTTCTGTACCCAGTCCCACATGCTTGCGGGGTTTTTCCGGAATCTTTCCGGTGCCGGTCCAGAGCCAGCAGAGGATAGTGAACAGCGCCAGAAGTGCGCTGACACCGGCCGCTGTGTACCACTTGTAGGTGGCGAAGATGAACGCGCCCCCGGTGAATGCCGCCGCAATCATGCATTGGAAACTCGGCCCCGGAACGCGCAGACACTGAATGGGTTTCGCGTCGATGGTGGTGGTGATCAGGGTCTCCCGCTTCCCTTCTTCCGCGTCCGGCAGGTAGTAGCGGCCCGCATCCACATCCGCCATGAGAGCGGGTTGGTCCCACAAGGGGTAGCGACTGGTTACCCGGGGAATGGAACGGACGCCCCAGGTTCGGCCGGGCATCTCCGCCAGCCATTCCAGGGTTCCTGCCTGCCAGGGGTTGCGCGGGCTGCGTTGCTTGCCAGGACGAAGTACTTCGTAAACCAGCACGGCGATTCCGGCCGCAAACAGGAATGCGCCGAGGGTGGATACAAAGTTGAGCGTGCCGAAACCCGTGTCCGCCCCGTAGGTGAATACACGACGGGGCATCCCCGAGAGCCCGGTGAAGTGCATGGGCAGGAAGGCCACGTTGAAACCGATGAACATTGGCCAGAAAGCCAAACGCCCGGAGCGCTCCGATAGCAGTTTGCCGCTCACAATCGGGAAAAAGTAAAACAGCCCGGCCACCACCGGAAAGAGCATTCCCCCGATCAGAACATAGTGGAGATGGGCCACCACGAAATAGCTGTCATGGGCCTGAAAATCAAAGGGGGCGATGGCCACCATGACCCCGGTCAGCCCGCCCAGAATGAAAATCGCCAACGCGCCGATAATAAACAAGGTAATCACACTGCGCACAAAGCGGCCGGCCAGTGCGGTGGCGAGAAAACAGAATATCTGCACGCCCGTGGGGATGGCCACCGCCTCCGAGGCGGCAGAAAAGAACGCGAGGGAAATAGCGGGGATTCCCGTGGTGTACATGTGGTGAACCCACAGGCCGAAGCTGATGAATCCGGTTCCCACCGCGGCGAGGACGATCCAGCTATAGCCCACGACGGGGCGTCGGGCGAACGTGGGCAGCATCATGGCGATCAGCGCGATGGCCGGAAGGAAAATGATGTAGACCTCGGGGTGCCCGAAGATCCAGAACAGGTGCTGCCAGAGCAGGGGGTCGCCGCCCTTGTCCGGGTTGAAGAAGGGCCAGCCCAGGGCCCGCTCCAACTCGAAGAGCACGTCCCCCGCAATCAGCGGCGGGAAGGCAAAAAGAATCATGGCGCCCACCACCAGGATGTACCAGGCGTAAAGAGGCATCAGATTGATGCGCATGCCTGGAGGTCGTGTTTTGAGAACACCGACGATGAGCTCCACGGCGGCCGCAAGGGACGCAATTTCAATGAATGAAAGCCCCAGCAACCAGATGTCGGCGCCCACGCCTTGTTGGTACTGAGTTGTGAGCGGTGGATACATGAACCAGCCGCCCTTGGGCGCCGCGTCAAAGAAGATCGAGCCGCAGACAAAAACACCGCCAATCACGAAACACCAGAAACCGTAGGCGGACAGGCGAGGGAAGGGCAGGTCCCGGGCCCCCAGCATCTGGGGCAGAATCAGGATGGCAAAGGCTTCGAACATTGGAACGCCGAACAGGAACATCATCACCGAGCCGTGCAGGGTGAACACCTGGTTGTAGGTATCGGCGGAGAGAAAGTCGTTCTCTGGAACCGCAAGCTGAACTCGCATCAGCAGGGCGAGCACACCGGCAAACAGAAAAAATACAAATGCGACCGCCGTATACCAGAGCCCCACGTGGGAATTGTTGACGGCGGACCCGTAGCGCCAGCCGCGCGGCGCTTCCCACGGCGCGGCGAGACGTCGGGCCTGGGCATCCTGCGCTGCTTTTGATCCGTCCGTGGAGAAGTCCGTCATTGCAACTCGCTGAGGTAATGGGCGATTGCGGTGATCTGATCCTCCGGCAGCATGCCGAAGGACGGCATTTTCACGCCGGGTTTGATATGTTCCGTTTCAGAAATCCAGCGTTCAAAGGATTCCGGTGTCGATGGCATCATGCCCGCGCCCACGCGCAACCGACTGCCCACGTGGGTCAGGTCCGGCCCGATGCGCCCGCGGGCTCGGGTACCACGAACTTGATGACAGGCGCCGCAGCCGTTGGCTACAAATAGGATTTGTCCCCGACGCGCGATTTCGCTGGAGGGCTCGGATGCGGGCTCCTGTTGTCGGTCGAGCCAGGTCCGAAACTCCTGTTCCGTGGTTACCACCACGTCGAACATCATATAGGCATGGGAGGCGCCGCAGTATTCCGCACACGCGCCACGAAATGTTCCGGTCTTTGTGGGTTGCAGGACGAGACGGGTGCGGCGGCCCGGGGTCATGTCCACCTTGCCACCCAGTGAGGGAACCCAGAAGGAATGGATGACATCCGAGCTTTCCAACTCGAACTCCACCTTCTTCCCCACGGGCAGGCGGATCTCGTTGGCAAGCTCGACGCTCTCGTCGTTGTCCAGTTGGTAACGTACCCGCCACCACCATTGCTCCCCCGACACCGTGATATGCAGGGCAACGTCCCCGGGGTCGCGCAGGGCGGGTAGCAGTTTCAGACCGTAGGAAAGCAGTGCCCCCAGAACCAGAGTCGGGAAAACAGCGCCGGCCCCGACGATCAACCAGCGGGTACTGCGGGGATGGAATCGCGCGCGCTGTCGGGGCCGGGTGGCGTACACCACCAGAACCATGACGGCTACCCAGATCAGGCCGCCTGCGATGGTCATGACCCAGAACAGGTTCGCGATTTGCCCGGCCTCGACCCCGGCAGGTGCCAGCGCGGACTGCGGTCCGTCGCACCCGTGAAGGCCGGCAAGCGTGCTGATCAGCAGTAAAGACGGAATGGCCCTGCGGCAGGTGAGGCCAGGCGGGCACAGGCAAGAACCGGCGCTGCCCTTCACGGATCACTCCTCTGAGCCATCCTTTTGAGAGCGGCCCGTTGAACAAGCCCGTCCTGGACTTTTCCGATGCCGTGCATGTCCGCAACCCTCCATGACCAATCAAGTACCCAGGCGCTTGATTCGCGATCATCCATGTGCGGCCCGGCAGGTCCGCAGTTGTGAGTTCCGGCGGCCGAATGTTGTTCCCCTTGGGCTGTAGAAGGGGGCTCGTTTCGGGGCGCCTCCCCTCGTCAGTGGCGCCTGGAAAATCCTTACCTGATCCGTTATCATCCGCGCCCGTTTGAATTTCCCCGCAGGGCTCCATGGAAGCTTTCATTCTCTCGACCGGCATCGTCGCGCTGGCCGAGATTGGCGATAAAACCCAATTGCTCGCATTTGTGCTGGCGGCGAAATTTCGTCGCCCTCTACCGATCATCATCGGTATCTTGTTTGCGACGGTCGTCAACCACGGCTTCGCAGGCGCCGTCGGCGCCTGGATCACCACTCTGGTGAGCCCGGAGACGCTGCGCTGGATTCTGGGGATCTCCTTCCTTGCCATGGCCGTTTGGGTCCTGATTCCCGACAAGCTGGACGAGGATGAGGCCAGCCTGGCCCGCTATGGTGTGCTCGTCACTACCATCGTCGCCTTTTTCCTCGCGGAAATGGGCGACAAAACCCAGATTGCCACGGTGGCACTGGCCGCCCAGTATTCAGCTTTTCTGCCTGTGGTTGCGGGAACTACTCTGGGGATGATGATCGCCAATGTTCCTGCCGTGCTTGTGGGGCACCAGATTGCCGACCGGATCTCCATTCGCGCAGTTCACACGGTTGCCGCCGCGATTTTTGCGGCTCTGGGCATCGCGGTCTGCGCCAACTGGATTTAGTCTCGCCCATATTCGTCTCTTTCACCCTGCTCGCCGGCGCCGGCACACTCGAAATGAACGACCTGTCGATTCGACGCAGTCCGCGCCGCATCGTGCAATGAAAGCGTGTCAGCTCCCCAGTGATGGGCATTTCCTTGCATGAGTTTTCCGTGATCCATGTCTCAAATCCGCCCGGCTGGCGGGGTTGTCACAGGCAACCCGGACCGGGCGTCGTTCCAGGGAGATTGGGGTGGGAGGTAAACGGGCCGGTGCAGCTCAGGCGAAGAGCAGCGCGCACTACCGCGCCATTGTCGAGAATCAGACTGAACTGGTGTGTCGCTTCCGAGCCGACGGTTCCATTGTATTCGTCAATGGCGCCTACGCCCGGGCTCGCGGTGTACCCGCCGAAGCGCTGCGCGGTTCCAGCTGCTTCGATCTGCTTCCGGATGAGGACTGCGAACACGTCAGGGAGTTGCTTCTTTCACTGCGCCCCACGGCTGCCGAAACATCCTTCGAGAATCGGGTAATTACGCCTCGGGGGACTTTGTGGGTACTCTGGACGGCCCGCGCGGTGAGCTTCGACTCGCGGGGGATTCCCCGGGAGTTCCAGGCCTCCGGCGTCGACATTACCGCCCGCAAACAAATGGAACTGGCTCTGCGCGAAAGCGAAGAGCGACTTCACCTCGCTTTGCAGGCGGCCCGGGCCGGCGCCTGGAGCGTGGACCTTTTAAGCGGCCGCGCCACTGCCAGTGCGGAGCTCGCCAACCTTTACGGTTATGAGGGCAATGTGCTTCCCAATGTGGAAGCCTGGCTGGAGCGGGTGCACCCCGGTGACCGCGAGCGACTGCAGGAAACCCTGCAACAGCGCCTTGCGTCCGCTGATACGGAGTATCAGCAGGAATACCGGATTCGCCACCCCCGACGGGGCCTGCGCTGGATTCTCGACACCGGGCGCATCGAGCGCAACGACGATGGCCAGGCCCTGCGCCTGTATGGCGTGAATATGGACATCACTGAACGCAAAATGGGCGAGGAAGCCTTGCGGGAAAGCGAGCACAGGTTCCGACAACTGGCGGAGGCGGTGCCGACTCTTGTGTGGGCCAGCCGCGAAGACGGCTACGTGGTGTATGTGAATCCCCGCTGGGTCGAGTACACCGGCCAGAGCCCGGAGGAGGCAAGGGGCTTCGGCTGGTTGAGCCTGATCCATCCCGATGACGTGGAGCCGACCCGCAAATTCTGGGAACACTGCGTTCTTACGGGCCAGGAGTACACCGGTGAGGTCCGCTACCTGCGCCGCGATGGCCACTACCGCTGGCACCATTTCAAGGCCGTTCGCATCCTTGACTCGGAGGGAGCGATCTCCGGCTGGTACGGAGCGGCATTGGACGTCCATGAACAGCATCTGGCCGAGGAAGCCCTGCGCGGAAGCGAAAGCAAACTGCGCATGCTGGCGGACGACGCCCCGGTTATTTTGTGGCTGACAAACTCCGACGCCTCGACGGTTTTCCTGTCACGGGGCTGGTTTGACTATACGGGCCAGAACGAAGAATCCGCGCTGGGGATGGGATGGTTGGCGGCCGTTCACCCCGCGGACCTCGAGCGGTGCAAGGAGCTGTTTTTCGGCGCCTACCAGACCCGGGAAGCTTTTCAGTTCGATTACCGCGCGCGCCGCGCGGACGGGGAGTACCGATGGGTACTCGACAAGGGGCGGCCCCGCTTTGGCAGCCAGCACGGCGAGTTTCTCGGATTCATCGGTTGCGTTATCGACGTCGATGAGCGCCGTCACATGGAGGACAGTTTGCGGGAAAGCGAGGGGCTGTTCAGGACTCTTGCGGACAACATGTCCCAGTTGTCCTGGATGGCGGATCCGCACGGATGGGTGTTCTGGTTCAACCGGCGCTGGCAGGAATACACCGGGGTGAGTACGGAAGACGCCCAGGGCTGGGGCTGGACCGAACTGATCCATCCTCAGCACCGGGACCGGGTGGTTCGCCGGATGCAGCAGTGTTGGGAGAGTGGAGAGGAATGGGAAGATATCTACCTGCTGCGCAGACGGGACGAACAGTACCGCTGGTTTTTGTCCCGGGCGCAACCCATACGCGATCTACGGGGGCGAATAACCCGCTGGCTGGGCACGCACACCGACATTACCGAGCAACGCGTGGTGGAGGAAACGCTCAAGCAGGCGGATCAGCGCAAGAACGATTTTCTCGCGACCCTGGCCCACGAACTGCGCAACCCGCTGGCGCCCCTGCGCAACGGCCTGGAGATCATGCGGCTCGCCAGCGAGAACCTGGAATCGGTCGATCGGGCGCGTGCCATGATGGAGCGGCAGCTCGAGCACATGGTTCGGCTCATCGATGATCTGCTCGACCTCAGTCGGATCAGCCGCGGGAAAATTGTACTGCACAAGAAGCGTGTGCCGCTCGCCAGCGTGGTGGAGCAGGCGGTGGAAACCAGTCGGCCCGCCATTGAAGCCATGGGCCACACTCTCACAGTGAGCCTACCGAACGAGCCGCTGTACGTGAGCGCCGACCCGACGCGGATGTCCCAGGTGTTCTCCAATCTGCTCAACAATGCGGGCAAATTTACCGAGCGGGGCGGTAAAATCTGGCTGATCGTGGAAGCGCGGGACCATGAGGCCGAGTTCTGCGTGCGCGATAACGGTATAGGAATCGCGCCGGAAATGCTGGGGCAGGTCTTTGACATGTTCACTCAGGGCGACCCGACACTGGAACGCACTCACAGCGGCCTGGGTATCGGTCTTTCGCTGGTGCGGGGACTTGTTGAAATGCACGGCGGGAGCGTCCAGGCCCACAGTGACGGGATCGGACTGGGCAGCGAATTCGTGGTGCGGCTGCCAGTGGTGGAGGCGGAAGTGGGTGATCCCGGCGCGCCGGTTCCCAAGGCTCCCGATGCGCGGACCAAACGGCGCGTCCTGGTGGCCGATGACAATGAGGACTCCGCCCAGAGTATGGCGACCATGCTGGAACTGCTCGGCAACGAAACGCAAACGGCACAGGACGGACTGGAAGCTCTGGGCATCGCCGCAAGCTTCCGACCGGATGTTGCGCTGTTGGACATCGGTATGCCCAAGCTCAATGGCTATGATGTGGCGCGTCGCATCCGTGAGCACCGGTGGGGCGAACACATGTGCCTGGTGGCCCTTACCGGGTGGGGCCAGGACGAGGATCGGCGTCGCTCCCGGGAAGCTGGATTTGACTTCCACCTTGTGAAACCGGTGGATCTGAGTACCGTGGAGAAGCTTCTCAGCGGAGACCTGGAGAGCTGACTGCGGCGAGCCCCGGCGAGCAGCTCCGCAAAGGAGGCTTCCTAGGCCCCGCCATCCCGAAAGGACGGGTAAAGGGACATGCCCCCGTCGACGAACAGGGTCGTCCCTACCAGATAATCCGCAGCGTCCGAGGCGAGCCATACGGCAACGTTTGCCACATCGTCCACTTCCCCGATACGGCCGTAGGGAATCAGCTCGAGCATTTTCTCGCGGCCCGCCTGGTCCTGCCAGACATCATCATTGATGTCGGTCCGGATGGCGCCCGGGGCGATTGCGTTTACACGGATCTTCTCGGTGGCAACCTCCAGCGCAAGGCTTTCCATGAGCAGCTTCAATCCTCCCTTCGCAGCTGCGTAATTGGCATGGCCGGGCCAGGGTATGCGTTGATGGACCGAACTGTTGAAAATGATTTTTCCCCTGGACCGGGCACGACCCGGGTCGAAGGGCTGACGGCGAAAACACCGCACCGCCGCCTGGGCGCAGATGAATTGGCCGGTCAGATTAACGTCGAGCACCTGCTGCCAGTCCCCGAGGCTCATATCGCCAAAAGCGGAGTCCCGCTGGATGCCGGCGTTGGCCACCAGAATGTCCACGCCGCCCCACTCATTTTCGGCTCGCCGGAACAGTTCTTCGCAACCCTCCACGGTGGAGATGTCCGCCTGTTGGGCCACCGCGCGGCCACCACGATCTTCGATCTCCGCGATGATCTCAGCTGCTTCTTCCCGGCTGGAACGGTAGTTGACCAGTACGGCGGCTCCGGCGCTGGCGTAGGCGCAGGCAATCGCTTTGCCTATACCGGAACTGGCGCCCGTAATAATCGCGCGTTGGTCCTTGAGTGGATGGGTCATGGTTCGGACTCCTGCGAAGGTTCGAGCAGGGTCCTGCAGGTTTTATGCAAAGCGCACCTGCCGTTACGCCGAGCAGGCGGCTTCAGCGCTCCAGGTAGGAAGACCAGCGGGCCAGAATCTCTTCCCGACTCGGGCGGCTGCCGGCATCGAACTCAAACCGGCCATCGGCGTACACCACAAGGTAGCCCCAGGGGCCATCGTCGATTCTGCGATAGTGCTCAATTGCAAGAGCGGGCCACGCTTCCCTGCTGATCACCTCAGTGCGACTCATGGTTGATGACCCGGAAGCTCCGTCTGACCTCCGCCAGAGCGGCGATGCTGCCGTCCCGGAAGACGACGACCTTGCGACCCAGATGGCGGAAGGAGGAGGGCAGGGACCGGCTTTTTCCGGCCTCGTTGCGGGGCACGAAAACATCGCCTACTTCCAGTCGCCGCCCAGCGGGCGAGCTGAGTGCGGTACCTGGCTTCAGTTGAAAATCATGAGCGAGCATTGCATACCTCGATACACGGATAACTGTCTGGGTGTACAGTATAAAACCGCGCCAAAAGCTTGTCTATATATACAGTGGTCGACCGGTAAGGGAGATTTTTTATACTGCAAAAACCCAATGAAATCAGAAGGGTAAGGTGTGCAGGTGAAGTATTGCCCGAACCTGGCGATCCCTTGTATACAGCGCAGTTGCCGCTGGTTCCGCCCTGGAGAGGGTGGGCAGAGTTGTTGCATGTCCGCCCCTCAACTGTTGCATACGGCAGGCGAGAGGAACTGATCAATGACCAGCAAATTCGAAAATGATGCAGAAAAGGACCCGGGAGATCTGGAGCGGGAAGTGGAGCAAACCCGCAGTGCGGTGGAAGACACGCTGGCACGCTTGATTGAGCGGTTTTCCCCCCAACAGATTCTGTCCCAGGTGTTCTCCTCTGAAGGAGGGGGAGACCTGTCCCGCAGCATGGTCAACATGGTGCGATCCAATCCGATGCCCGCGTTGCTTACGGCCACCGGGCTCGCCTGGATGCTGATGGGGCAGAGCCGGCAAAGCGCGCGACAGCCGGGGCATGGGTCGGATCTGGACTCCCCCTCTCACGCCAGCTATGGGGTCGATCCGGATTACGACCCTCACAGCGGAGAAGGGCATGTGGCGCTGGGCAAGGGGAACGGTGCCGGGCATCGGGGGCGCGACCAGGCCGAGGCGGCCCGCCAGAAAGCCCAGCAGTTCGGCCACGAAGCGGAACAGGGTATCGACCGCATGCTGCGTGAGCAGCCTCTGGCCGTGGGAGCAATAGGCATCGCGCTCGGCGCCCTGGCCGGCGCCCTGTTCCCTGCCTCCCGGCAGGAAGACGAACTGTTCGGCAAATACCGGGAGCAGCTCATGAACAAGGCCTCCGGGGTGGCGCGTCAGACTTACGCCAAGGCGGACGAAGTGGGGCGTCGCATGGGTGACGAGCTGTCTCGGGACGCCCGGACCGGGGACCGTCCCAAAACGCGCCATTAATGAACGCCGAGCGACGCCTGATGTGAACTGAGCAAACAGTTGCGCCCGGGGCGGCTTTGGGTCAGACTGTTCTTTTATACAGTTTTCCCGGTCGTACATGCAGGCGCTCAACAAACAGCAGCAACAGGCGGTCGAGTTCGGCCGCACCGAAACAGGCAAGGGGCTCGTCTCGGGGCCCTTGCTGATCATCGCCGGTGCCGGCACCGGCAAAACCAATACCCTGGCCCATCGAGCCGCCCACCTCATACTCAGCGGTGTCAGTCCCGGCCGAATTCTGCTCATGACGTTTTCCCGGCGAGCGGCCCAGGAGCTGGCGGATCGTGCCCGCCGTATCGTTACCGCAACGCTGCAGGAAAGTGGCGAGTCCGGAGAGGCGGAACAGGACCTGAGCTGGATCGGCACTTTTCACTCCGTCGCCAACCGCCTGCTGCGAACCCAGGCGAAAACCCTCGGGCTGGATCCCGACTTCACCATCATGGACCGTGGGGACGCGGCGGACATGCTGGATTTGTTGCGGCACAAACTGGGCTTCAGTCGCACCGCGAAGCGCTTTCCCCACAAGGGCACCTGTGTCGATATTTACTCCCGTTGTGTGAATGCCCAGGCGGAGCTGAAGGACGTACTGGAAAGGGATTTTCCCTGGTGTGCGGATTGGGAAGATGAACTGAAGAAACTGTTTCGCGCCTATGTGGAGGAAAAGCAGCAGCAGGTCTGCCTCGATTACGACGACTTGCTCCTGTACTGGTACCACCTGGCGGGTGAGGCTTCGGTGGCGCGGCGCATTCGCGAGCAGTTCGACCACGTGTTGGTGGATGAGTACCAGGACACCAATATCCTGCAGGCAGGGATACTGACCCGGTTGTTCCCGGACGGCAGGGGGCTTACGGTGGTGGGGGATGATGCCCAATCCATCTATTCGTTCCGCTCCGCCAACGTGGAGAACATTCTGAATTTTCCGGCGCTCTTTTCGCCACCTGCGACGGTCATTCCCCTCAGCAAAAACTACCGATCCACCCAGCCGATACTGGACCTGTCGAACGCACTGCTCAGGGACGCGAGCACCGGCTACAAGAATCAGTTGTTCAGCGACAAGCCCGCACGGGAAAAACCCTGGCTTGTTACCATGGAGGACCAGGATGTTCAGTCCCGATACATTATCGAGAAGGTATTGGCTGCCCGTGAAGAAGGAATCGACCTTAAGCAGCAGGCCGTGTTGTTTCGGTCCAGTCATCATTCCAGTCACCTGGAAGTGAGTCTCCGGCGCCACAACATTCCCTACGTCAAACACGGCGGGCTGAAGTTTCTCGATGCGGCCCATGTGAAGGACGCCATCAGCATACTCCGCTGGGCCGACAACCCGCGGCACCGGCTCTCCGGGTTTCGCATCCTGAAACTGTTGCCCGGCATTGGTCCGGCCATGGCCGAGAAGGTGCTGGACTTCATGGCACTGCACAATTTCGACCCGGCAGCTTTGGGAAACTTCAAATCGAAGGTGACCGAAGAGCCGGGATGGCTGGAACTGGTCACGCTGCTCCGTAGCGTGCATCATCACCAGATCCCCTGGCGCGAACAGATGAAGGCAGTTGCGGACTGGTACCGTGGCATCCTTGAAGAGCGGTACGACAACCATTTCGTCCGCGCCGGTGATATCGACCAGCTCAGCCTGATCGCGCAGCAATATCCCAACCGCGAGCGCTTTCTCAGCGAGCTGACGCTCGATCCGCCCAACAAGACCGGCGACCACGGCAAGGACAACCTGAAGGACGACGACTACCTGATCCTCAGCACGGTGCATAGCGCCAAGGGGCAGGAGTGGCACAAGGTGTTCGTGCTTAACGTGGTGGATGGCAATTTCCCCAATGAGTACGCCACCCAAAGTCAGGATGCTTTGGAAGAGGAGCGCCGCCTGTTCAACGTGGCCATCACCCGGGCCCAACGGGAGTTGCACCTGCTGCAGCCTTTGAAGTTCTGGATTCCCGAACAGCAACGGTTTGGCGGGCGCCATGTTTATGGGGCCAAAAGCCGCTTTCTCACGCCCGCAGTGGTGGAAACGCTTGACGAAATCCCCTATCCGGATACCCGTCTCACGGAGCAGGACATTGCCACGGGCGAGGAGGTATTGGCAGACATCAAGAGCAAGGTGCTCGGCATGTGGGATTAGCCGGTTAGCGACCTCAGCTGGCACCCTTATCGCAGACACAGATTCGCGCGGGCGCGGAGGATGTGGGGCGGCGCAAGTCAGTCGGGAGAAATCAGCCGAGCAAAGTGTCGCGAATCACATGAGGCTCGAAGGGTAAGACCAATGACCATTCTTGTGATCATGGGAGTTTCAGGCAGCGGCAAGACCACCCTCGGCCAGAAATTAGCTGATTATTTCCGTTGGCCGTTTTATGAAGGCGATCGGATGCACCCGCGCTCCAACGTGGAGAAGATGTCCAGGGGTGTACCGCTGACCGATGACGATCGGCAGCCCTGGCTTGCAGCGGTGCGCGGGCTGATCGAAGAAAAGATTGCGCGCGGTCGATCGGCGGTGTTGACTTGCTCGGCTCTGAAGCAGTCCTACCGCGATTATCTCGCAGCGGGGATTGAGGACACGGTCACTTTTGTTTATTTGAAGGCACCCTTCGATTTGCTTCATGAGCGCATCGTCCAGCGCAGGGGGCACTACATGCCGGCCGGCCTTCTGGCCAGCCAGTTCGAAATTCTGGAAGAACCCCGGGATGCCATTACTGTCGACGCCAGCCAGGATCCCGATTCCGCATTTCAGCAGTTGGTCGCGCAGTTGACTCGTGCCGGCATTGTTCGGGGCTAACACGCTGTTGATAGCCGAACAGAAATCCCGCCTGGCGAGCGCCCGACGGGAGCCGCGCGATGACCTACAAAACCGCCGCCGGCCTCGGATCTTCGACGGTCGACTGCTGGCGTACCAGCCCCCGCTCCGCGGCCCAGCGGTAGCCGTCAAAGGTGAACAGGTGGTTCACGTAGGTGCGGGCCTGCTCCTCGGTCCATGTACCCCGGTAGACCTGTGTCCAATGAGCTGCCTCACTCACCCGCGCCACTTTATTAATGATCACCGGGATGAACTGATAGCCAAGCGCAGCCAGAACCGCCACTCGATGCTGCCCGTGCGCGATGCAGCACCGGTAGTCACCACCCCGCTCCACAGCGACAACCGTAACGTCCTCACCGGAAAGGCGACGATCATAGCCGCGTAGAACGACCGAGCGGAGGGTGCGGACGAGGCGGTTGTATTCAATCTGTCCCTTGCGGGGGCTGACAGGGCCGTGCAGGCCATAGCCCTCATTGGCGTGCACGTCTTCAGCGCCGGACCAGCAATTCTCCAGGTGGATCATCTGCTTCATATACACCTGGCGTTCATCGGGGGATATATCGAGCCAGGGGCTGTGCATGGCATAGGCGGGATAGTCAACAAGCACCGCCGGGCCATTGGCTCCTATCAGAGCCTCCAGGGAGTTCTGGGGCTGCCAAACCCGGTAGAAGTCCTCAAGCGTCGATCCCCCATAGCTTTGGCGGTAATCGGAATCCATATATTCCTGCATGGCTTCGGTAAACGGATGCCAGCTTCCACTTCGATGAAAGGAGAAGCCGTTGACCGTGACAATCTTCGAGATGGGACAGCGGAAGGCGACGGGTTCGCCGTAATTGCGTCTGCGGCACACTTCGAGGAAATCTTCGTATACGGGCGCCGGATCGGGTTTATCTTCAATCCGTTTCACCTCCAGGCCGACGGTGAGAAACAGGCGTCTGACAGGGTCTTTCAGAAATCTCATGGCGGATCTCCGAATTTATTATTGGTGGGGGATTAATGAGAAGTGAGGGCTCCAGAGAGGCCTTCGTATGAGGCCCTCTGGTGACTCACGCTGCGTGGTGCATGGAACACGAAACGTCAGAGAGTTTGCCTTGCATCGCTATTGCCAATGATGGGCACAATCAAAGCGACCGTCACGAAATTGTAAAGTTTCTAGCGCGGCGGGGAGAATCTTGCATGCAGCGCATCTATTGTCGTCCGCGGCGAGTGATACTGCGAAACTGCGAAGGGAGGCTCCTGGCTGGCGCGGACAGGGAATGCAGGAAGGCTTCGAGATCGTTCAGTTCCCGCCGGTTCAGTCCAAGTGGCTCCGCTTCATTGTGGCCTATGAGGGCCTCCGGTGCCGCGTTGTAATGATCAAGAACCGACTTCATCGTCTGCAGCTGTCCTTTGTGCATATAGGGGCCAGTCTCTGCGACGTTACGCAGAGATGGCGTGCGGAAAGCGCCGAGCAGTTCGCTGCCGCGGCGCATGAACCGAAGTTCAATGCAGTCGTCGGCCGCCCTGTGGCTGTAGGCTCCGAGGCAGTTGAATGGGTCGCTCTCGAGTCGGGGGATGCCCGCACTGCGCCCGCGATCCGGCAGTTGTCCGGCAGCACTGATGACTCCGGTGTTATGGAATTCATTATTGCTGAAAAGGGGGCCGTTATGGCATTCGATACAGCGGGCCTTCCCTATAAACAAACCGAGCCCGCGTCGCTCCGCTTCACTCAGGTGTGGCTCGTTGGGGGGCGATCCTGTGGGCCCAGTGGGTTCGGGTTCGTCCGACGGCTCAAAGGACTCGCCGACCAGCCAGGCGGCATAGCGGTCGAAGCGGGACTCCCCCGGCACCAGCGATGTTTCGTAAGCTGCGATAGCTTTGCCCACATTTGCAAAAATGCGGTTGATACTGTGGCGATCTTCCGCGGCCATACTGCTCCAGGCCAGTGCCCCGGCTCCATCGTGAACGGGACTCGCATCTTCCGGAAAACGTCCAGCCGGTGACAGGTCCGGGAGCGCGCCGAAAATAATTTCATAGGCCTCGCGGTACCGGCGATCTCTGGCGATGAGCTTTGCGATCCGCACGCGATTGCTCCCGTGCTCGACCGGGTCCTCCAGTGGCGTCAGAGCCTGTGCCCAGAGGCTGTCCCGCCGACCGTCCCAGTAAAGCCAGGGGCTATAGGCACTGCCCACGATGGTGGGCGTGTTGCGCTTGGAATGCCCCAGGGCGCGGCCCTGAGGCCGTCCGTCAGTAAAATATCGGTCCGGCTGATGGCAGGTCGCGCAAGAAATGCTGCCGTCCGCGCTGAGCCGGGTATCAAAGAATAATTGCTGTCCCAAGCGTGCGGCCCGGGGGTCATCCGCAACTTCATTGGACTCGTCCCGTGGCGGTGGCGGAAGTGCGGACAGGCTGAGCGAATGAATGAGGCGAACCTGCTCACTGGTCCAGGTCGGATTCGTACAAAGAAGGGGTGCGCAAAGGCCCAGGCGTTCCGCAATCTGCAGGGCTGTGATTGTCACCACAGCAGCGATAAGCGGAGCAACAACCAGGCGAGGCGCTTTCATAGCTCCAGGTCGATATGCAGCACGTCGTCCCGCTCACCGGCAGCAATCTGGAAGCTGAGGGTCCAGGCGCCCGGCATGTGAAAACGCAGCCCCTCGAGGCGATAAACGCCTGCTTCTCCAGTGGGGCGCACCTGGGGGTTGGTGGGCAGGCCGTGATCGTGGGCGGGCATGCCGCCGCTCACTATAATGCTGGCATTCGTAATCGCCTCTCCCTGGCTGTCGCGAAGCTCGAGAGTCCAATGGTGCATGCGGTTTATTGGGATTGGCCGCAGGTCGCTGACGATATGCATTTGAAACAAACGCCGCTCGGATTCTGACACGCGCGGCGCGTCTGCGGCTCGAACCGGAGCGAATCCAAGAGCTATGACGACGGATATTGAATAAGCGATCAGCCTACGCACGCGACACGCGCCTCCAGCGGCTAAGGCGCCAATAGAGTAACTGGCACAACACAAGGAGAAAGAAGAAAACCGGCAGAGGTCCAGGCCCGGTGCGACCAACCTCGAAGGGAAAGACTGCCGAATAGAGCTCATTTGTCCGAGGGTCGCGGGCCGTGATGATACCGAGATATTCTCCGGGCTGAGCAAAGCGATGGAGAACGGTATAGACCTGGTCATCCCGGCGCGGCGGCTGGTAGTAGACCGTCGTATTCTCAAGATCACCCAACTGGTCCAGATCCTCCACCCCTGCGAAGCGATCGAGACCGGTACGGTTGTGAACGATTCGGAAGTCCATCCTCGCCTGACCCAGGTCCCCATGCACATAGTCCATCACGAACAGGGCTTCTCCTGCCGCTGGGAGGTCTTCGCAGAATTCCTGATGTCCGTGACTGCGGGGCAGGTGTACCTTGAAGTGGGCCCTGAAATAGCCGATCTGAATCAGACACAGGTCGTCCTCGGCGGTGACACTGCCGTGGGCCCGAACGCCCTGAGCTCCGAGAGCGGCCAGGGCGGTCAGGCAAATGAATGCGGCGTGTTTCATGTTGCCTCAGGTCGACCGTCAGTGACCTTCGCCCAGCACATCCTTCACGTGAATGCGTTCCGCATTCTCCGGTTGCCCCAGGTGCTCGACCCGCGTGCCAAAGGTGTAGTCGGCCTCCACGGCCATAAGCCCGATGAGCACCAGCAATACCGTCGGCGGAGCCAGAATCGCTGTGATCAGGGCCATGCGCTCCCACATGACGTGCATGAAGATGGCCATGATGAAGCCGGCCTTGAGAAACATGAAGATCAGTATCAGACTCCAGCGTACCATGCCCTGAAAGTCGAAATAGTCCACCATGTAGGAGAGGGTGCTGAGTACAAACAACAGAACCCAGACCTTGAGGTAGACACCAATCGGATGCTGTTGCGAGTCCTTGTGCTCCGCTTCGCCCGCCACTGCGCTCTGATGACTTTGGGTAAGAACCATGTGTCCCCCTACCAGAGATAGAAGAATGCAAAAATAAAGACCCAGACAAGGTCTACGAAGTGCCAGTACAGCCCGCTGATTTCGACAATCTCATAATTGTTCTTCTTGTCATAATGTCCCTTGAGCACCTTGGTGGCAACGATCGTCAGGTAGAGAACGCCAATGGACACGTGCAAGCCATGAAAGCCCGTAACCAGAAAGAACACGGAGCCAAACTGCGCCGCGCCGAAGGGGTTCGCCCATGGCCGGACCCCCTCCGAAATCAGCTTGCTCCACTCGAAGGCCTGCATCCCCACAAAGGTGGCGCCCAGGAGAGCCGTCGCATACATGAATGTGGCGACCTGTTTCCTGTCACGGAAGTGTGCGTACCGCACGGCAAGAGCCATGGTGCCGCTGCTGGTGATCAGAATGAAGGTCATGATGGCAATGAGGATGAGCGGCACGCTCTGGCCAAACAAGGTCAGCGCGAACACTTCGCTGGGGTAGGGCCAGGGCGCCGTGGTGCTCATGCGCACGTTCATGTAACCCACAAGGAAACTGGTGAAAATGAAGGTGTCGCTGACCAGAAACACCCACATCATCACTTTGCCCCAGGGCACCTGGAAGGTCTGCTTGTCGTCGGACCAGTCCGTGACGACGCTCTGAAAGGGTCTATCCAGTGTTTGATCGGCCATAGTCGGGTCCTAGGTATAGGATAAGAGGGCGAACAGCACTAACCAGACCAGGAACAGGAAGTGCCAGTAAACCGCGCAGAGCTCGACGCTCATGCGCTGGGCTTCCGGAGCTGCGCCGGTCCCGAGCCGCCAGGTGGCGCGTGCCCAGACCCAGAGGCCGCCCAGCATATGCAGCGCGTGAATCCCGGTGAGCAGGTAGAAGAACGAATTGGCAGGGTTGCTGTAAAGCAGGTATCCCGCCCGGGTCATGTCCCGCCACACGGTCACCTGACCGAATACGAACGCCAGGGTCAGTACGCCACCTGCGAGCAAGGCAATCCGGAGTTGCAGCCCATCGCCCCTGTTCAAGGCGTTCCGGCTCCACTGCAGGGCAACACTACTGAGAAAGAGCAGCAGAGTGTTGACCCACAACAAGGAGGGCTCCGGCAGTGGGCGCCAGTCCTGCAACTCCATCCGCACCACATAGGCGGTCATGAATAATGCAAACAGCACAGCCACAACGCCCAGAAAGAATCGCAGCGCAACCCGCTCCGGTGCCGCGGAAACAGCGCCGCCAGGGTGGGCCGCTGTCGCGCCCGTGGCATCGTTTTCCGACCAGGGTTTTTCGCCGAGAGCGCGAAGCAGACTCATATTTTGTGCTCCCTGTAACTGCCTTCCACCATGGGCACCTCGTCCGGTGGCATGTTCTGGGGAATGAAGTCGTCCCGCGCGCCGGGCACACTGTACTCATAGGCCCAGCGGTACACCGTCGGCAGGCGCGCGCCCCAGTTGCCGTGTCCGGGCGGGGTTTGGGGTGTCTGCCATTCCAGTGACGTGGCGTTCCAGGGGTTACCGCCGGCCGGCTGTCCGCGCATCAAACTCCAGATAACGTTGACGATAAACACGAGCTGCATCACCCCGACAAAGATGGCCGCGACGGTGATATTGGCATTCAACGCCATGGCCGATTCCGGAATAAAATCCGTGTTGCCGATGGCGTAGTAGCGACGGGGCACGCCGAGGAAGCCCAGGTAATGCATGGGAAGATAGATGGCGTAAGTGCCCAGGAAGGTGGCCCAGAAATGGATCTTGCCCAGAGTGACGTTGAACATCTTGCCGGTGATCTTTGGAAACCAGTGGTAGATGGCGGCGAAGAGAACCATGACCGGCGACACGCCCATGACCATGTGGAAGTGGGCCACTACGAAATAGGTATCCGACAGGGGCAGGTCGACGGTCACGTTGCCCAGAAAAATACCCGTCAGCCCGCCGTGGATGAAGGTGAAAATAAACCCCATGGCGAACAGCATGGGCACGGTGAGGTGAATGTTGCCCTGCCAGAGTGTGAGGACCCAGTTGTACACCTTGATGGCGGTGGGAATGGCGATGATGAGCGTGGTAAACGCGAAGAAGAACCCGAAATAGGGATTCATGCCGCTCACATACATGTGGTGCGCCCAGACGATGAAACTCAGTCCGCCAATGGCAACGATCGCCCAGACCATCATCCGATAGCCGAAGATGTTCTTGCGTGCATGGGTACTGAGTACATCCGACACGAGTCCGAAAGCGGGGAGGGCGACAATGTAGACCTCCGGGTGGCCGAAGAACCAGAACAGGTGCTGAAAAAGCACCGGGCTGCCCCCGGAATGTTCTGTCGCCTGCCCGAGGGAGACCAGAGCCGGCATGAAAAAGCTGGTGCCCACCACCCGGTCAAACAACATCATGATCGCGCTCACAAACAGCGCCGGAAAGGCAAACAGCCCGAGCACCGTTGCGACAAAAATCCCCCAGACTGAGAGCGGCATGCGCATCAGGGTCATGCCCCGGGTACGGGCCTGAAGAATGGTGGTTACGTAGTTCAGGCCGCCCATGGTGAAGGCGACAATGAACACCGCCAGGGAAATGAGCATCAGCACAATTCCCATATCGACGCCGGGCGTACCGCGAAGAATGGCCTGGGGCGGGTAGAGGGTCCAGCCCGCTCCGGTGGGCCCGCCGGAGACAAAGAAGCTGGCCATGAGAATGAGCACCGATAACAGGTAGAACCAGAAGCTGAGCATGTTCAGGTAGGGGAACACCATGTCCCGGGCGCCGATCTGGAGCGGGATCAGGTAGTTGCCGAAACCGCCCAGGAACAGAGCCGTGAGCAGATAGATCACCATGATCATGCCGTGCATGGTGACAAACTGGTAATAGGCACTGGGGTCAATGAATGCGAAGGTATCCGGGAAGCCAAGCTGCAGGCGCATCAGGCCCGACAGTACCAGGGCCACCAGGCCCACAAAAATGGCGGTTGCCGCATATTGAATGGCAATCACCTTGTGATCCTGGCTCCAGATATAGCGGGTGACGAAGCTGTGAGGATCGTGCAGCTCCGGGGTCTGATCTGCAATTGCAACGTAGGTCATTGGTGGTCTCCTGCAGTATGCGCCTGGGTCCGATCCTGGACTTGCAAGGTGTTGATATAAGCCACCACGTCATTGATCGCCTGGCTGTTTTTCAGTCCACTCACCATTGACCGCATCTGGAATCCAAACTCGTCCCCGGCATGAACGCCGCGCACACCGGATTTGTAGTTTTCCAGTTGGCGAACCAGATACCAGTCGCTCATTCCCGCCAGTGCCGGAGCATTGACGGCCCAGATGCCCTTGGCATCAGCGCCGTGGCAGATGCCGCAGGTGGGTTCGTAAAGCATGCGTCCTCGCGCAGGATCTCCTTGTACTGTCCGCGGGGCCGGCTGGTCGGGAAGGCTTTCGATGTACGCCACTACGTTGTCGATGGCCTCCTGGTTGGTGAGCGTGGCCGCCATAGGCGCCATCTGTTTTCCGTATACGTCATCTTCGTGAACGCCGCGAATCCCGTTCCGGTAATAGCCCAGCTGCCGCTTCAGGTACCAGCCTTGCTGACCGGCCAGCTTCGGCGCATTCAAACTCTCGTTGCCTTCACCGTTGGCGCCGTGGCAGCTTGCGCAGATTGCGTAATGGGCCTGGCCGGCCTGCAGATTGGCGGGAGCGCCGTTCCGGGTGTCGGCAAAAAGCTGTTGGCCTTCGAGCCAGGTGTCAAATTCATCCTGGCTCTCCACCACCACCCGGCCGCGCATGATGTGGTGGCCTATGCCGCACAGCTCTTCGCAGAGGATCTCATAACCCCCGCTTACTGTCGGGGTCAGCCAGAGAAAGCTCACGGAGCCCGGGACCATGTCCATTTTCACGCGAAACTGCGCGACGGAATAATCGTGCAACACGTCCTTGGAACGCAGCAGGAGCTTTACCGGACGGCCGATGGGAAGGTGCATCTCCTGGCTGAAGACGAGAACGTCGTCCTGCCCGTGTGGGTCGTCCGGATTCAGCCCGAAGGGATTGTCCGCGTTGATGTAGGTGGCGTCCGCGCTCCCCAGCACGCCGTCTTCCCCCGGATAGCGAAAGCTCCATTGCCATTGCTGACCGAGCACTTCCACCTCATGGGCGTTTTCTGGCACCTTCACAAAGTCGGCCCAAACAAACAGGCCCGGAGCGAGCATGGCCATGATGCCGAAGGCGGTGAAACCCGTCAGCCACAACTCCAGCTTCTTGTTTTCCGGTTCGTAGTGCGCGCGGCGGTTCTTGTTGTACCGGAATCGGTATACCGCGTAGGCCATGAACAGATTGACCGTGACGAAAACGAAACCGGTGACCCAGAAGGTAATGTGAATGGTGTCGTCAATGGCGCCCCAGTTAGAGGCGATGGGTGTGAGCCACCACGGACTGAGGAAGTGCAAGAGCAGGGAAATCGCTACCAGCAATACAATCGCGACAATGAACGGCATAGACTGTGTCCTTATTCACGCAACCGTGAAAACGCCCGGGGCGACGGAGACGGGGAGGGACGAACGGGGGCTTTACAGACCGGCCCCGGCGAACGCTGTCACTGTTTCCTTCAACCCGTTGGAATCGATCAGGCAGGCGGCGACGTTCGTCTGAACATCTGGCCACCTGCGTTACTGGGGCTTCTGAACAACGACTACGCCTGCTCAACTGTACTGCAACTGCATGGATGAAATAAGGAAAGCTGCTCGCCGGACACCTCGGTGCGGCGCTGCGCTAACCACCGGCCGCCGGAGGGAATCCGGCGTCGGTGGCGGCCTGGTGATCAACCTGTTTTTGGAATATAACCGTTAAGCGGGCTTCCGGGTCGGCTCCTGTTCCGGCATGCTGAACGGGTTGAAGAACTGTCGATCCACACCCACCAGTTTCGCTTCCGGATGGAGCTTCGTCATCATTCGCGCCACGTTCTCTTCCTTGCTTTTGTGGGCGTAGACCAGAATCAGATATTTACCGGCTTCCACCTCGTGGTGGAATTTTTCGAGCTTCTTGTTCTCCATGGAAATACCCACGAGTCCGCCTTGCCAGGTCCCGAATCCTGTCATCAAAATAATGATGCCCGCATAGGCAAGGGTGGAAAGCTCGGCGCCGAAGGGATTGAAAACAGTGGCGAGTGCGGCCATTCCGATACCGGTCGCCAGCCCGCAGATCGCCCCGATCAACCCGTGACGGACCAGATCCAGGGTCTCCAGATAGTTGCTGGAATGGAGCTGCTTGCGGCACAGACCTGCCTCATCCTTGCAGATGATGTGCATGAACCAGTCGCTTACGCCTGACTGATGGAGATCTTCAGAGATGCGTTCCGTACTGGCCAGATTTGGTGACAGATAGTAGTAACACTTCATCGCCGTTCTCCTAAAAAATAGAAGACTTGGATTACTGTACCTTCGTGACTGTCAGCCCGTATTGCATAAACGGAAGAAGGTAAAACACAGAAGCAATTTTTATGCTTTTATGACTTCGATGTTCCATGGTTTTTCGCGATGCCGGCCCGCATTCACTCGGTTGGTTCGGCGAAAATGTTTCGTTTTTTCCCGACGTCGTTGGATTGGTAGGAGAAGCTACCATTATTTCTGAAAAATGCGAAGAGCCATTGCCGGGAAATTGGCGGTCGTCCGGGCATGTTTATAGATCAATTCGGAGCTAAACCAAACCTCTAAAAGTCCACCACGTACTTAGCGGGCCCAATGACAGGACGCGACTTGCCTTGGGGTGCCCGCTTCAGCGGACTCCGAAACACAGCAGGGCCCGTTTCAATAGCAGGCGTGAGAGAACCACGAGCAACACCGCAATGACCAGGCTGCCAAAAGTCGATTCGATGGCTGCGAGTGTGTTGTCGATTCGTAAGGCCCGGCCCATGGCGACAACAGTGGCACCGGCCATGAACAGCAGCAAAGCCGAAATAAGAAGAAGCAGCACGCCCAGCCATTTTTTCATCTTTTTGCAGCCCGAGGGTGTGTCACGGTGGCAGCAGGATATCGCAGCGGACCGTCCGCCGCCAGCACGGGAAACCGCCCTGCACCCGTGGTCTGTGCTTGCACCGTTTCCGTCGGTGGATCATATTGCGATACCGGGCGACTCAGTGGCACAGGATGGAATCACATGATGACCAGAATCATTGCCTTCGGACCATTGACGCTTCGATTCAACTGGATCGTGGCAACTCTGGTGTTGGCGGCGGTGGCCGGCCTTGTCCGACTGGGGCTTTGGCAGCTTGATCGGGCCGGGGAAGAGCTGGCGCAGCACGAGAGCTTCCTGGAGATGCAGGAGGGTGCGCCGGAACCCATCGAAGCGCTTGCCGCCCGGGTTGCCAGCTCTGAGCTTCGGACCCTGCAGAATCGTCAGGTGTCCTTACAGGGACGCTATCTCAACGGGCAATCCATTTTTCTGATCTATCAGGTTCATGAAGAGCAACTGGGGTTTGAGGTGGTCACTCCGTTTGAGCTGAAATCCGGAACGGGGACTGTGCTGGTAAGCCGGGGTTGGATCGCGGCCGAGGGGTATGAACAACTCCGTGGCAGTTTGCCGCGCATTTGGGGAGAGCAGGAGCTGCACGCTCAGATCCACATCCCGGCGGGCACTACCCGTCACTCATCGAACGAGCAGGTCGAGCCCCGTTGGCCGCTGCTGACCCGCCACCTCCAATTGAGCGAACTACAGCCTCTGTTTTTCAACCGCCTGCTTCCCTTCGTGGTTCGGCTGAACGAGGGGCAGCCTGGGGTACTGGTTCGGCATTGGGCTCCGGTCCGTGTGGATGCGGGACGCAATTTTTCCTACGCGCTGCAATGGTTTGCCATGGCCGTAGCCCTGGCGGTCGTGTCCCTGTTGCTGAGTAGCAATGGGATGACCCTGCTCGCTCAGCGCCACTCGTAGCAGGTCGTCGCCTGTCCCCTTCGATATCGCCATTTACCTTCCGGTGACCCAAAAGCCCGGATCGGTAGCGAGGCTCCCCACAGCGCCACTTACCGGAATGGCGTGCTAAGATGTGCGGCCATTTTGAAGTTGGGTGAGGTCGCTATGAGATTCCTTGAACGTCGACGCGGAACGTGTCTGGTATTGGCCCTTTGGGCGATGTTGCCGGCCCTGACGGGGCACGCGGAGGAGCGGCGCTGGCTGGATCCGGCGAACGATCTTCACAACCTTCCGGAAGAGGGAGGGCTGCTTACCTGGACGGGCGATGATCAGATCATCGCCTACCGGAATATTGCCAGTCTCCTGTCCACCCGCACCATTGAAGCGGGGCCCGCGCCTCTGGAACTGCCCACGGCGCCCATGAACCTCGCCGATTTCCGATTCGAACTGGAGGGCGAAAGCCACTCGCTGGACGACTACCTGCGGGACAATGAAGTGGCAGGTCTGCTGATATTGCACAATGGAAAGATTCGCCACGAGTATTACGGCTTCGGCAATACGCCCGACAGCCTCTGGGTGACCTATTCCATGGCCAAGTCCGTGGTCTCCATGCTGACCGGCGCGGCCGTCAAGGACGGTTACATCCGCAGCCTGGACGACAAAGTTACCGACTACCTGCCCCAGTTGAAGGGCTCCTCCTACGATCAGGTGAGCATCCGCAACGTGCTGCAGATGGCCTCCGGCGTGGCCTGGGATGAAACCTACGCAGATCCCCAGTCCGACGTGGCCAACATCCCTACGGACGTGATCGAAATGTTCCGTTTCCTGGGCAAAAAGGAGCGGGTTGCGCCTCCGGGAGAACAGTTCAACTACAACACCGGGGAAACCAATCTGGCCGGCGCCGTTTTGCGGGCCGCTATTGGCAACAATCTTGCGACCTATGCCAGTCACAAAATCTGGAAGCCCTTCGGCATGGAGGCGGATGCCAACTGGCTGACCCATGGAGAAGGCAGCGGTGAGCGGGGCGGTTGTTGCATCAGTGCCACCCTGCGGGATTATGGTCGGCTCGGCCTGTTTGCACTCCGCGAGGGCACCTTGCCCGATGGAACACGGGTGCTGCCCGACTCCTGGATGGACGCCTCCACAAGCCCCTCCAAAGGCAGCGAAGGCTACGGTTCTCTTTGGTGGCTGGACGGAGACGGCTCCTACCGGGCGGTAGGGATCTACGGCCAGACCATCTACATCAATCCCGCCAAGGACCTGGTGATCGTTCATCTCGGGGCCTGGAAAACGGCGGTTGGAGAACAGTACAGCGCCCGTCGTGCAGCGTTTCTCGAAGGGCTGGATGCGCTGTTCGAGTAAGCGGCGATTGGGGTGACCACGCACGAGGTAGTGGATGCTGCGGCTTTTCAATATCAGGAACGGCTTGATTCGTGAACTGGACAGCGCACCGGACCCCAGTGCGCTTCCCCTGGGTGAAACCGAATGGATCGATGCCCAGCAGCCCGACGATGGTGAGCGGGCCCTTCTGGAAAGGCTTCTGCCGACGGAGGTTCCGGAGTTCGAAGAGGTGGAGGAGATCGAAGCTTCCGCCCGTTGCTTCGTGGACCAGGCGGGCATTCATGTGCATTCCCTGTTTCTCACCCACAGCGAAGGTCGGCACCACACGGTCTCGGTTGCCTGCATTCTGCAGAAAGATCGCTTGCTGACGATCCGTGAAGATGACATTGCGGACTTCCGTCTGCTGCGAATGCGGGCGCGCCGGGGCCAGGTGGAAGTACGCTCGCCGGCCGGCTTGCTGGTGACCTTGTTGGAACAGAAGGTGGAGAACCACGCTGACGCCCTCGAAGATCTGCATCGTCAGCTGGAGCGGGTCAGCTACCTGGTTCTGGAGGATGAAGAGGCGGAACTGGACGAGGCCATCAGCCAGTTGGCCCGTCTCGAGGACAGCAACGGAAAAGTGCGGCTGTGTCTGATGGATACCCAGCGCAATATTTCATTTCTGCTGCGGCATCTGCGCGATCAGCCGGAGCTCGCGGAGGTGTTGCGGGAAATCATGCGCGATGTGGAGACGCTCATGTCCCACACTACCTTCCTGTTCGACAAGATCAACTTCCTGATGGACTCCACCCAGGGGTTTATCAACATCGAGCAGAATCAGATCATCAAGATCTTCTCCATCGCGGCCGTTGTGTTTTTGCCCCCGACTCTGGTCGCCAGCATTTACGGTATGAACTTCGAGCTCATGCCAGAGCTGAACTGGCGGCTCGGCTACCCGTGGGCACTGGGCCTGATGGTAATCGCGGGCATTGCTCCCTACTGGTACTTCAAACGCAAGGGCTGGCTCTGAACCGAACCCTCAGGTTTGCGGCTTTTCTCCATCATCGCTCTGCAGCATCTCGTCATGTTCCTCCATGCGCCAGGGCAGGTTGGCGGGGGAGATGTGCAGGAAGTTCAGGTACTTCTCAAACTGATCGAGGATGTCGCTGATGATGTCGTGCTGGTCAAAACCGTACACATCATAAGACTGGCCACCCCGGCGCAGGAAGACCTCCGCGCGGTAGTAGTGAACATCGTCGCCGTCCTCGCGATTCATTTCCGGATAGGCGAAGTCCGGCATTTCGTGTTCCACCATGCGCACCTCGTAGATGAAGTCCACCTGATCTTCCTTCAACACTTCCAGGTAGGCGCGCATTCCTTCTTCCTCGTAATGAAATTCCGCGGGCCAATCTTGCTCCATGAGCGCGCGCTGCACCCGACGCATGGCCTTGATCACTGTGGTGGATATGAAGGTTTCAACATCCTCCCGGTTCGGGAAGGTCACCAGGCCCGCCAGGCGGCGTTTCCACAAGCCCCGACCCGTTGTGCCCGAAAGGCGCGTCGCCTGCACGTGGGCACGAAGGCTTTCCTGGTGGTGCCCTTCAATAACCAGCGCCCGCCACATGCCGACGGCGGAGACGATCATGATGATGGAGAAGGGCAGGGCGCTCACGATCGTCATGGTTTGCAGGGCGTTGAGGCCGCCGGCCAGCAACAAGGTGGCGGCAAGAATTCCCTCTGTGCTGGCCCAGAACACCCGTTGCCAGACCGGCGTGTAGAGTGAACCGCCCGAGGCCAGGGAATCGATGACCAGGGACCCCGAATCGGAAGACGTGACGAAGAAGGTAACGATGAGGATTACGGTAATGAACGAGGCGATTGCAGAAAGTGGCAGCGCCTCATAAAGTTTGAACAGCGCAACCGCGTGATTGTTTTGTACTTCCGCAATTAGTGAGGTATAGCCCTCCATCATGATCAGGTGCAGTGCCGTGTCGCCGAAGATGGAGAACCAGAGGAAGGTGAAGATGGAGGGAACCAGCATCACGCCGAGCACGAACTGGCGAATAGTTCGCCCTTTGCTGATCTTGGCAATGAACAAGCCCACAAACGGCGCCCAGGCAATGGTCCAGCCGAAAATGAACAACGTCCAGTTGCCGATCCAGTCGCTGCGGGTGTAAGCCTGCAGGTTGAAGGTGCGCTCCACGATGTTGTTGAGGTAACTGCCCGTGTTCTGCAGGAAGCTTTCGAGGATGTGTATGGAGGGGCCAACGACAAAGACAAAAACCATCAGCAGGAGCGCCAGAGCCATGTTGAGAATGGACAGTCGCTTTATTCCTTTATCCATGCCGGCCACTACGGAGATGATCGCCAGACCGGTGATGATGGCAATGGCTACCATCTGTACTGTGATACTAATCGGAATACCCGGCCACAGGTAATTGAGCCCCGTGTTGATTTGGGTCACTGACAGGCCCAGAGTGGTGGCGATGCCGAACAGAGTCCCCAGGATGGCGAAAACATCGGTGGCGTGCCCGATGGGGCCGTGAATCCGCTCCCCGATCAATGGGTAGAGCGCTGAGCGCATGGACAGGGGCAGGCCGTGACGGTAAGCAAAGTAGGCCAGCACCAGGCCCACCAGGCCGTAGATGGCCCAGATGTGAAACCCCCAATGGAAGAACGCGATCTGCATGGCCTGCTTGGCCGAGTCGACGGTCTGGGCGGCACCGGCCGGCGGTTCGGAATAGTGCAGGACCGGCTCGGCCACGCCGAAGAACAGCAGGGCGATGCCGTAGCCGGCGGAGAACAGCATGGCGAACCAGGCGGGGAAGCTGTACTGGGGGTCGGCGTGATCGGGGCCGAGCTTGATGCGGCCCCAGGAGGATACAGCCACCGCAACAATAAAGAGCAGGAAGGTGGCCACAGCGAGCATGTAGAACCAGCCGAAATTCTGGGTGATGGCGGCCAGGGTCTGCTCGAACAAGGCGCTGGCCAGCTCCGGGTTGCTGATGGTGCCGACCACCAGCAGCAGCATCACAATGACTGCCGGAATGAACACTGGAAGTAATACAGTGGATTTGACGTTGTCGCTCATGTTCGGTCCTTGAACAATATTTTCATTATCGCGGGAGGTCGCGGGGTACCATGACAGGCCGTTCCAGCCAGCGTTCAAAGCGGCGGTTCAGGCGATCGAGGTTCTCCGACCACCACCGGGCGTCGATCTCCAGTGCGGTGGCCAGATTCTCCTCGGCGGTGGGCAACATCGACCGCATTCGCTCGTCGACCAACTCCAGTGAAGAATGTCTCACAGGGCCATAGGGGATGTAGCTCGCCTGTCGGGCCAGGCTTTCGGTGGAAGTGGCGAACTGGACGAAATCCAGAGCCTGTTCGATATTCTCCCCGTTGCGCGGAATGCCCCAGACATCGTAGAACCAGATCTGGTGGTCCCAGAGAATATCCAGTTGTTCGCCGCGATTCACCGCGTCGTACACGCGACCGCTGTACACGGAGGACATGGCAACCTGGCCCGTCTCCAGCAATCGAATCGCGTCTTCGCCACTCTCCCACCAGTCGATGTAGGGCTTGAGACTGTCGAGGACTTTGAATGCGCGATTGACGCCTTCTTCTGTACTCAATGTTTCGTAAACTTGGTGCCGCTCAACGCCATCGGCAATCAACGCCCATTCCAGGTTGATCTGGGGGGTGCGCCGCAGCCCCCTGCGCCCAGGGAAGTCGCGCACATTGAAGAAATCGCGAATGTGCCGGGGTGGCCGCTCCAGGCGTTGTCGGTCGTAGGCCACTACGGTGGACCCCACTACGTTGCCCACACCGCATTCCATCAGCGCTGGCTCCACAAAATCATCGACAGCGGCCGTGCCGTCAGGAGCCGCCGGCAAGTCCGCCGGATCTATTTTGACCAGGAGTCCTTCGTTGCAGGCGCGGATGGCATCGAACAGTTCCAGGTCCACCACATCCCAGCGAACGTTCCAGGCCCGGACCTGGCGACGAATTTCTTCGATCCCGCCGCTGTACTGGATGATTTCCACATCCACATTCCGGCTGCGCTCATAGGGGCGAATGAATCCGAGAACCTGGCTCTTGACGTAGCTTCCATCCCAGGACACCACGCTCAGTTCCTCGGCGCCAGCGGGCAGCGCCAGGGCGAGAGCGGAAATCACCACCCCCAACAGGCGGCAGAAACGAGTGTGGGGTTTGATTGCGAATGAGCGGACTCGCATAAGGTCACCAGTAGAATCCAATGTTAATGTTGAGCCGTCCGTGCCATTCGTCCTCGCCTCCCGTGGCCATTGAGCCGCCGCCAAAATAGGGCATATTGTTGGCCAGGATGTAGTCCACATAGGTAAAGAGGGCGCCGCTGCCGATCCCGCACCCGATGGTGTTGATTCGGGAATCGGTACCGCCGTTGTTCTTGAAAAGTTGAGAGTAGTCGTTGTAGCAGATAATTTGCTCTACTTGCTCCCATGGGGAGTTCAGGTTGTAGGCAATATTGGCGACTGCAATGTCCGCCTCTTCCGCAAGCAGATAGCTGCTTTCGAAGGCACCCACGCGAACGGCCCCCGACTGGGTGCCCGGCGGGTCGTATCGGTAGCTGGCCGCCTCGAACTGGAAGTTCCAGCGGCCACAACGGCTGTCCAGGTGCGCGGCAGCCGCCCAGTGATCGCCCTTCCGGTCGATGGAAGCGTCGTAGATCTGGGCCGTCTGGGCGGAGGCGCCCACTTCGTTCTCGCAGTCACTGCCGGCGCCGAAAGTGTAGGCGACGCGTGCGTTCAGGCGGTTGATCTCTTCCTGTTGGTCTTCTCCCACCTGTACCAGATCGAAGCCGTAGCGCCCCAGGTCCGTGGGGTCATTCAGCTCCTCGTTCTTGTAGAAGGCTATGTGTGTCGACCACGGGCCATCCTGGCGCAGGTACTTCACGCCCATGTCATAGTCGTCGGCCAGGCCCGCATAATAGGGAACGCCGAACCAGGCGTTGTGTGAGGCGTAGGGAAGCAGGCCGAAGGGCACCTGATGAATGCCGAACTGGAGCTGACTTTCATCGCTGAATTCGTAACCGAGCCAGCCGTAGCGAATGGTGTGCATGTAGGAATAGAAGCGGTATTCGGCGGCTATGAGAATGTTGTTTACCTGACCGTCCACGTTGAGGCGAAAAATATCGAGCCCGCTTTCGCCCCGTTTGCTGGTGGACGCATCCACAAAGTCCCGGTGAACGAAGTTGAAGCGCAGGGCGCCGCCGATGGTGACCTCCGGTTCCACCGCCTCAGCCAGAGTGGCCAGCGCCCGTTCGGTTCCGGGTGAGGCATTGTCCAGGGTTCCGCCGTCAGGCTCGCCTGCGGCGGGGGCGGTCTCGAGTGCCTCTTCAAGAACCCGCGCGGACTCCCGTTGCTGACGGATTTCCACCTCCTCGAGCCGCTGGCGCAGCCTTTCGACCTCGTTCTGAAGAGCCTCCATCTCGTCGGGCTCGGCAGCGGCGGGTGCCTGCTCCTGGGCCGCCGCCTGCGCGTTGCCCCATAAACACATGAGGGCCAATCCCAGCCTGAAGAAGTCTGCAGGTTGTCCCGGTGTGTGGATGGTCATTCCATGTACCTTTTCGGGATCGTGTGAGCACGTACCTGAGACCCGGCGGGCGGGGCTTCGTTCGCTGTGGCCGGGTCTCGTGCTTCCCTCCCGAGGCCGTCTCGAGGAGGCGGCCCGGTCAGGCGCGTGCTCGCACTCGCCGAAGTTCTCGGATCCGGTCGAACTGTTTGCTTGTGGAATGCCCGCGTCGCAGGCAGAATTTTTCTGCCGCCGGCTCCGACCCTTCAAGTGATCCGACGAAGGGGCAGCGAGCTGGGCGGCTGGAGCGCCCGAGATCCCGGAACAGAACAAGGAGGCAGCATGCCGAACGACCTGCTCACTGACAAACGCATTCTGGTAACCCAGGCGGAGGCCTTCATGGGCCCGATGCTCTGCGAGGTGTTGCGCGAACATGGCGCCGAGGTAATTGCCAATTCGGATTCACTCAAGCAACCTGAAGCAGCCGCGGCAGTGATTGCGGCCGCGGGTGATATTGATGCGCTGCTGATCAATCTCGGGATTCCGGCTCCGACAACCAAGGCTGTAGAGGTGGACGAAGACGAGTGGCGAACCACCTTTGCGGAGATGGTGGACCCCTTGCCAAGGCTGTGCCGCGCGGCCCTGCCGCGGATGATGGAGCGGGGCTCGGGCAAGGTACTGTTGATGGGCAGCGCCTCGGCCCTGCGCGGCATGAAACGCGCTTCCACCTACAGTGCGGCACGGGGCGCTCAGCTTGCCTACATCCAGGCACTGGGTGTCGAGATGGCTCCCCATAATATCCAGGTGAACGCTATTGCCCAGAACTTTGTGGACAATCCCACCTACTTCCCCCCGGAAATTCAGGCCAACCCCCGCTTTCAGGAGCGGTTACAGCGCGAAGTGCCCCTGGGGCGGCTGGTGAGCGCCCGGGAGGACGCCGAATTTGCGGCTTATCTGTGCAGCGCCCATGCGAACTGCTTTGTAGGGCAGGTTTTCCCCGTCTGTGGGGGCTGGGTCAATCGCTGATTGGGCTAGTGTCTGTGATCCGCCTCACAAATATTTTTCCCCACGCCCCCGAGCAGCTATAATTGCCGGGCCTGTGTTTGCCGGGCATTTGCCGCGGCGTTCGCGGGCAGAGCGAACCGCGTCAATAAATAATATACAAAGCCGGTTCAAGAATTCACAAAACAGAACAACGCAAAGGAAGAGAAATGAAATTGGGCGAAGGTGTGAGGTCACTGGTATTCGTTTTGGGGGCTCTTGTTGCAGCACAGGCGAGCGCACTGGACGTAGGGCTGAATTTTGGCGGAAGCCACGGGCAGGCGGATATTTCCGGCTTACCGGGCGAGTTTGATGTGGATGCACAGAATCTGGATCTGACCATGCGCTTCTGCAACGATTGCCGATTTATCGACTATCGCCTCAACGTGGGTTACAGCGCGGCGGAACTCGATTATGACAACGGGCAGAACGATGATGCCTACGGTATCAACGTGACCAATACCGTTGGTTTCAAGGCGGTCAATACCAGTAATTTCGCATTCTGGATGGGTGCCAGTGCTTACGTGGGCGGGTTTGAGGTCGACGGCGATCGAAGCAGCCGGGACTCCATGCGGCTCTACGGCCTGGGCCCGACCTTCGGTGTGGATTTTCGCTTGCCCGAAGGGGTGACTCTCAGTGTGGAGCTGATGGCACGGTACCTGACCGCTGACATCGATAATGACCGCCGTGATGACTACGACCTGGAAGATGCAGGTCTGCGGCTGTCCATCCTGTTCTGAGGTCGGACTCACCCGTCTTCTTCGCGGGTCGGGCAGAGTGCCCGACCCGCTGTCGCGCAGTTTGCACCAGCCAGGCTTCAATCCCAGCGTTCTTCTCCAGGATTTTTTTCACAACCAATGCAACGCTCCATGGTCGCAGTGAATCAATGTTGAACCTGAGCTGAAGCAGGGGGCCGGATGAAACGAACGTTAAAAGTCGCCCGGAGCACCATCCATGGCAAGGGCCTGTTTGCAACCGTCGATATTCCCAAAGGTACCCTGATCGGCTACTGCAAAACCCGCAGGACCCGCATACCGGGAGACCATACCTTGTGGCTGGACAGGGGGCCTGTGGACGTTACCTGCCGCCTGCGCTACATCAACCATTCCCCGAAGCCCAATGTGGCCTATTACGATGATCTTTCCGTGGTCGCCTTGAAACGAATTCGGGTGGGCGATGAACTCACTCACCACTACGGCGACGACTGGCGCTAGGCCCGCTCAACGGCGGGCCATCTGGATGTAGTCGCTGAGGGGGCGATCCGTTGCGGGAATCCGGTTGAACCGCGCCTGCTGAAGTTCTTTTTCGCTGACGGCGGATGCCCGGGCGCGGGAATCCAGAATCAGCCGTGAACCACGCATGGCCACCTGATGGAGGGGAACGTATTCATATCCCTGCTCTGCATCGATAAGAATCCCCGCTTCGGTTCCGTCCTCCTTCACGATGATTTCGGCCACCTCACCCAACTCGCGCCCCGCGGCATCGAGTACCGATGCATCGCGCAGATCCGCGACCGAACTGCTGAAAACCGCACCCTGGGCCTGCGGGGGTTCCTGCCGTGCGACCTGTTGCCGGTCCTGCTCCTGCTGAGCGGGTGCGGGCTCCTGGGCGGGTTGCTGCTCGCGGGCCGCTTGCGCTGATTGCTGGTCCTGGCTCTGTGCGGTTTCCACCGACACCTGGGGCTCGCTCGACTCCACCGCCACCTGAGGTTCACTGGGCTCTACCATCACCTGGGGTTGGGCCTGCTGTACGCTCACTTGCGGCTCGGGTTGCTCCACATCGACTTGTGGACGTGGCTGCTGAACCGATACCTGGGGTTCCTCCTGCTCGACGCTGATGTCGGGTTCACGCGTGGTGATCGTAATGACGGGTCTCGCCTGATTCACCGTCACCTGTGCCGCGGGCTTGTTGACGGTGACTTTCACAGGCTGCTGCTGGACGCGAATAACCGTGCGCTGTTCCTGAGCGAGGTCTTCGGTCATGGCCTGGAACTCGGTCTGCTCCAGAGCCTCATTGTCATTCTCATCGTAACGGCTGAGGGTCTCCTCCTGTTTCAATCCCTGGGAGCGATTGAGTTCGGCCAGCTCCTCGTCGGCGATTCGCTCATCCTGGTTCTTGTCGTACTCAGCGAACTCGGGAGCCTGCTCTGACACGGGCTGCTGCTCCTGGAGCGCCGGGCCCCGTTCCGGCTGCTGTTCGGACCCTTGTTGCTGTTGCTGCGGCTGTTGCTGGGGTTGCTGCTGTTGCGCGTCGGCGGCAGCAGCCAGCAATAAAGTGGCGGCCGCCACGCTGCACAGTTTCGACATTCTGCTCTTCATGGTATTCACCCTGATCTCCTTCAGCGGTTATCCCTCAATTTCCAGTTGGCGCGTTAGCGGCTGGCATTACGTCCCGGTTACTCCGGCTAACCTCTCGGTTCGGCTAGCAGGCTGTTCCGATGGCAACAGCCTGCTAGCGTCGGGCGCGCTGGGTTGCTTCGTTGCGGGCTTCGGCCAGCGTGCCCTGAGCGTCCGCAACCGAGGTATATGCGTCGGCGTTGTAGCGCGCATTCTGGGAAATCTCCTGCAGGTTCATCGGTGTTTCCCACACGATGTTGTCGTCCTGCAGCGCGGTCTCGTCGACTGGGATAAACGCCTGCTCGGCGCCAAGTCCGAGAACGCCGCCGACGGAGACAACGAACCCCGCTTGCCCGCTTTCGCTCACGACGATGTCCTCCACCGAGCCCAGATTTTCTCCCTGGGCGTTCACGACCGATTTATTGCCGAGCTCATCCAGCGGGAGATCGGCAACCTGACGGGAGGTCTGGGGAGCGGAGCGCTGCTGATCGGAACTGCTCGAAGCGGCCTGAGACGTTTGCCCGGAAGATTGAGGTTGGGCCTGTTGCCCCTGAGTCTGGTTGCCCTGGTTCGCGGCCTGGAGCTCCTGCACATTCTTCTGCTCGCCGCTCGCGTCCTGGGTTACCACGCGAATCTGCGGCTCCTGGCGGTTCACCATGACTTCCGGCTCCGCCTCGATAACCTCGACCTCCGGTTCGGCAGTTTCCACAACCACGCGCGGCTCCGCTTCCTCGATGGTCACCCGGGGTTCAGGCTGCTCGACGCTGACCTCGGGCTCGGGTTGCTCCACCGAAACTTCCGGTTCACCGCTCTGCACCTGAACGTCGGTTTCCTGTTGTTCGGCGCGCACGCGCGTTTCACCTTCTTCCACCTGGACGCGGGGCTGAGCCTGTTCCACACGTACCTCCGTGCCGTCGTCCTGACGAGCTGGCTGGCGGTCCTGCTGTGCACCGGCGAGCGCCGGGAGCAGAGCGCCCGTGGCGACAACCAGAGCCAGGCCAGCATGGAACGGCCTCGGGTTCATTCTGTCATTCATGTTGGAATCCTCCTGTTTGGGGCGCGCTTGCGGCGGAAGCAGCAACATCCGCACCACCGAAGAGGCGATTACAGGAAGGGCGGGATGCAATCGCGCGCGTCTTCCGTCGGAGAAACGTTCCCAAACGTCTGTGAGAAGTCACCGCGGGCACCGGTCGCGTGAGTCCAAAGCGAAGATTGCAGCCCGGCGCGGCCCCCGGCTTTGGTGGAGCCTGGGATGACAGAATCGCCGCCCGTTTTCCAGGGCTTACAACCGATGAGTGTGACCTGGAGTGCGCCCGGAGGAGTGGGTCAGATCAAAGCTCTGGCGCGAGGATTGCACGCTCGAGGATTGCACCAAGATTCAAGCGCAGTAATGCGGGTCTTACCAGAACTGAACTCCGGACCGGGAATGCAGCCCCACAACGCCAAATCCGAAGGTCGCTCTTTCGCCAACTCGCCCAACTCAGTGCGACGCGTGCTGGTGATGGTAAATCCCCACAGCCGGCGAGGGGACACGGACCTCGGCGCGGTTCTGGCGATGCTTGAGAGCGCGGGCATCGAAGTGCGCCGGGAAAGCCCGGACTCAGCGGAGGAGATCGAACGTATTCTGGCCGCACAATGCTCCGAAGTCGACCTGGTGCTGGTTGCCGGAGGGGACGGTACGCTGCACTCTGCGGTCCCGGCCGTTGTCCGCCACCAGAAGCCCATGGCGATTCTGCCACTCGGCACAGCCAATGACATGGCGCGGTCCCTCGGAATTCCGGAGGACCTGCAAGCGGCGGGGCAGGTGATTCTGGACGGACGGCAGAAGAAAGTGGATCTGGGGCGCGTCAATGGTGAGTATTTTATCAATGCGGTGAACATCGGCCTGGGGACGGAGATCACTCACCGGCTCACGGAAGAGGTGAAGAAAACCTGGGGAGTTTTGAGTTATCTGAAGGCCCTGTGGGAAGCGCTCGCACGGAAGAACGCGTTTCGCGCGGAAATCGTTGTGGATGGTCGCCGGTATCGCCAACGCTCCATACATCTCACTATCGGTAACGGTCGATTTTACGGCGGCGGTAACGTGGTGGATGAGGCAGCGACCATCGACAGCGGTGTCCTGTATCTGTACAGCCTGAAACCGCAGCCCTTGTGGAAGCTCATGGTACTGGCGCCGCTTTTGCGGTTGGGCAAGCAGGGCCTGGCGGACCGGACCTTTACCCGCACCGGCCGGCGGATTGAGATCCGCGCGTCCAGACAGCTCGAAGTGCATGCTGACGGTGAGCGGGTGAGTCACACCCCAGCCGTGCTGGAGGTCATCCCCGGGGCTCTGACTGTGCTTGTCCCTCTCGAGGATTGAATGATCAAGAGACGACCCGGGAGGTTGTTGCCCCCATGAGCATTATTCGCAGTGAGCAGGAAGCGGCCCTCAACGACTTGTTGGTGTCCAGCGAAAAGTCCGTCGACCACTACCAGGACGCCGCCGAATACCTGAGGGGTCACAAGCCAAGCGGGATTCTCCGGGCTATCGCGGGGGAGCGGCAGACCCTGGTGGAGGACCTTCAGGATGCCGTACGCGCGACCGGGGACCTGCCGTCGGCGCCGGACGAAGATCGGGAAAGTGTCGAGAAACTTCTGCACAGGGTGCATGCGAGTCTCTCCGAAGATGAAATCCAGGATCTCGTACGGCAGCGGATGGAGGGCGAGGGTGAGCTGCTCGAGCGCTTGAGTGTTCTGCGTCGCTCCGGGTGGGAGAACAGCACCCTGATGGGGCGCTTCGACGCCCATCTCCGCTCGGTTCGTGAGCGTCTGCAGGATCTCCTGGCCCGCCCGTCCGCCTGAAGCTCGACAAGCCCGCTCGGCAAGCCCGATTCGAATCGAGTACACTTTCTTTGAGCGGATCTGTACCGCCTGCTTTCGCGGGCAGAATCCGCGACGACCCTTCCTACGTGATTATAAAAAATACAACAGGAGCAACCATGTCACCAGGCTACCCGTCCGCCGGGGAACTGGCCCGCAGGATCCGCGAAGGCGAAACCACCAGTGTGGCCGCCCTGGAAGCCATGCTGGAGCGGATCAACCGTTACAACCCCGACCTCAATGCCATTGTGTACCTGGACGCGGAATCGGCTCGGCAGCGGGCGCTGGAGGCGGATGCGGCCCATGCGCGCGGAGAGCTTTGGGGCCCTTTGCACGGCCTGCCCATGACCATCAAGGAGACTTACGAAATCGCCGGAATGCCGACCACAGCCGGCGCGACGGAACTCAAGGATTATCGCTCCCGATCCAACGCCGTTGCCGCCCAGCGTTTACTGGATGCGGGCGCCATCATCGTGGGCAAATCCAATGTTCCCCTGTGGGCCGGGGACCTGCAGAGCTACAATGAAATTTACGGTACCACCAATAACCCCTGGGATCTGGACCGGACTCCCGGCGGTTCCTCGGGAGGCGCGGCCGCCGCCCTGGCCGCAGGTCTCACTGCGCTGGAGTATGGCAGCGACATCGGCGGTTCCATCCGTACGCCAGCAAGTTTTTGTGGCGTTTGCGGCCACAAGCCGAGCTACGGGATCGTGCCGCCGCGGGGCCATGTGCCGGGGCCGCCGGGCAGCCGGTCGAAAGCCGACATCGGGGTGATGGGTCCCCTGGCTCGCACGGTGGACGATTTGGAGCTGGCCCTGGATCTGACCGCCGGCCCGGACCCGGAGGAGGGGGTCGCCTGGCGTCTGGACCTTCCCGAACCCCGGCACCGGGACCTGGGCTCGTTTCGTATTGCTGCCTGGCTGGATGATGACGCCTGCCCTGTGGACCGGGAGATCGCCGGTGTCCTGTCGGACATGATCCGGACCTTGCAAGACGCGGGTGCGAAGATTGATCAGCAGGCGCGCCCGGAAGGGGTCCAGTTCGGTGAGTCTTACGACCTGTACTACCAGCTCCTGACCGGTGCTCTGGGTGCCAGGATGTCAGAGCGGTCGTTCCGGAAACAGGCGGAAATTGCCGCCGCGGCCGGTCCAGAGGATCGCAGTTACCGGGTGCGCTTCGCCCGCGGCGCCACTCAAAGTCATAACCAATGGCTGCAGGCCAATGAGCGGCGAATGCAGTTGCGCCATGCCTGGGCGCAGTTCTTCACCCGCTTCGACATCCTGCTGTGCCCGGTAACTAACAGCCTGCCGTTTCCCCACGATCATTCCAATCCCGTCCATGCCCGTACCCTGAGCATTAATGGCCAACCCACTCCCTACACGGACATCCTGGCCTGGGTTGGCCTCACCGGTGTGGTTTATCTGCCGGTGACCGTCGTGCCCGTGGGGTTCAGCACAAGCGGCCTGCCCGTGGGAGTTCAGATTGTTGGCCCCTACCTGGAGGATCGAACCTGCCTTGAATTCGCCCGGCACCTGGAGAGCCTCTCGGGCGGATTTCGCGCGCCGCCCGGATACGGCAGCTGATCGCGGAATTTCCCGCCAAATAAGCGAAGAGAATTACCAAGGGCTCAGCTACAATAAAAAGCGATTCACAACGACAAAAAGTCAGTAAAAGGAGAAACCAATGACAGATAACCCCTATGCAGCACCTGCAGCCAGCATGGAGCCCGCGAGCAGTCCGGAGGCTTTCCAGCTCCGTGAGCCGCGCGGGGTAAGCGCCGGCCGCGGCGTCGCGTGGATCTCAGAGGGCTTCGCCCACTTCAAGCAGGACCCCGGGCAGTGGATTCTGGTGTGCATCGTCGGCTTTGTACTGATGATTGTGCTGAGCATCGTTCCGCTCATCAACACCATCAGTACATTGCTCACCTACGTCTGGATCGGGGGCCTGATGCTCGGCTGCCGGGCTCAGGATGAAGGTAAACCCATGACTCTGTCCTATCTCTTTGCAGGTTTTCAGCAGAAGTTCGGATCGCTCCTGCTGTTGGGTTTGATTGTTACGATAGCCGGTGTCGTGCTTGCGCTGGTGGCCCTCGGTCCCATGTTCAGCCAGATGTTCAGCGCTGCCATGAGCGCCAACCCAGAGGCCAATCAGGAATTCATCGATAACTTTTCCATGAGCAATGTTCTGCTGCCCGTTCTCATTGCGATGCTTTTCTTTATTCCCTTACTGATGGCCATCTACTTCGCTCCCATGCTCATCGTTCTTAACGATGTACCCGTGGGCCGCGCGATGAGCCTGAGCTTCAAGGGCTGTCTGAAGAACATCGTGCCCTTCCTGATCTACGGGATCGTCTTCTTCATTCTTTACATCCTGGCGGCGATTCCCTTGCTGCTTGGTCTGCTGGTTCTTATGCCGACCGCCTTTGGTTCCATGTATCGGGCCTATAAGGACATTTACATCGAATCCTGAGTTAGTTCAGCATTACGCCGGAGGCAGCGACGGGTTTGTCGCTTCCTCCGGTGTCTTTTCACTCTAGCCTGTCCTCATTCCACGCCGCTCCTGCCCGTGCGTTCGCAGGTGCCTGACGCCTCTCGCATTCGCCCGGACAAAACAAAGCCATCCCCATTCGGTCTGATTACCTGCTGCATTCTGGCGCGAGGCATGCAAGCCCATGAGTTCGCTGGAGCGTATTCGGGCCGAAAAGGAAGGGCGGTTATGAGAATTTTCGAGGAGATGGAATCGGAAGTCCGGGGCTATGTCCGGTCATTCCCCGCGGTTTTTGACGTGGCGCGGGGGTCGGAAGTCTGGGACGAGCATGGCACGCGCTACATAGACTTTTTTGCCGGGGCGGGCACGCTCAATTACGGACACAACAATCCGCAGATGACCCAGGCCATGGTGGATTACCTGGAGCGCGGCGGGATCGTTCACGGGCTGGACAAGGCTACCGTGGCTAAACGTGCCTTTTTGACCAAGTTCAAGGACACGATTCTGCAGCCGCGCAACCTGCAGTACAAGATTCAGTTCACCGGTCCCACAGGGACCAATGCGGTGGAAACCGCCCTCAAGTTGGCGCGAATGGTCAAGCGCCGCTCAAACATCATCTCATTTACCAACGGTTATCACGGCCTGACCCTGGGTGCGCTAGGTGTCACGGGCAACTATCGTTACAAGGATGAATCCTACGGCTCGCGCAGTAACGTGGCTTTCATGCCCTACGACGGTTTCCTCGGCGAGGGCGTGAACACCATTGATTATCTGCGCCGCTTCCTGGAAGACGGCAGCAGTGGCGTTGACCTTCCGGCGGCCATCATTCTGGAAACCGTGCAGGGGGAAGGCGGCATCAATGTGGCCGGTGTAGAGTGGCTGCAGGAACTGGAAAAACTCTGTCGCGACTTCGATATCCTCTTGATTGTGGACGACATTCAAGTGGGCAATGGCCGTACCGGGACCTTCTTCAGCTTCGAGCGGGCGGGCATTCATCCCGACATGGTGACACTGTCCAAATCCATCGGCGGCGGACTCCCCATGGCCCTGCTGCTGATCCGCCCGGAGCTTGACCAATGGCAGCCCGGCGAGCACACGGGAACCTTCCGCGGCAACAACCTCGCGTTCGTCGCCGCAATCGAGGCGCTCAACTACTGGGACACCGAGGATCTGGCCAAGGCAGTAAAACACAAGGGGGAGATTCTTCGCTCAGAACTGGAAGCCATCGCCGGCCGTCACCCGGACCTGAATGCCGGGGTGCGTGGGCTGGGTATGGTCCAGGGGCTGGTGCTGCCGCAGACCGGGGTGGCTTCGGCGGCCTCCAGGGAGGCATTTGAGCGGGGGCTTATCATCGAGACCGCCGGAGCAGACGATCAGGTTCTGAAATTCCTGCCCTCCCTGCTGATTGACGAGGAACTGCTCCGAGAGGGCCTTGCCATAATCGATGAATCGCTGGGGGCGCTGCTGCACAAGCGTCAGCAACTACTCTCGGGTGGGGACGACGTCCACTGAACACGATTTACGGAGGTGAGGCTCAGCCTGTGAAAGATTTGGTGGTGTGTAAGTTCGGTGGCAGTTCGGTGGCCAACGCGGTGCAAATCGAGAAAGTGCGGCGCATCGTTGCCGATGATCCCCGACGGCGAGTGGTGGTGGTGTCCGCCCCCGGACGGAACCAGCCGGAAGAACAGAAGCTCACGGATCATCTGATCAACATCGCGACGGACGGAGCCCATTTTCGGGATCAACGCATCCCCGTTAATCCGACCGCGAGTCGCGAGGCAGTGGTCGGGCGTTTTCAGCAGATCGTCGATGATCTTGAGATCGACGGGGCCGAGTTGATGGCCGAACTGCGCCGCGACCTGGAATCGAAACTGACCGGTGATGCCCGGGTCGCGTTCCTGGCATCCCGGGGCGAGCACTACAATGCGCGGGTGATTGCGGTTTACTTCTCCCAGCGCGGGACCACGGCCGAGGTCCGCTTGCCGGAGGAAATCGGCTTTCAGGTCAGCGAGGAATACCTGAACGCGACACTGGAACCGAGCGCGTACGAGCAACTGGCTGAACTCCCCAGCGACGAGCACATCGTGGTGGTGCCAGGTTTTTATGGTGTGACCCGTAAAGGTGATGTCGCGGTGTTCTCCCGGGGCGGGTCGGATCTGACCGGAAGCGAAATTGCCCATGCGGTAAGCGCGACCCGTTACGAAAACTGGACCGACGTGAGTGGCGTCTTTGAAGCGGACCCGCGCCTGATTCCGGAAGCGCGCACCATTCCCCGCCTGACCTTCAAAGAGATTCGCCTGCTCTCGTCAAAAGGTTTCAACGTGTTCCACCTCAATGCCATGCTGCCGTGCCGGGAGCGGAAAATCCCCATTCACATTCGCAACACCAACCGGCCCGAGGACCGCGGCACCGTCATTCTTTCGGAGCGGGTGCCGGAAGAAGAAGGTGTGGTCGGAATCGCGCGCCTGGACAACATGGGTTATATCTATCTCGAGAAGGACCAGCTGGGGGAGGAAATCGGTTTCACTGCGGAGTTGCTGCGAATTTTTCAGGACTTCGGCATTCAGACCTATCACTACCCGACGGACAAAGACGATATCTCCGTTGTGGTCAATCAGCAGGACCTCACCGGCACCATCAATGACCTGCGGCGCCGCATTGAAGAAAAACTCAATCCGGACTTTATGGACGTGGTCTACAACCTCTCCATCCTTACTCCGGTGGGGCTGGGTCTGAAAGGAAACTCCTATCCGGTGGTTGCGGCCCTCAGCGCCCTGGCCGATGCGCATATTCCGATCGAGATGCTGGACCTGAGCCCCTCCCAGGTGTGCTTCGACATCGGGGTACAAAATGCCGTCGGAGACGCGGCTCTGGAAATTCTGTACAAGACACTGATCGCGTAGCAGCCTGTTGAGAACTTTTTTTTAACAAGCTCCTAACAGAACTCGCCCGTGCGGTTCGACGCGTACCACCGCTTCGCCCAGGATCGGAGCAGGGCGGTCAACAAGATCAGTTCCGCCAGGTCGCCGCCGTAGTACATCCATTGTGCGGCGGCCTGGATTTCCGCATCGGAGAATCCCGTGCCCTCCGGCCATCCATAAGCGTACATTGCTTTGGCAAGAATCCCGTGGGCGGCAATGGATACAACGAGCACCACCAGCCGAAAGCCGGGCGAAGGCCGCTTGGGGCCGGGGTCGGGCCCGGCAATTGCCCAGGTGAAAAGGCAGCCCGCTATCAGGAAGTGCAGATTGATGAAGCCGTGCAGCGCCGGGCTGTGCAGGCTCTCCCGGAACAGCGGGGTCAGGTAGAGAAGGTACATGCCTCCCAGGTTCAGCAGTGATGCCGTGGCCGGATGACTGAGGACCCGAAGCGGGGGACTGCGCAGAACGGCCAGTGTACGGCGGGCCGCGGGGCGCGGTAGCGAGCGCAGCAGCAGGCTGACCGGCGCCGCAAACACCAGGGCAAGTGGCGCGAACATCCCGAGCAACAGATGCTGCGCCATGTGGCCGCGCAAGTCCTGGTGGGCAAATTCGCTGACCGGTGGTGCTGTGGCAAGCGCAACCAAACCGAGGCCCAGGGCCAGCAACCAACCTCGAACCCGTGGCCAGCGATATTTGTGGTCCGGCTGCCGGCGAAGCGCGGCACAATACAGGCCCAGGGCGGTCAGCGCGAGCAGACAGAGCAATGACCAGCCAACGCCAGGCACTGGACTCACGGGGCCGAAACGGCTTTCACGCGCTGTCGGTTACGCCTGAGCATCCACAGGCCGGTGGCCAGCAGCACCACGCCAAAGGCATTCCACACCAGGTCGTAAACAATCAGGTTGTCCACCCCATACCGAATCTGGTGGGTGCGCAGGATTTTGTGATCGACGATCCCATCGAACACCTGGAAAATGCCGGCGCCGATCAACAGTGCCGGCCAGGCCCATTGACCCACCAGCATCCCGCGCTTGCGAATGTTCAACAGAAGGACAAATCCTGCAACAATCACCACAAGCTCAGCCGCGTGAAGCAAGCCGTCGGACATCAGGGCAATGGCGCCGGTGGAACGGTCATAGAAATGATGCCAGGCCAGTATCTGATGGAAAATGATTTCGTCCACACCGGCCATCAATCCGACGCCGACCAGCAGGCCGGCCCAAAGGGATTGAGTCTGTTCCGGTGTTCGCGTGCCATTTCTGCTCACGCCGCCTCCATCACATTTCACCAAACCATTGGCACTCCGGGCCGCCGGGTTGCCGCGCCCATGTTTCGCCAGGCAACTTTACGTGCGATATTTGTTCCCAACCAATAGCCGGCCCTCCGGCGTAATCCTGCACCCAAGCCGAACCATTCGAACATGTGTGGCCGTTACCTGTTGCGTACACCTCCTCACGCCGCCTGCCAGCCTCCCTGGGATGCCTATTGGCGGGACATCAGCGCGTTTATTCCACGCTTCAACATCTGCCCCGGTGAGCGCAGCCCGGTGGTTCTCAGGCGGGAAGGGCGGACCGCCTGTGAGCCCCTGTTCTGGGGGTTTAAACCGTCCTGGTCCAAGTACCAGCCGGTTATCAACGCTCGCGCGGAGAGTGTTTTGCAAAGTCGCATGTTTCGCGACTCTGCCCGCTATCGCCGCTGTCTGGTCATGGCCGATGGTTTTTACGAGCCCAAGGGCCCTGCAGGGGCCCGCAAGCGCCCCTGGTACCTGTTTGAATATGACGACGGTCGCGGTTTTGCGTTTGCGGGGATCTGGACAGGTTCGGGTTTCAGCATCATTACCTGTGAAGCGAATGACCGGGTGCGTCCGGTTCACGACCGAATGCCGCTGATCCTGGACCCGACGGATTGGCAGGGCTGGCTCGACGAGGACCAGGACGATGGGGCGATCGAAGTAATGCTGGAGCCGGGTGAATATCCCGGACTGGTCTACCGCCCGGTGAGCGACTACGCCAAGAAGCCTGGCAACGAAGGGCCTCAATGCGTCGCTCCCGTGGCGTCTGCATAGGAGCTTGGTAATCAGGCAGCGTAATCAGACATCGATCGGTGTGGCGGCGAGGGAGCGTCGTTTGGAGGTGAGCAGTGCCCGGCGATCGCTTTCGCAGGGCACATGCCGTTCGATGTTTGCGCTGATCAGTTCGATGTGCCTGCGGAGTTCCCGCTGGAGTTCGAGATCAGTTATTGTCTCGCGCAGCTCCCGCAGAACCCGAAACAGGCGCAGCAGCACTGCGACGTTACCGCCCGCGGACTGACGGATCTCGTTGAAAGCGAGATCGAAGAAACGAGCATTGCCTGGACGCTTGAGTATCAAGCGCAGGCGCCCCCCATAACGATGAGTTTGCGGAAGATCCGGCCCGCGCACGGCGTGGTGCAGAACGACCCCCAGGTGATCGATGCAGTGGATGGCAGTGGTTGTGTCGTTCATTGACGGGGACAGGGCTTTCAGGGCTATGTCCACCAGTTGTCGAATGCCGAAGGAAGGGTCCTGGTCCACGGCGCGATAGCTGCTGATGCCGAATTGCTCCACCAGTTCTTTCCGCACATCGCGCGGAACCTGCTCAGGTGCCGTCACCGAAATCAGGGGGCGTCCCTCCACGGCGAAATCGCCCACCACCCGGTCCACGCGGAGCACCAGGTCGTGCTCGCAGGCCAGATCAAAGAGCGCCTTGAGGGCGACATCCTGTACATAACCCGATTGTGTTGCCGGCACGCCTTCCCATTTCAGATCGCGAATCTCGGCATTGTCCGGCAGTTCCCGGAGCGCCTCCGCGTCCCGATCTTCGTGGGCAAGGTTGCGCACCTCGTCCAGTGCTTCGATTGTTTCGCTGGAAATGCGCGCGACAATTTCCGGTGCCTGGATGGAGACGGCGGTGTTATGAATGAACAGGATGATGGACGCCAGTCCAACCAGCATGAGCAGAATGCCAAACCACAGTGCCAGTTGTGGCACGAAGGGAGCGTCCCCGGACCGGATTGCACGCATCACCAGCAAGGCATAAGTGAAGACGCCCACCAGTACGCCCAGGACGGTCTGGTTGGTTCGATCGCGCATGAAACTGCGCAGAACCCTGGGACTGTATTGGGCCGCGGCGAGGGAAAGGGTGACGATAGTTATGGAGAATATCACCCCGGCCACGGTGATGGTTGAGCTGGCAATAACCGAGAGAATCTGCCGCGCGCCTTCCGCGTCCGCCGCGAGGGTGTCGGGCAAGCCGATGATGCCGTTGGCATCCAGCCACAGGTCGAGTTGAACGAGGACCAGTGCGGCGGCGATACTCAGTGCGAACAGCAGCACCGGCACGAACCAGAGGCTTGCCCGGACCGACAGGAGTATGCTGCGTCGCGTCATCCCTGACTCCGCGGTTGATTCCCGGAAGGTCAGGCAAGGGCCGTACCGTCGGTCAAAAGCTGTAAAAAAATGTAAGCAGGGCAACCTCAATCGGTGAAACCGCGGAATTCCCCGGCCCGGACCGAAACATCATGCCCAATCCAGGTCCGTGGGGCGTGACACCTCTTCCATTTCTAAATTACACTGTTGACGCTACATGCCATCAGATAACATGCCACCCGGATAATAAGCCGAATGGGAAGGATAACAATGAAACGATCGAGAGCCTTTCTGATACTTGCCCTTTGTGCCTCCGCCCATGTGGGCGCTGAAGACCAGCCCGAAATGTCACGGGGCGAGTACCTGGCGCGGGTGGGCAACTGCGCCGCCTGCCACACCATTGAAGATGGAGAACCTTTTGCCGGCGGACTGAAGATGGCGGTGCCCATGCTGGGGGCGATTTACACAACCAACATCACTCCCGACAGGGAAACCGGGATTGGAGAGTACAGCTTCGAGGATTTTGATCGCTCCATGCGCCTTGGCATTGCCAAGGATGGGCATCGGCTCTATCCCGCGATGCCTTATCCTTCCTACGCCAAGATCACCGAAGACGACATGCAGGCCCTCTACGACTTCTTCATGAACGAGGTGGAGCCGGTCCGACAGGCAAACCAGGATAATGAAATCCCGGGCTGGTTGAGCATGCGCTGGCCCCTGGCAATCTGGAACATGCTCACCCTTGACGAAGATCGTTACGAGGCCGACGAGAGCCAGAGCGACGAGTGGAATCGCGGTGCTTATCTCACCCAGGGGCTTGGCCATTGCGGTGCCTGTCATACGCCACGAGGCCTGTTGTTCCAGGAGCAGGGTCTGGACGAAAGCGACTCCGCCTTTCTTGCCGGGGCGCCTCTGGATCATTGGTCCGCTTCACCGCTGACTGGCGATCACAACGTGGGCCTGGGCCGCTGGACTGAAGATGACGTGGTGCAGTTTCTGAAAACCGGCAAGAACCGCTGGGGCAGTGCGTTCGGCACCATGGTGGAAGTGGTCAACAACAGCACCCAGTACATGACCGACGGAGATCTCCGGGCAATGGCGGTGTACCTGAAATCTCTGCCGGCAGTCCACGACGAGGGTGAGCAATGGAGCTATGACTCCACCTCGGCGGACAAACTCGCCCGGTTTGATTTCGAAGAGCGGGGCTCCCAGGTTTACTACGAGTTCTGCGTTTCCTGCCACCTGTATGACGGCAGTGGCCACGGCGAATTCATGCCGCCCCTGGCTGGAAACCCGGTTGTTATGGACCCTGATCCTTCGTCCCTCATCAACCTGACATTGAACGGCTCCCTGCGGGTGGTAGTTGGCGGAGAGGCCGAGACCTATGACATGCCGTATTTCCGCGGCCTGCTCGACGACGGACAGATTGCCGATGTGGTCAGCTTCATGCGCAGTGCCTGGGGTCACCAGGCCTCCGAAGTCACAGCGGAAGATGTGGCGGAGATTCGGGCCGCCACGGACCCGCGCAGCCACGATATCGTTGTGCTGAAGATGAAATAGTCGCGACCGCCGGGAGAGGCCTTGGCCCCTCCCGGTCTTTCCCTTTTATCACTTTCTCACTCAGCTATTCCCGCCCCCTCGCCGGTCCAAGGCCTTTCGCCTGTGCCGGGGAAACAGCACTGCGCAGCCAGTGTCTCTGATAGACATCCTTCCTCAAGCAGCGCGCACGCAGACACGGAGCAGAGCATGGACGCAGTAACACAGCTTGGCATGGTGGGCCTGGGGCGCCTCGGCGGTGCACTGGCTCAACAGGCGCTCGGCAAGGGGCTGTACGTGGCGGGGTACGATCCCGCCGGGGCAGACGACGAACTCGCCTCTGCGGGGGTTGATCTCGTTGACCGCGTGTCACGCCTGCGGCAACGGCTGGAACCTCCGCGCATCATTTTCGTCTCCGTGCCGGCGGGTTCGGCCATCGATCAGCTGCTCGCCCAGTTGACACCCTCCCTGGATCGCGGGGATGTAGTGATCGATGGAGGAAATTCATACTGGGGCGACTCTGTCCGCCGCTATCGCCGGTGCCGGGACGAACACGGAATTCACTTTATCGATGTCGGCACCAGCGGCGGTGTTCATGGCGCCCGCACGGGTGCAAATTTCACGGTGGGCGGCACCGCCGAGCAATTCGAGCTGGTGGCGCCCCTATTGCAGAAACTCGCCGTGCCTGGCGGCGTTGTGCATTGTGGAAGTCCCGGCAGCGGTCATTACGTCAAGCTGGTGCACAATGGCATCGAGTTCGGCATGCTCCAGGCCATCGGGGAGGGCGTCCACATGCTCGAGGCGTTTCGCGAAGATTTGCCGGTACAGGACATCCTGGACGGCTGGACCCACGGCTCGGTAATTCGCTCCTGGCTGCTGGAATTGCTGGCGGCGGAGTACCGGCGTCAGGAGGGCAGCGGCGGGGTGTCGGACTACGTGGAAGATACGGGAGAAGTGAACTGGCTGGTGGAAGACGCGATGCGAATGGAAGTCCCCGTTCCAGTGATCTCCCAATCGGTGATGCAATTGTTCAGCTCGCGCGACCAATCCGCAACCTGGGCGCGGGTAGTGGCAATGATGCGGCGCGGTTTTGGCGAGTTCGACTACGGCGCCAGCCCCGTGCTGGCCCAGTATCGCCGTGGCGCGCGAGTGGGGCCGTGGCTTGACGCGGACTGAGACTGAACGTACTGCCCCGGGGGGCTGCGCCTCTTAGCCCGGTTCGGAGCTCTGGAAGGTGCAACCTGGCGGGGCAGCGTTACTCGCGGATGAGTTTGAAAAACCGGCTTGGCTTACCCTCCATCTCATTCTGGTAGAGAAAGGTCAGCCTCCGGTCATCGAAAGTTTCAAAGAATTCATCCCATTCGATGTCCTTGAGGTTCTCTTCGCTGTCGTCGAACTTGATGCGCAGCAGGCCGGCACCGTCCTGTTTGTCTTCCGTGCCCTCGACCACCGCGGGGTGGCCGCCACGCTCTTCGGCCCAGCGTTGAATCAGTTTGTGGTCGCGGGTTTTGTCCGCTGCATGTCCCATATCAACCTCCACGTTATGCCAGCGGCTCCGACGATGGATCTGGCCGCCGCGGCAGCAAAAGACTCTCCCGGGCTTTCGTGGCTTTCAATACCCATGCCATTGGTGCTCTCGCGGCCATGCGTTCATTTATTGATCAGCAAAGTTAAAAAGTATTAAGTGCCGGCTGTGGATATACAGGGCCTGGCGCCTTCGTTAGAATATTCTGCTCGCTATTTCACGTTACGTTGTAATTTTAACGGAAGCACTATGCGGCACACAGTCAGTATTTTCACCGTCCTGAGCCTGATCTGGCTGCTGAACTCCGGACATTACACCGCCCTGCTGCTGGCGCTGGGGCTGCTCTCCGTTATTGTAGTGGTGTGGATCGCGCACCTGATGGACGTGGTCGACCACGAATCCCAACCTTTTCACCTCACTATCAAGCTGCCCGGCTACTATTGGTGGCTCCTCAGGCAGCTGGTTGCCAGCAACATCGATGTGGCCGTGCGGGTCTGGCGCGGCCCCGCGGCAATCAGCCCCTGCATGGCATCGCTGCCGATGAGCCAGCGCACCGACATGGGCAAGGTGATCTACGCAAATTCCATTACTCTCACTCCGGGCACCGTGGCCATGGACCTGCAGGGCGATACGGTCATCGTTCACTCGCTGACCAGCGACAACATTGCTGATCTGCGCAAAGGGGAAATGGATCGCCGTGTCAGCCAGTTGGAAAAATAGATGTTAGCTGTTACCGCACTGACCATACTGTTCGTGATGGCGCTGGCGCTGATCCGCGCGCTGCTCGGGCCAACGATCTACGATCGCATCCTGGCCGCCAACCTTTTCGGCACCAAAACAGTGCTGTTGATCGCAGTGATGGGCTACTTGTTCGGACGCCCGGACTTTCTCGATATTGCGCTGGTATACGCCTTGATCAATTTCATCAGCGTGATCGGAGTGCTCCGGTATTTTGAATACAACGAGCGCAAGCTCGCGCAGGACGAGTCGTGATGGATCTGTTTACAATCATCAGCGGCATCTGCCTCGCGCTGGGGAGCTTTCTGATTCTCACCGGCGGCGTCGGGGTGCTGCGGTTCCCGGATTTCTACACGCGAATGCATGCCGCGGGTATTACTGAAACACTTGCCACGGGTTTGATCCTGGTTGGCTTGATGCTGCTTGCAGGCTGGAGTCTGGAACTGGCCAAGCTGACGATGATTTTGCTGTTTGTATTGTTGACCAGCCCTACGGCGAGCCACGCCCTGGCGAAGTCCGCCCGACACGGCAAGCTGACACCCAAGCTGGTCGATTCCGAAAAACAATCAAGCTGATCACCCCTTCCTATGCGCGAAACGCCAGCGGCTTTTCGACGCGGGGAGGGATTTTGGCAATAGAAGCACCAGTCCCGCATCCACCGGAGCAGGGACGGGCACTTAGGAGGTTCACATCGCACTCATAGTGGATGTCACGCTGCTGACACTGCTGATGGTGACCGCGCTCGCCATCGCGTTCAGCAAAGATCTGTTCGCCGCGGTTATGCTTGCGGGTATTTACGGGCTGTTGTCGGCCAGCTTCTTCGTGGCTATGGACGCAGTGGATGTTGCGTTTACGGAAGCCGCTGTGGGTGCGGGAATTTCGCCTCTCCTGATGCTGGCGACGCTGGCGCTTTCGGGCCGGTTCCAGGCCAAAAACCCCGGACGTTTCTACCTGCTGGCACTGGTCCTGGTCGTCGCGGTGGGCAGCCTGCTGATGATCGGCACCTCGGACATGCCGGGCTTCGGGGATCCGGAGGCCCCGGCTCAACAGCACGTAGCTCCACGCTACATCGAGCAGTCCGGAGAAGAGGTCGGTGTTCCGAACATCGTGACCTCGGTACTGGCGAGCTACCGTGGTTTCGATACGCTGGGGGAAACCGCCGTGATCTTCACAGCGGGGCTTGCAGTGCTCAGCCTCCTGGCGGGCGCTACCCGGACGGCCGAAGGCTCCCGCCGGCCTTCGATGGTTGAACACAAGGTTCTGCGCATCGTCAGCAAGATTCTGATTCCCCCGATTCTCATTTTCGCGCTCTATGTGCAATTTCATGGGGACTACGGCCCCGGCGGCGGCTTTCAGGCGGGCGTGATCTTCGCTGCTGCAATCATTCTCTATTCCATGCTCTTCGGTCTCGACGTCGCGCGCCGGGTGATCAACGAATCGCTGGTGCAGATACTGGCCGCGGTGGGCGTGCTGCTGTACGGTTGTGTGGGCATTGTAAGCATGCTCAACGGCAAGAACTTCCTCGACTATAGCGGGCTCGCCACGGACCCGATCGCCGGTCAGCACATCGGCATCATCCTGATCGAACTGGGTGTCGGGATAACGGTTGCCTCGGTGATGATTCTGGTCTTTTTTGCCTTCGCGGGGCAGATGAGCGACGGGGAGCGCAATTGATGGAAATCCTGTCTCACTATAACTACTGGGTCGTCATCGTCCTGATGATGATCGGCTTCTACGTGGTGGTTGCCCAGGGCAACCTGATCAAGAAGATCGTAGGCCTGAACATCTTCCAGACCTCGGTTTTCATCTTCTACATCAGCGTCGGGAAGGTCGAGGGCGGATCGGCTCCGATTCTGGCGGACGGTATATCCGTCTACTCCAACCCATTGCCCCACGTCCTTATTCTCACCGCCATTGTGGTGGGTATCGCCACCACAGCGGTTGCCCTGTCCCTGGTCATTCGGATCAAGCAGGCCTACGGCACTGTGGAAGAACAGGAACTACAAATAAGAGATCAGCAGTGATAAGCCATCTACCGATACTACAGGTTATTCTGCCGTTTCTGGCGGCTCCGTCCTGTCTGATTTTACGCAAGCCCAGACTGGCATGGCTCTTTGCGTTGCTCGTCAGCATCGCCACGCTCGTGGTCAGCGCCTTGCTGCTTCAGCAGGTTCATGACAACGGTGTAATCAGTTATGAGCTGGGCGGCTGGTCGCCCCCGTGGGGCATCGAGTATCGCATTGACCTGCTGAACGCCTACGTCCTGCTGATCGTATCGGCCATGGCAAGCATCGTTTTGCTGGCAGCCCGCGCCAGCGTCGAGCAGGAAATTGAACAACACAAGCAGGGTTGGTTTTACTCCCTTTACCTGCTCTGTGTTTCGGGCTTGCTCGGGATCGCTGCCACCGGCGACGCCTTCAACGTGTTCGTGTTCCTGGAAGTTTCCTCGCTCTCCACCTATGCGCTGATCGCTCTTGGGCGGGATCGTCGCGCGCTGTGGGCCGCTTACCAATACCTGGTCATGGGCACAATCGGGGCCACCTTTATCCTGATCGGGATCGGCTTCCTGTACATGATGACCGGCACTTTGAACATGGCGGATCTCGCCAGCCGAATACCGGCGGTGGACGACACCACGACCGTCATGGCGGCATTCGCCTTCATCGTTGTGGGCACCTGCTTGAAGCTTGCGCTGTTTCCGCTGCACTTGTGGCTGCCTAACGCGTATACCTTTGCACCGTCGATGGTGACCACCTTCATCGCCGCAACGGCCACCAAGGTTGCCGTGTATGTGCTGATTCGCTTCCTGTTTACCATCTTCGGCGAAGCCCTGAGTTTCGGGCGTTATCCTCTGACTGAGATTCTGGTACCCCTTGCGGTGATCGGGCTGCTCAGTGCTTCGACGGTGAGTATTGGACAGAGCATGGTCAAGCGGATGCTGGCGTACTCCAGCGTGGCTCAGATCGGTTACATCGTGCTGGGTATCGCCATGGGCAGCGCCTTGGGGCTTACCGCGGCCCTGCTGCATGTGTTCAACCACGCGCTCATGAAAGGGGCACTGTTCATGTGTCTCGCGGCAGTAACCTATCGCATGGGTGGATCCGACCTGGAGAACATGCGGGGCCTCGCCCGGACCATGCCACTGACGTTCTGGGGCTTCGTGCTGGGAGGGTTGAGCCTGATCGGTATTCCGCTCACGGCGGGCTTCGTGAGCAAGTGGTACCTAATTCTTGCCGCTATCGAACTCGGTTGGTGGGCGATCGTTGTGGTGGTTTTGCTCGGTTCCATGCTTGCCGTGGTTTACATCGGCCGGGTCGTGGAAGCGGGCTGGTTCGGAGAACCGAAAGACCCGCGAAAGCGGGAAGCGCCTTTAAGCCTCCTGGTGCCGCTGTGGATACTGGTTGCGGCCAATATCTACTTCGGCATTGACACCCGATTGACCGTGGGCGTGGCGGAAAGCGCCGCCAGCTATCTGATCAACGGGGGAGGTCCGCTGTGAGTGCCAACCTGGCTTTAATACTGACTTTGCTGGTACCGCTGCTCGGCGCTCCCGTGATCGCCGGTCTGGGCCGCTGGCCCAACCTGCGCGAAACGGTAACCCTGGTTACGGCGGTTGCCCTGTTCGCCTGCGTGCTGCGAGTGCTGGTGGGGTTTACTTCCGGTGAGGAAGTCCACGTTCAACTGATCGAACTTTATGAAGGGCTCTCGATCAGTTTCCACACGGAGCCTCTGTCGATTCTGTTTGCGGCCATCGCCAGCGGATTGTGGATCGTCACCTCCGTTTACGCCATCGGCTACATGCGCGGCGCCGGCGAGAAAAATCAGACCCGCTTCTACACCTGCTTCGCCCTGGCCCTGTTCGGCGCGATGGGCGTGGCGTTTTCGGCGAACCTCCTGACCCTGTTCATCTTCTACGAGGTTCTTACCCTGTCGACTTTCCCCCTGGTGACTCACAAAGGGGATGACGCAGCCAAAGCCGGCGGCCGAACCTACCTCGGCGTTCTGATGACCACCTCCATCATGTTCCTGCTCCCGGCGATCATCTGGATCTACGCGCTGACGGGAACACTGGATTTTCGAGCGGGCGGCATTCTGGAAGGCACGGTTGGTCCCGCGGCTTCAACCGTATTGCTGGGGCTATTCCTGTTCGGGGTGGCCAAAGCGGCGGTGATGCCTGTTCACCGCTGGCTGCCTGCGGCAATGGTCGCTCCCACGCCGGTGTCCGCGCTGCTGCACGCGGTCGCGGTGGTAAAAGCCGGTGTGTTTACCTTGACCAAGGTTGTGATCTATACCTTCGGGACGGATTTCCTGGTTGCGGTACCCCTCGAAAATCTTGCGATCTACCTGGCTGGTTTTACCATCGTGGCGGCCTCGGCAACGGCCCTGCAGCAAACCAACATCAAACGCCTGCTGGCTTACTCCACCATCAGCCAGTTGAGCTACATCGTCATGGCCACCATGGCTCTTGCGCCCTATTCGGAGATCGGCGCGGCCATGCATATTGCGGCCCACGCCTTCGGCAAGATCACCCTGTTCTTTGCGGCGGGCGCGATCTATGTGGCTTCCAAGAAGACGGAAGTAGGGCAGTTGAACGGAATCGGTCTGAGAATGCCGTTTACCATGGGTGCCTTCGCCATCGGAGCGCTGTCCATGATTGGGGTGCCTCCTACAGCCGGCTTCGTGTCCAAGTGGTTCATTATTGCCGGCGCTTTCCAGCTCGAGAATTATTTCGTACTCGTGGTAATGATGGTGGTTACTGCATTGAATGCGGCTTACTTCCTTCCGATTATTTTTAATGCCTTCTTCAAGAAAGAGGATCAGCCTCCCGCGAAGGACCACAGAGAGGCGCCCAAAACGATGGTGGGAGCCCTGTGCTTCACCGCAGCCCTCACGCTGTTGTTTTTCGCATTCAACGGGCCGGTACTGGAGTTGGAATCCACGTTGATTGGAGATAACTGATGAGTGACCAGAATCGAGCGGAACAGGAGCAGCATTGGCTGGTGCGGCCGAAAACCATCCGCGCACTGTGGATCGGCGGTGCCATCGTGCTTGCCTTGACGGTGATCGCACAGTTCTTTGTCCCTCTCCACGACTATTTCGTGGTGGATGGGGTATTCGGGTTCTATGCCGTCTTTGGTTTTTTCAGCTGCGTGGGCATGGTGGTGCTGGCGAAGTTGCTTGGTTTGCTCCTGAAACGTCCGGATACATTCTATGACGAGCACTGATCTGATTTTCCCACCCGCGCTGATCCTCATCCTGGGCGCGGTATTGCTTCCGCTCCTCGGTCGCCGGATGCGTCTGCCCATCTTGCTGGGTATCCCCGCGCTGACCTTGTGGATGATCTGGAGCCTCGGCGACGGCGTGCTGCTGACCCTGGAGTTCATGAGTTACGAGATTGAACCGGTGGAAGGCAGCAAGCTCCGGCGGCTGTTTGCGACCATCTTCGCGCTCATGACTCTCGTGGGCGGGCTTTTCGCCTATCGGCAGGCACGCACGGTCGAGTTATCCGCAGCCATGGCCTACGCCGCCGGCGCCGTCGGTGTGTCCTTCGCGGGAGACTTGATTACCCTGTTTCTGTTCTGGGAGTTCATGGCCCTGTTCTCCACCCTGGTGGTATGGAGCGGAGGCACGGAGGCGGCGCGGCGGGCCGGTATTCGCTACGGCATCATGCATCTGGTGGGCGGGATCATCCTCAAAGTGGGCATCGAGGGGATCGCGGTGCAGTCCGGTTCCATTGATGTCCAGGCACTGGACCTGGGCAACTTCGCGACCTGGATGGTCTTTATCGGGGTGCTGATCAACGCGGCGGCTCCGCCTGTTTCCGCGTGGCTTGCGGACGCCTATCCTGAATCCAGTGCAACGGGAGCCGTGTTTTTGTCCGCCTACACCACCAAGACGGCGGTACTCGCTCTGGTGCTGCTGTTCCCCGGTGAGAGTCTGCTGATCTGGATCGGCCTTTTCATGATTTTCTATGGGATCATCTACGCCCTCATGGAAAACGACATGCGCCGCATTCTGGCCTATTCCATCGTCAACCAGGTGGGGTTCATGGTCTGTGGCGTGGGGATTGGTACCGAGCTGGCGCTGAACGGGGTTGCGGCTCACGCCTTCTCACACATTATCTACAAAGCCTTGCTGCTGATGAGCGCCGGCGCCGTTCTCCATCAGACCGGCAAGCGCAAATGTACCGACCTCGGCGGCCTGTACCGCACCATGCCGGTGACAACGGTGTGCGGCATTATCGGAGCGTTGGCAATCTCGTCGTTTCCCTATACTTCCGGTTTCATTTCGAAATCCATGATCAGCCAGAGCGCCGCCTATGGTGAGCTGGGCTTTGTCTGGTTCTGCCTCGTGGCCGCTTCGGCGGGTGTTTTCCTGCACGCGGGGATCAAGTTCCCCTGGTTTGTTTTCTTCCAGAAAGATTCAGGTCTGCGCCCCCGGGATCCCGAATGGAACATGCAGGCGGCGATGATCGTCTTCGCTGCGGTCTGTATTATCCTGGGCGTCTTCCCCGAGCTTCTTTACCAATACCTGCCGTACCCGGTCGATTATGTGCCTTATACGGCGGACCACCTGGTCAGCCAGTTGCAGCTGCTGCTGTTTGCGGGTCTGGCCTTCTTTGTGACCCTTCCGATGATGAAGCGGACTCTCACCATCAGCCTGGATGCGGATTTCATCTGGCGGCGGGGCCTGCCCTGGATCGGTGACAAACTGCAGATTATCCAGCAGGGAGTGGGGGACATGTCCCGGGACTTCGTGAACGGGCCGGGCCGCCGGATCGCGCTGTTCTGGCTTCGTCACCACGGACCGGAGGGACCTCTGGCCCGCACCTGGCCAACGGGCAGTGTAGTGCTCTGGGTTGCGGTGATGCTGATCGCGGTTCTCAGCGGCGCTTACCTGTTCTGAATGCCGTCGGCGCTGGAGTTCGTAGCGGGCCGGTCCCTCGCAATGTAAGGGGCGCTTGTTTCTAACTCGTCAGGGTCCTGACTGCATCCATTCGAGCCAACGGTGGCCGACTGAGAGGGACGTTTTCAGCCGATTGCCAGGGAAGGGCAGGCGGATGAAACCTGTGAGTCAGTATTGTTTTCGTTCCTCTCCTGTCCGTGCCATCGTTCTTCCCCTTGTCATCCTATCTTGAGTTGGTTCCGCTATGCGGTTTCGATAATTCACGATCAAACGTGAAAATAAAGGCCCATTTCTTACTACTTCCGTTGGGAAATGTTAACGACCGAAGAGTCTGCGCGTTTTGTTTGTAGCGCGCGCGCCGTTATAACTATTTGGTTTGTGTCACCCAATTGCTCAGATAAACCACCGTCTCTATACTCGGTCGAAACAAGCGCAAAACCAGCGCGCGCTTATAATTAAAAGAACGATTGCGAAGAACTATAAAATGAAAGCCGTTTGCCCTTTCTGTTTTACACAGAACCTTTCCAAAGCCAGCAGCTCGCCAAGCTCGCTGTCCAGCAAGTCACATTTTTTCAGCACCGTAACGAATGACTGTTCAAGAGGTTGTTGCGTGAGCGCGCTCCTGCGTTAGCAACAGCCGCCTCAAACTATTGGAGACGACCCGGGAAAGGTCACTCAAACCAGACGCCATGCATAAAACACAATAACGCGGGCGCCTGGCTCTCCATGAAACCGGTAGGTGTAACAGGCATTGGTCCAGGGAACAGCACCTTCATAATGATAATGATGTACGGGAGTGAGCAATGCTTAAAAGTGTTCCGGTCAAGCGCAAGCCGATTGCCTTTGCGGTCATGCTGGCGGCCTACGGGTTGTCCGCGGCGGCACAGGAAAATGGCGTAATTGAAGAGATTTTGGTAACAGGTTCTTACATCAAGGGCAGCCCAACGGATGCTCCTTCGCCGGTTACGTCCATCGACCGCACGAGTATCGAGTCTCAGGGCGCCGCTGTGGTTTGGGACGTGATAAAGAACCTCGAGGTAAACTCCGGGTCAATCACAAACCCCGGCTCCGGGGATGCCGCGCAAACGGCGGGCACTGCAAGCATTAACCTCCGAAATCTGGGGGAGAACTCAACCCTGACTCTTGTGAATGGACGGCGTCAAGTGTCGGCTGCGGCCAACACTGTCACCGGAGGTGAGTTTGTCGACATCAATGCGATTCCACTGGTTATGACGGACAGAGTGGAAGTTCTCACCGATGGCGGGTCCGCACTCTACGGCTCCGACGCGGTCGCCGGCGTTGTGAATATCATCATGCGCACCGACTTCGAAGGTGTCGAGGTGTATGGTGATATTCAAGGTATCACTGAAGCTGACGACGCATATGATAAAACTGCGAGCGTGATATGGGGCTGGGGAAGCGACAGCGGTGATACCCATCTCGTTTTATCTGCGGAGCGATTCGAACGGGACCCTGTAAGCGTTCGCGATGCCAGCTTCTTCGACAAGGCCGAGTTCACCGGACAGGTTGGGGGCGCGCCGACCGAGATTGGCACGCTGACGGGCCTGGTCCCTGTATATGAAGGGCTTGGGCCTCAAAATTTCAACCAGGCGTACATCAACCAGGACGTGATGCGGCAAAATGATCTGGAAGATGATGGGGTGTTAAACGGTTCTGCGAATCTCGTGTTCACGGACCCGTTGTGTGACGATGTAACTTCAGCCGACGGCTCTTCGTTGTTCGTGGGTACACGTTCGGACGATCGTGGTCTGCGCACCGGCGCTTGCCGGGAAGACACTTCCGAGTGGCAGTATATCGCGTACGGTATGGAGCGGAGCAGCTTTGCAGGGTCGTTCAGCCATGCATTCAGTCCCCGCGCGGAATTCTACTCCTTCTTCCAGTATTCCGAGTCGGAGACTGAGCGTGCTGATTCGGGTTCCAATGAAGCTCGTGGGCCGACATTGTTCCTGGCGCCGGCGGGATCTACGCCGTTCAGCGGAATGGGTTTGAGCAATTGGAGTCCCGAGCTCGGCGGGCATGCGGCGATGGCAGGTGGCACGCCACCGACTGCCGCTGATCAAACCAACAACCCTCACACCCTCGCCAACGGTGGTCTCAACGCAATGTTCTGGGCCCCGGTCCGCTCCGGTACACCGAGAACGGGCGGTGATGACAACGTTACCCGAACCTCGACCGCGGGCGTTCAGCTTGGGCTGCGCGGTGATTTTGATCTCGCGGGAAAGGTGTACGATTTCGACGTGGGGTATTCCTGGAGTGGATCGAGTCTTGAGCAGGATTATCGAACGTTCCAGCGTGATCGCGCCGAGTTGGCCGCCAATGGCCTGGGCGGGCCGGACTGTACTCCCAACGGAGTGACGGACTACGATTTCACCGCTCAGGGTGGTCCGCTTTGGGCGATTGCAGGTCCGCAGTTTACCCAAACATTCTTCCCTGGCTTCGTGTTCTCCACTCGTGAATCGATCTCCTTGGCTTTGACCAGCACGAACCACGGTCAGGATGGGTGTATGTTCTACAATCCATATCTGACCGCTGTGAAGAATGCGGAGCTCGCTAACAGTCCCGAGCTGATGGAGTGGATGAATCCCGTCATTCGTCGTACGGACAAGCGCAACAAGTTGGGTGTTTTTGATGCAGTGGTGTCCGGCGAGATGTTCGAGATGGCTGGAGGAACGGCGCAATTTGCATTGGGGGCCCAGTATCGCCAGCAGACCAACGCGTCCATCGCCAACCGGCTCAACCAACCCGGATTGCCCAATGCCATTTTGGGCTACGACGCCAGCGGCAACCCCAACGAATATCATTATGTGAGCAATAATTTTGAATGCTCCATGTGCTCATTCGACTACGATCATGACCGCAATGTGAAGTCCACCTTCCTTGAGTTCTCCCTGCCGTTCGCGGACAGCGTGGAAAGCCAACTTGCACTCCGGTGGGAAGATTACGGCGGCAACATAGGCAGCGATGTGACGTCCAAGTTTGCGATTAGCTGGCGACCAGCAGATTCATTGTTGCTGCGTTCGTCCTACTCGCAATCTTTCCGTGCGCCCAACGTTGCCATCGTGTATGAGGGCTTGGAAGCAGGTAGCACCACTTTTCGCGATCCTCTGCGGAACCAGGCGGTACGCGCCGGTCTGGCGGATCCGACCAATGAGAACGCCATGGCCAACTTTACCTATACCGTGGGCGCGCCTGCCCCCGACGTGGGCAACGAAACGGCCGATACCTACAACGTTGGATTCATCTGGACTCCGGCGGGTGCGCTCGACGGGTTCAGTCTGCAAGCGGATCTCTGGCGCTTCGACGTAGAGGACCGGGTGCTGCCACAGCCGCCCATCTCGGCTATTCAGGATGAGATCGCCGCATTCAATGTGGCTAAACAGGACCCGAACAATTATGTCCTGAACGATCAACTCCCGGATCTTATCTACCAATCCTGCGATCCCAACGCGCTGGCGGCCACATACGGCCAGGAGTCCGACGAGCGGCTGAACTGTGTTGTCGACCCAAGGGCTTATCAGGCAGAAGGCGTAGTGCGGGCGGCGGGGAGCGATCGTGCGGCCCTGACCACCATCTATCTATCGTCTATCAATGCGGGCACTATCCAGTCAGACGGTGTTGACTTCAAGATGGGATATACTTGGGACAACGATTGGGGTCTATTCAATGTGGGCCTGAATTTTACTCACGTCCGTAAGTATGAACTGAACGATGTACCCGGCCTGGAACTGGGACTGATGGAAACTGGCGTTTTTGATGCGGCAGGCACCACAGGGGACGGATTGCTGGTTCGCTCGCTGCCGGACAACAAAGGCCACGTGTCCTTCAATTGGATGTACGACAACCATGGGGTCAGTCTGACTAACCGCTATATCGGATCCTACGAAGACCTGGCTTACGACAGCCTGTACGAACGCAGTAACGATGAAGTACGAGCTTTGCTCGATCGTAAAATCGATAGCTACAACACCTGGGATATGCAGTACAGCTATCGACATGCGTGGTCGAACCAGGACTACGGCACGGCCACATTTACCGTCGGTCTGCTGGACGCGTTCAATGCGGACATTCCCTACCGTGAAACCGGTTCGCTGAACTATGACGCGACCGTTTTCGATGGAAGGGGGCGTCGAGCTTACCTTAGGATGCTGCTGCAGTTCTAAAGACCCGAGGGCATTGGAGCCGGTCTCCCGGAGAGCCTGACAGCCTCGTCAGGTTCCACGGTTGGCCGGTTCCTAGAATCCATATTGTTGTTTGCTGGACCCTGCGGCGGTGATTCTCGCCGCCGCTTTTTACCTGCTCTTCCTCATCTGGCCTTTCTGACGAATTCCGCAAAATCCCTTCTGAAGCATTGCCATTCTGTAGCGAAATGATGGCGGAACGGGGTGTTTCTGGTCGATTTATGCCATACGATATATTTTAAAACATAATGTATTCAGGTAGAATGAATATTCCTGGTAGACGAGGTATTAATGTCCAGCAAAGATTTGAATCCGAAGCTGATGCGTGCCGCGGCAGGCAGCGCTTCCGCACTGCTCAGGGCGCTCAGTCATGAGGATCGCCTGTTGTTGCTTTGTCAGCTGAGCCAGGGCGAGGCCTGCGTCAGCGACCTGGAACTGGCCTGCGGCATTTATCAGCCCTCGCTGTCTCAGCACCTTGGGGTGCTGCGCAGGGAAGGGCTGGTAGAGACCCGCCGTGATGGAAAACACATCTACTACCGCACCGCCGATGAAGACGCACTGGCCGTCCTGGAGGTGCTGTACCAACGTTTCTGCCTGAGAGGAGGCAAAGAATGACGATTGACTGGCAAGCTTTTACCCCCTGGAGCGCACTGGCCGGTGGCCTGCTGATCGGTGTCGCAGCGGCCATGTTCATGCTGCTTAATGGGCGCATAGCCGGGATCAGCGGGATTGTTGGAGGTCTGCTGCGACCCGTTACCGGCGACATCGGCTGGCGTGTGGCTTTTGTTGCAGGGCTGGCTGGCGCGCCGTTGCTGTGGTCCCTGGCTGCTCCATTGCCGGCTATCGAGATTGATGCAAGCTATCCGCTGCTCGTGGTTGCGGGCTTGCTGGTCGGCCTGAGCACCCGTTTCGGAAGCGGATGCACCAGTGGTCACGGGGTGTGCGGAATCTCGCGGCTATCGCCCCGTTCTTTTGCAGCTACCCTGGCTTTCATGGCCTCCGGGTTCGCAACCGTTTTCCTCGTCCGCCACGTGTTGGGAGTCTGATATGCAAAAACACCATGTATCCGCACTGCTGACCGGGCTGATCTTCGGGTTCGGCCTGCTGTTGTCCGGCATGGCCAATCCGGTCAAAGTCCTTGCGTTTCTGGATCTGGCCGGCGATTGGGATCCAAGCCTTGCGTTGGTGATGGGTGGGGCAGTAATTGTTGGCCTGGTGGCTTTTACCCTCGCACGTGGCCGCACGCGCAGCTTGTTGGGCGAACCCATGCGCATGCCCGAAAAGCGCGAGCTGGATCGCCCGCTGATTCTGGGGAGTCTGGGATTCGGAGTGGGCTGGGGGCTGGCCGGGTTCTGTCCCGGTCCGGCCGTGGTGGCCGCCGGCACTTTCACGCCCAAAGCCCTGGTGTTCGTAGCTGCCATGCTGGCGGGGATGGGGCTGTACCAACTGCGGCAGGCCCGCAAGGCTGCCTGATCGACTCCAGCGGTGGTAAACGGCGCCCGTCGGGACTACCGTTTACGACCGCTGGGCTTCACGACTCAAGGTGGTGAACGCTTCATACTGGGAGACAAACACGCGACCGCTGAGGTGGTCCAGAAACCCGGTGCATTTCAGCTTGTCCATCACCGGTCCTTTCACTTCCGACAGGTGTAGTCGGATGTCCTGTTCAGCGAGTTCTTCGTTGAGTGTCTCGAGCATTTCCAGAGCGCTGAAGTCGATCTCGTTGACCGCACTGCAAAGCAAAACCACATGGGCAATTCGCTTTCGTTCCGAAACGGCTTCGCGGATTGTATCTTCGAGATAGCTTGAGTTGGCGAAAAACAGGCTTTCGTCGGGACGCAGGGTCAGCACCTCCGGAACGGTACGTACGTCAAACCGCTTCACATTGCGAAAGTGTTCTGTGCCCTCGATCAAACCGACTTCGGCCACATGAGGCCGCGAGGTTCGGTAGAGGTGCAGCCCGATGGACACTGCAACCCCGCAGGCCACCCCCACCTCGACACCGAAGATCAGCGTCAGCGCAATGGTGGCAGCCACCGCATAGAAATCGCTCCTGGAAAAGCGCCAGGTGCGCTTGAGGATCGAAAAGTCCACCAGCGAGATGACGGCCACCACAATCGTGGCCGCCAGGGTCGCCTTGGGAAGATAGTAGAGGACGGGGGTCAGCAGCAGGGAGGCCAGCGCAATGCCCACTGCGGTCATAACGCTGGCAGCCTGGGTGACCGCACCGGCATCAAAGTTGACCACTGAGCGGGAAAAACCACCCGTAACAGGAAACCCTCCCGAAACCGAAGAGGCGATGTTGGCCGCTCCCAGTGCGAGCAACTCCTGATCCGCGTCCACCTTCTGCCGGCGCTTGCTGCCGAGCGTTTTCCCGACGGAAATGGACTCCACATAGCCGATGATTGAAATTAACAATGCCGGCAGTGCGAGGTTCTGTATCAGCGACCAGGAAGGCCAGGTCAGGCTCAGTGCGGGAAGGCCCGCAGGGATGTCCCCAGTCAGTTGCACACCGCGATCTTCCAGGCCAAGCCCGTAAGCGATGCCGATGCTGAACAGAACGCCGAAGATGGGAGCGGTTTTCGCGAGCAGGGAGGCATTGTGCGGACTGAGACCCACAGCGCCCAGGACCTTGGCCGCATGGCTTCTGGCAAGAATGAGGAAGAGCACTACAAAAGCGCCGATGGCAAGTGTTGGCAGGTGCAAGTTGGGCAGGCTGGCCAGAAGTGACGGCAGAATTTCCGTTAGCGTATCACCTTCGCCCCGAATGCCAAGAATATGTTTGAGCTGGCTGAACGCAATGATAATCCCCGATGCGGTGATGAATCCGGAGATCACCGAATGGGATAAAAAGTTAGTGACGAACCCGAGCTTCAGCAAACCCATCGTCACCAGAAACAGGCCCGATAGCAGGGCGAGGGCGGCTGCCGCAGTAAGGTAACTCTCTGTTCCCTGGCTGGTTACGCTGCCCAGGGTGGTTGCCGTCATCAGCGAAATCACGGCGACCGGTCCCACGGACAGGGTGCGGCTGGTCCCGAACAGGGCGTAGCCCACGAGGGGCAGAATACTCGCGTAAAGTCCCACTTCCGGCGGCACGCCAGCCAGAAGGGCGTAGGCAAGGGATTGCGGGATCAGCAACACGGTCACGATAACAGCCGCGGTCAGATCCTGGATGAAATGCTGGCGCTGGTAGCCTCGCGCCCAGCCTGTTACCGGCAGGTATTGAGTTAGTCGACTCACACGCCCTCTTTGAATTTGATTGCTTTTTGGTTCGGATTGCCCAGTTCCAACAGGCGATAGATCAATGCGCCTGACGGCCAGCCGGTCCGGGTTGAACGGGACTGCTCGGCTCTCAGTCCATGCACGCGTGCGGGAATTTGGCGGTCCCCGCCCTCCGCCAGTGTGTGCCGCGGAGGGAACTTCCCTGTTCCTGACCGAGCGGATTCAGTGCGCGGGTGAAGTGAGCCACTCATGTCCTTTCAGCATGGCGTGCCAATACAGGGGTGGCAGAACTCTGGCCTTCAGCTCCCAGGCCAGCCGCGTCGGCCTGGTGCCATCGTTGAGCCATTTCGGAAACGTTGGCGCCAACTTGCCGCCATAAGTAAATTCCGCGAGAACGATCTTGCCGCGTTCCACTGTAAGTGGGCAGGAACCATAACCATCATACTCGGCAACCGGTTCCTTGCCGTCCATTACTGCGCTGAGATTCTGCGCTACCACCGGTGCCTGCTTGCGTACCGCAGCCATGGTTTTGGCGTTGCTGGTGTTGGTCACGTCGCCGAGACCCCAGACGTTCGGCAGGCGCTTGTGCCGAAGGGTGGCCGGGTCCACGTCAACCCAGCCGGCTTCATCGACGAGCGGGGATTGCCGGATAAAATCCGGAGCACACTGGGGCGGACAGACGTGGATCATGTCGAAATCTGTTTCAACCATCTCCTCGATGCCATCAGCGGATTTTCGGGAAAACCAGGCCTTCCTGGCTTGTCCGTCGATACGCTTCAGGTTGTGGTTGAAATGGAGGCAAGCGCCATATCGTTCCATATAGCTTTTGAGTGCGGGAACGTATTCGGGGACCCCGAAAAGTACGCCCCCGGCGTTATAGAAATTCAGGTCGACATCGTCAAGCACTCCAGTGCGCCGCCAATGGTCGGCGGAAAGATAGAGAGCCTTCTGGGGTGCACCTGCACACTTGATCGGCATGGGCGGCTGGGTGAACAGGGCGCGGCCGCCCTTGAAGTTGGTCACCAGTTCCCAGGTGTAAGGCGCGAGATCGTAGCTGTAGTTGGAAGTCACGCCATTCTTCCCGAGGGTTTCCGTCAGGCCTTCGACCGCTTCCCAGTTCAACTTGATGCCGGCCGCAACAACGAGATGGTTGTAATAAATCAGGCGACCGTCGCCCAGTTGCACAGCGTTCTGCTCGGGAACAAACGTCTGCACGGCTTCCTTGATCCAATCGGTCTTCTCCGGTATCAGCGAGGCCATCCTGCGACGGGTGGTCTGGACGTCAAACACTCCGCCGCCCACCATGGTCCAGCCCGGCTGATAGTAGTGATACTCTGCCGGATCGATCAGGGCGATTCGGGTCTTTGGTGTGCGCTTCAGCAGACTGGCGGCAACCGCGATTCCGCCGGCCCCTGCGCCAACAACAACCACGTCGTATCGGTCGCCCGGGGCTTTTGCGGTCGCGCCGGCGCCTCGTTCGCTGGCCGCCTGCCAGAGGTTCTCGGATCGAGTGCCGCTGCGGCAATAGGCATGGATGCGCTTGCCGCTCTCGATCACCCGAGCGAGCTGGTTTACGTGGCTCTCGCTCATCTGGCCCGCTGTAAACGCTATGTTGACGGCTTCCAGACCCTGGGTTTCCGCCGCCGCCCTGATAGTGGAAAAGTTCGGCTGATCCACGGCCTCGCCATCGGGGCGGTTGCAAACCAGAACCTGAACTCCGTCCGCAGCGAGCGTGCTGACATCATCAGCCGAGATCTGCTCGGACACTGAAAACTGGTTGTCCAGCTTTTGAATTTTCATTTTCGTAGACTCTCATTAAAATTCATTTGAAGGCGTTGATCGGCACTTTCAGGTAAACGCGGCCGTTATCTTTCGGCTCGGGCAAGTGTCCGGCACGCATGTTGACCTGCAGCGAAGGCAGAATCAGTCGCGGCATACCAAGGGTACTGTCCCGCGCTTCGCGCATTTCCACAAACTCGCTTTTGCTGGTCCCGGTCTTGACATGAATATTGCGCGCCTTTTCCTCGCCGACGGTAGTCTCGTATTCCAGTTTCCGGCCGTTCGGGCAGTAGTCGTGGCACATGAAGATGCGGGTTTCCTCGGGCAAAGACAGAATCTTTTGAATCGAATCGAACAGTGTACCGGCGTCGCCGCCAGGGAAGTCCGCCCGCGCAGTGCCGGCATCGGGCATAAAGAGTGTGTCGCCCACGAAGGCCGCGTCACCCAGTAGGTGCGTCATGCAGGCGGGAGTATGGCCCGGAGTGTGAATGGCGGTGCACTCCAACTGCCCGACATGGTACATCTCTCCGTCTTTGAACAGGTGGTCGAACTGGGAACCGTCCCGTTGAAACTCGGTACCTTCATTGAAGACCTTACCGAAGGTTTCCTGCACAGCGGCAATGTGCTCGCCGATCCCCAGCTTCCCCCCCAGTTTCTCCTGGATATAGGGCGCTGCGGACAGGTGATCCGCATGAACGTGGGTTTCGATCAGCCATTCCACGGTGAGATTGTGCTCCCTCACGTAATCAATAATGGCGTCCGCGCCTGTGTAGCTGATGGTGCCGGAGGGATAGTCCAGGTTCAGGACCGAGTCCACGACCGCGCAGCTGCTGGATGCAGGATCCTTAACTACATATGAGAAGGTGTTGGTGTCCTCATCAAAAAATGGAACAACATCCGGTTTGGATTCATTGGTGTATGTCATGACATTACCTCGTTGTAGTGGCACCCACTCAAAAATTGGGGCACTCTTTCGATCTGCTTCGCGTAACTGCGGCCGGGAGGGTGAACGATGAGCGTTGCTCTGAGTTGTTGATATTCTCCTTTACCGTCATTCTCAGCACGGAGCGTGCCAAGCTGTCAAGACTCTATAAACTATTGAATTTAAACATAAATAAACGTCGGATCGAGGGGTGCCATTGACGTTCACCGGCGAATGTGTCATTTATGGCAATTGTTTTGACACTTTTGACAGGCTTCCGATGAATCTCATCCCGACTCCCCGTCCCCTTGCTCCGGAAATGGCTAGAATGCTCGAGGCTTTTGATTGCCCAGCCATTCTTGTCTCCCCCGACTACAAGGTTCTCGCAACCAATCGGCTTTACGAAACCCAGTTCGGCCCCCTTCAGGTGGAGGGGCCTCATCGGTGCTTCGAGATATCGCACGGATACCCGGTGCCCTGTGACCAGGCGGGAGAAGACTGCCCGTTGGCAGCGGCCATGAATTCCGGGCACAAGGAAAGAGTGCTGCACGTGCACCTGACGCCCCGTGGTAAGGAGCACGTGGACGTGGAAATGATGCCGATCCTGGACGATAAGGGGGGGTTACTTTGCTTCGTCGAGTTGTTGCGCTCCGTTCCAACGGCCGGTGCGGAGAATGCCTCGGCCATGATGGTGGGTACCAGCAAGGCCTTTAACAAGCTGCTGGAGCAAATGACTCGCGTGAGCAGAAGTGACGCATCGGTTCTGCTGTTGGGCGAATCCGGAGTGGGGAAGGAGTTGGCCGCGAGTGCCATCCACCGAGCCAGCGAACGCAGCGGCAAGCCGCTGGTAACCCTCGAGTGCGCGGGCCTCAGTGATTCGCTGTTCGAAAGTGAGTTGTTCGGCCACGTTAAGGGGGCGTTCACCGGTGCCCATTCCAATAAAGTGGGGCTTGTGGAGCTGGCAGATGGTGGAACGCTGTTTCTGGACGAAATCGGTGATGTGCCCTTGTCCATGCAGGTCAAACTGTTACGGCTGCTTGAGAGTGGGAGCTATCGACCCGTGGGCTCCGCCCAGGCCAAATCCACCAATTTCAGGTTGATTTGCGCCACCCACAAGGACATCAAGGGGATGGTCGCGCGGGGCGAGTTTCGCGAAGACTTGTACTACCGGATCAACGTGTTCCCGATTCGCATTCCCTCGCTGGCCGAGCGCAAGCAAGACTTGCCGCTGCTGGTGGACTCATTGATCAAACGCATCAGCCCGGACAAGGCCTACCACCTGACGGAATCGGCGATGAAACTCCTTTTTGGTTACGATTTTCCCGGCAACATTCGCGAGCTCCGCAACCTGCTGACGAGAGCGGTTGTACTCAGCAACACCAACCTGATTTCGGCTGAACTGGTTCGCGATTGTATCGCAATGGCCGCGGATGGAGTTCCTGAAGATGCCTCTCCGGCAACGAATAAGAACAATTGGATGGATCTGAAAACAGCGGAGCGGCAATACCTCAAGGATTTGATGGCGGCACATGGGGGCGACAAGGCCGAGGTGGCAAAGATTGCAGGCATTAGCGTGCGATCCCTGTATCGAAAGCTGGAAGGAGAGGGCGACTGAACCGATTTGTCCACCTGATTTCCCAGCCAGGGAACGGCTGGCTTTCCGAATTACAACGAAAGCTGGGCAGCGCGTCCTGGTGAAGCATCGCAACATTTTTGCCCGGCTTGGGCGGTGCGTCAATGCTGCGGCGGCCTGCGCGTTCTGAACGATCTTTTCCCTCGCAAATTCCTCTCGGCGGGCCCGAACTATGCTAAGCGTCCCACCGTTCCCGCCCCGCGACGCTTGGTCGGCGGGCGCCTGAACGTTCCGTCGCGCCTGCGATGGATGCGGTCCCGGTACTGCCAGGAATGGGCAGTACTCTTCCAGTTCCGGAGGTAAAAATATGCCAGCCATCTTCAGTCAATTTGCCCGTATAGTTTTGTTTTTCACCCCCGTGGTGGCTCTACTCTCACCCGCCGTATTTGCCCAGCCCGGTCGAGGTGCAACCGCGGAATTTGAAAGGGGGTTTCTCGAATACATCATCGATCATCACTATTCCGCACTGCGCATGACGGAAATTGCAGCGGGCACAGATCCTCAACGGGATGCAGCTGTGACGTCGGACGAGGGCACCAGCCCTTCCCCTGACACCGAAGCGGTTGAATCCAAGGCTTTGGATGAGGCAGTGCGGTCTCTTGCTCGCCAGAACAACCGTGCGAAACGCGAACACATCCTGACAGCTCAGCGCTATCTGAGAGATTGGTACGGTGTTGAATATAATCCTCAAGTAAGCGATGAGGCCAGGGAGGCGATTAACGCTCTGCAGGAGGCTCAGCCGGGCGACGATTTCGACCAGGTCTTTCTGGAGAACTTCAGCCGTCATCAGTACCAGGCGTTGACCCCCAGCCTGGATTGTGTGGTCGGCAGCGATGTGGAGCACACCGAATTGATTCGCTTCTGCCACGGCATGCTCGACAGTGCGACCAAGGCCATCCAGGACATGCGCGAGCACCTGGCCGAGCGCTTTGCGGTGCAGGATTTTCAGCCTTTTCCCCCCGCAGGAGATGACGGCCAGCCGGGCACCCGCGAGAACGGTGACCTGGACGAGGATGATAACGGTAACGATGCCGATGATAACGGCGACGATCAGACCGACGATCAGAATGACGACGACGCCGGTGCATAAGCTCGAATCGCTGACCGCGATCCGAGTCGCCTGACGCTAACCGGGGCGGGCTCGCGGAGTGCCGCCCCGGTTAGCGCGCTTCAAAACCGAGACTGTTGTGAATCGCAGTAGCGGCAATTGCGGCCTGCCCCATGGCCACGGCGATCTGGTCCAGGCTACTCACCACATCACCGGCCGCAAAGAGCCCCGGGATGCTGGTTTGCAGATGATCGTCCACCACAAGCCCGTTATGTTCATCGTGGTCGGCGTCCAGTTCGATGGCAAGGTTGGAACGGACCCGTGCTCCCAGCGCGCAGTAGAGCACATCGAACTCGAAGCTTTCTCCGTCCGTCAGTTCGAGAACGGGGAGCCCTCCATTGGAAATACTCAAACCATTGGCCTCTCCCTGAACGTGACGGATGCTCCGGGTCGCGAGCCAGTCCTGAAGGCCCTGGTCCAGGGTTGAAGTTGCCGACGGCTCAATGAGCGTAATGTCGTTACTGTAGTTGCAGATGAAACGAGCCTCGCGGACTCCGTGCTCACCGGTGCCGATAATGCCGATACGCTGGTCCCGGAACTCAAAACCGTCGCAGATGGGGCAATAGCGAACCAGTTGACGTTCTTTGAGGTCCTGAAAGCCACGAAGGTCCGGCTCCACGTCTTCAATCCCGGTCGCAAGCAGAACCGTGCTCGCAGAGATTGTATGATCATCCACTTCGGCAATGAACTCGTTTCCTCCCAGCTTGCGCAGACGTTTAACCGTTCCTTCCTCGACCCGGCCGCCGCAGTTCTCGAGTTGACTGCGCAATCGTTTCAATAGCTCGGGGCCGGAGATACCATCGGGGAATCCGGGGCAATTGTGCGAATTCGGGATCAGTTCTGCTCGGCTTGCGCCCGCATCAACGATGGTGATCTTGCGGAAATAGCGGGTCAGGTAAATGCCGGAGACCAACCCGGCAGGGCCGGCTCCGACAATCAGACAATCGAGCATGGCAGATCTCCGGTTGATGGATTACGGGCGGGTCTGAATTGTGCCGTCGTGCATTCCCTGGTGGAGCTCTGCACAAACTCCGCCAGATCTGATCCGCTACGAGGGTAGTTCGGGCTTGATCACCAACAATGCCGCCGGATCGCCATTCCTCAGGATGACCCGTGCATGACTACCGCCCGCGCTGAACTCGAGCTGTTGCCCCGCCGCCAGGTCCAGCTTTACATTACATCCGTCGTCGCTGACCAGGTCGATGGACAGCGCTGCGTCAGCCGTGTTCTCGAGGACAACAGTATCGCCGGGGTGCAGGGCTTCCGTTCGTATGCTCGCTTCCATAGGTACATTCCTCCATGAACGTTCGGGGAGTGGCCGCTGAGGGTTTGGACCTTGCATCTCCTTCCTTCCGCTGGCAAGTGTGTTGCCAACACGCGGGCTTGCCCGTGAATACCCGAGAACGCTCACTCAATTCAAGCAGGAGAGAACCGATGCAAGTACGTGAAATCATGACCGAAGATCCGGCCTGCTGTTCGCCGGAAAGTACGTTGCAGGAAGCCGCCAAACTGATGGTCGACTGCGATTGTGGGGAAATTCCGGTCCTGGACGATCAGAACCGTCCAATCGGCGTCATCACGGATCGGGATATTTGCTGCAGGGCCGTAGCCCAGGGCCTTGAAGGAACTCAGACAAGGGTACAGGAAGTCATGAGTTCTCCCGTGGTTACGGTCCACCCGGAGGACAGCGTAGACCTGTGCTGCCAGCTCATGGATGACAATCAGATTCGGCGTATTCCCGTCGTCGATGACTCGGGGACGTGCCGGGGCATAGTGGCGCAGGCGGATATTGCGCGAACCGTGCGCGGGAACGAGATCGGGGACATGCTACGGGATATTTCCAAGCCGGGGCAGGGCGCACGGCCCCATTGATCGTCCAGGGGCTGGCTTTCGTTCTCAGCCGGATCCGGCGCGAAGTCGGCCCCTAACCTCCAGCGGCGCCCGGTTCATTCGCCATTGAGTTGTTCGGCCTCAGAGCCGAGAAGTGGGTCGTACAGGTCGCCAAAAAAATCGTGCAATTTGAGTTTCCGGTCATTCCCGGCAGGCGCCTCAAAGTCCTTCCAGGGAACGATGTACAAAATCTGCGGCAGCTCCCGGTTGGCCTTGATGCGAGTGGTTTCCAGCTCGATCGCTTCCTCCTCGGCGAAAACTGTTGGTGTGGCGAGTGTCGCAAGCAGCAGGCCAAACGCAGCGGATTTTTCAAATTTCATCTCAGCCTCCGTTGCTCAGAGACGCTCTGAGCTGATGGACCCAGTTGGTCGTGGCAGGGTCGTCTGCCTCGCTGAACGACAGATAGTGTTCGTAGTGGGGCAGGGCGGCCGCTACATCCTGATAAAACAGGTCGTACAGTAAGGCAAGGTTGTAGTGGGCGTAAGCGCTTTCGGGATCCAGCTTCAGCGCCTTGAGAAAGTGGTGCTCCGCATTCGCGTATTCGCCGTTTTCCTGCGCGAGCAGTCCGAGCAGGTTATGGACCGCGGGGACGTCCGGCTGCAACTGCTCGGCCCGGTTGACTGACTCCAGAGCGTCATCCACTTCGCCCAGGTGATAAAGCGCCGTTGCCAGGTTTATCCAGGTGCCCGGATGGGACGGATGTTTATCGGCGAGCTTTGTCAGGCGCGATGCGGCACCGGCGTGATCCCCGGTTTCGAGGAGACCCAGGGCCTCCTGATATTGCCGCAATGCCTGGGGCGACATCATCGCCATTGGTTCGACCGGACCGTTTCCTTTTCCGTACTGTTGCCCGATTTTGGAAGCACAACCGGCGAGCAACAACAGCACGCAGATCAGGCTCGCCCATTGCCGGATTGGTTTCAGCAGGTCGCAACCATTCGGAAAAAGGTAGCCTTTCGGGTTTCGCTGTCGTTGTTTGCTAAGGTATATCGCCACGATAGATGCCCAACTTGCCTTTGCGGTTGTAGCGCGCCGGGAAAAGAGAGACAAGCCGTGCATGGCTCTCTCTGATCCAGCGAGTGCTTGCCCCATCCCGGGTGCGCGCCAGGTTGACCTCGTAGAACTCAATGGCCTTTTCCTCGAAGGGAAAGGCTTGATCTTCCAGCAGAATGTTGTACTGCATCAACTCTTCGCCCGCGAGTTCCGCAGGCCGCTCCGAATCAAGCAGGGCTCGTGCGAACTCCTGGTAGATGCGCCCGATCGAGTGAGTCGCCTCTGTGGTGATGTCGGGGAAGCTGTAGCCCGAGGCGCGACCGTAAAGGGCGGTGCTTTCCTGTAAAAGCTGCTTCTTTTTTCGGAGGTTGTCCGCCAGGGGAGCGTGCAGCTTTTGCCGCTGAAAGTCGCTCTCGCGTTCCCGGGCGAGATTCAGCAGAACGGTGGCCGCGAGACGGTTGGTGCGCTCCGTTTTCTGGCTCTTGCTGGCCTTCTGATCAGCTTCCGATATTTTGTTTCGCCAGAAGCGACGCTTCGCCGGTTCATCGACCTGCTCGTAAAGCTGGATCAGTTTGTACATGGCTTCCATGTATTGCGGAAAGGGTCGGGTGTAGGTGTTCGCATAGCTGCGATAGGAGCGGATCGCCGAGTCCAGCTCGTTTCGGGATTCGTAAAGCTCAGCGGCCTGCCACAATGCGGCCATCTTGACCTCCCGACTGTTGTCGCGGCTCGCCAGATCCTCAAAGGCCCGCGCCGCCTTGGCGTCATCACCCGCATTCAGGTAGGCCGCCGACAGATGCCGGGTCACGTCCTTGCTCAGGTCGTGCTTCCGATAGCGCTCCTGAAAATGCTCCGCGTAGGTAATAGCCCGCTGCCACAGCTCGCTCTCCACGGAAAGCAGCAGGGCGTCGTACAGGGCGGCTGGGGCAATGTCCGACTCCGGGCTGGCTGCTGCAACGCGGGCAAAATGCTCCATGGCGAGGTCCGGTTGATTGTTGTCCCGCGCCTGCTCGGCCTGCTGGTAAATGGCGAGCGCAAGGTTGTCCTGCTGTTCCCTGCGCTGGCCGCGGTCCAGGTTTTGAGTCAACAGATCCTGGAAGACCGCTTCCGCGTCCCCGGGCCGACCGGACTCCCGGTAAGCGAGGCCCACGAGTACGCTGGCCTGGTACAGGTGATTGGGTGCGGCGTTGTCGGGGATAACCGTGGCCAACTCGATGGCCTTGTCGAAGCGCTGACTCTCGAAAGCGGACTCAGCCGCGTTCAGGGCCGCTGCATGGTAGCGGCTTTCATTGGGGTACAACCGCACGGAGGTCAGAGCATAGTGAAGCTGTTTGTCCAGCCATTTGGAGCTGTTGCTGTTCTTGTGGAGGTCGCGGGCGAGAACGATGGTCGCGTAGGCGGCGTCCTTGTCGAGCACGATTTCTCCGTCGTAGGCCGCCAGTTCGAAATAGTGGAGGGCTTCTTCGTTGCGCTCCTGATCGGCCAGCAACTCAGCGTAGTTTCGAAAGACCTTGTCCTGCTGGGCATAGGCCGAATAGTGCTCAAGATAACGGGTATACCAGGTACTGGCCGCGGCGAAGGCATCGTCCTGCCGGGTTCGGGCAAAGCGCTCGTGACGGAAGGATGCGAGTTGCAAGCTGTAGCGGCGCAGCGCCTCCGCCACTGCGTCGTGTACCGGCCCGGTCCGGGATTGCCAGTATTCAGCGCCGGGGTGGAAGGATGTATACAGATCTTCCAGTGACTCGTTGAACAACTGCCGGAACCCCCCGTCACGCCAGGTGTCCACGATGCCCAGCCTGGCCAGGGGTACGTTGGGGTCGTCCGGGTTCAGCTCCACGAACTGGGCCAGTGCAATGGCGCCGTCGGAAAAGCGTTCCTGTTCCCGGTAGGTTTCGCTGATCACCCGGTAGACGTGATACAGGTACTTGCGGTCCGTGCCGGCCACGAAGAAGTTCTGCAGAATGTCCGGGTTCTGGAGGCTGGCAAACGCCAGTCCGATCGCGCGGAAGTACTCGTCCAGCTCGTCCTTTTCACTCCCGGACAGCTCGTGGTATTCGCTGAAGGGGCGGTTCTTCAGCGCCGCGAGGTAGTCGTCGGCGGCTTCGATATAGAGCCCCTGTTTGTAGCGGGACCAGCCACGCTTGAACAGGGACCGTTCGTAGAAGGTGCGCGTTTCGTCGGAGAAGAGGGCTTCGGAATAAGCGTCCTCAGCGCCAATATAGTCACCTTCTGCGAACGCCGCTTCGCCGAGGCGAAACTGAGCTTCGGCGTAGTGCCTGGAATCCGGATATCGCTGCGTCAGCTCCTCGAGAGCGGCCAGCGAGCTGTCGTGGTTGCCCAGTTGTTCATGGGTGTGGGCCAATTGGTACAGGGTCTCGTGATTGTTGGCGGCATCGGGGAATTCCCTCAACGACGCGTCCAGCAGCTCCAGGGTCCGGGACAGGGATTCGCGATAGACCGCGTCCTCAATGGTGCCGTCGTCCTCCTTCAGCATGGAATTGAGGCGCTGGATCTCCATCTCTGCAAGGCGGCTCATGGCCAGCAGTCGGGAGCTTTCGCCGGACGAGGACTTGCTGATGTACTCGTAGTACGCCTGCTTGACCTCCGCCTCGGACTTGGGTTTTACAAAGACCTCATTCCCGGGCGAATCCGCCTGTCGAATGTCCAGGCTTCCGAGTGTACTGACCTCGGGAGTCGTGCTGCACGCTCCCAGCCCTGCGGTCAGGGCAGTCAACAACAAAACTAGAATGCCGGTTCGTCTATCCATAACGTTTAACGCGCATCATAAAGTTGGGCGAGTCCGAAACGGGACTGGCTCAAATAGCTTTCCACAACCCGCTGCCTCTCATTGACGGCGGATGCCGCCCTTTCGGTCAACAGTTGGGTGTACTGTTCACGGAGCGGGTGAAGGTTTTGCTCCAGTTCCGGAATGTGCGCCGCCCCCAGCGCCTCAAGAATTGCAACCCGAGCGGAGAGGTTGCGCAGCGCACGGCGATGGTCCGGTGACACCATGGACAGTACGGTCCCGAGCGCAGCGTCGGGCGCCTGGGACGTTTGCTCCAGTACCTGCTGGCAGCGGCCCAGATATCGTTGATAAAAGGCAATGGCTTCGCTGTAGGCGGCGGACGCGCTGCGCGTCTGTCCCAGCTTATCCAGGCTGTAGGCACTCAGAAGGTAGGATTCCAGCGCGGAGATGTCATTTGCGTCCCTGTCTTTCAGGTAGTCGAAGGCGTTGAGCGCACCGATCATGTCCTCCTGGTGGAGGGCGGCCACGCCCAGCCCCAGTAGGGCGCGGCTGGAGTAGGGGCCATCGGTGCGCACTCTGCGGAAACTCTCCCGCGCGTCCCGGTAAAAACCGTACTGAATCTGCGAGTAGCCGAGAGTCGCAAGCAGCCGGTCCCGCATTCCATCGGCACGGGGGGATTGGGCGAGCGCGTTCTCAATCGCCAGTTGGGCATCCGTCCACCAGTCCTGTCGTATAAACGCGAGAGCCGTATTGAGCTGCGCGGTTCGATAATGATCCGAGCCCGGCTCCACGCGACTGTAGTACTTGACCGCTTCCCGGTGCTGCTTGAGTCCCTGCAGCGCTACACCGTAGAGCACATAGGCTTCGTCACCCTCACGTGGCGCCAGCACATTGGCGATGTCGATGCGGTCCAACTCGTCGATGGCGCGCTGCCATTTGCCCTGCTTTCCGTAGTGACGGGCGAACGCAAGGCGGACTCTGGCCAGGCCGTAATTGGAGCCGCGGCTGTAGGCCTGCTCCCGGAGGCCCTCGGCGATAGCGATGGCCTGGCTGTCAAAAAGGCTGTCCAGAAGCCAAGGCAGCTCCGGGTGATTCAGGTTGTCCACCACGGTGTCTGCATGGGCGGCGGCGAGGGCCAAGCCCTGGGCCGGCTGGTGACTGTCGAGGGCGGCCCGCACCCGCACCACGAGCCGATCCATGCCTGGATCCTCCAGCGCGAAATCCGAATTGCCGCGGCCGAGCTGGTAAAAGGCAGCCGTGGTGGCCTGTTGGTAGCGGGCGTCCAGATCCGATGAATCGCTGGCCTGGCTGACGCTGGCTAACAGAATCGACAGCAGCAGGGCGGTAGTGCCGGCCGCGATCCGAATTCCGTCGGCGCTGCAAACCCTCGGTAAAGTCCATTTAACGGGCATGGTGCGTACTACAACCTGTCAATGTTCATGAGATGATGGATTCGCGGGAGCGGCGAAGCTCCCGCGACCCCGGTTAGCTGACCGTGTAGGTGAAATGGCCATCGTCATGGACTGCCACGTGGATGGCTGCAATGGGGTTTCCGTCCGCCATCCGGGCCAGGCATTCGGAGGCCATCTCCGGGAGCAGGGTCCGGGTCAGTATGTTCTCGATGTTCCGGGCTCCCGTGTCCACTTCCTGACTGCGAGCCACAATGTGCAGCAGGACCTCCTCGTCGTAGCTGAACTCCGCGTTGTAATGTTCTTTGACGCGTTTGCTGATGCGGTTCATATTGATCTCGCCGATCTTCATCAGATCGTCGTCCGCCAATGGATAGTAGGGGATGATGGTGGTTCGTCCCAGAAAGGCGGGCTTGAAAAATTTCAGCAGTTGCGGCCGGAAATTATCCAGCAACACTTCGGGTTCCGGCGCCTCTTCCTGAGCGGAACAGATAGCGCGAATGTGTTCCTCGCCGGCGTTGGAGGTCATGATGATGACCGTGTTGCGGAAGTCGATGTCCCGTCCTTCTCCGTCCCGAATGGTTCCCTTGTCGAAAAGGTTGTAGAAGATATCCTGGACGCCGGGGTGAGCCTTCTCCATTTCATCCAGCAAAACCACGCTGTAAGGCTTGCGCCGAACCGCCTCGGTCAGTACGCCGCCCTCGCCGTAGCCCACGTAACCGGGGGGAGAGCCGAGCAGCATGGACACCTTGTGCTCTTCCTTGAACTCCGACATGTTGATGGTGGTGATATTCTGCTCACCACCGTACAGCACGTCCGCCAGTGCGAGGGCCGTTTCAGTCTTGCCGACCCCGCTCGGGCCCACCATGAAGAATACCCCGATGGGCTTGCGAGGGTCCGTCAGGCCCGCGCGGCTTGTGCGAATGCTCTGGGCGATGGCGTCCAGGGCATGACGCTGGCCGATGACCCGGTTCGCCAGTACGTTCGGCAAATCCAGCACGGAACGGATCTCATCGGACACCATTTTGCCGACGGGAATGCCCGTCCAATTGGCGACCACTTCCGCAATGGCCTGGCCGTCCACATTGACCTGAATCAGCGGGTTCTCCCCCTGGAGCTCGGTCAGTTCATCGCGCAGCGCGCTGATGGACTTCTTGATCTTCTCCCGCTCCTTGTCATTGAGAACGGGGGCAGCCTCTGGTTTGTCCTTCGCCAGGCTGCCCTGATAATCGTCTTCAAGTTGTTTTTGTAAGGCTTTGATCTCACGAACCTTATTCAGCTCTTCCTGCCATTGAGCTTCCTGTCGTTCCAGCTCGGCGTGCAAGGCCGCTTCCTCTTCGACCAGTGCTCCAATCTGCACCTCGTGGGTTCCGTGGGCGGCGTTCTCCCGGCCCAGGGCGAGCTTGGTTGCCTCACAACTGGCGATGCGGCGGCGGGTGTCTTCCACCGCGGCCGGGGTGGCGCTTTGGCTCAAAGCGACCCGTGCGCAGGCCGTATCCAGTAGGCTTACGGATTTGTCGGGCAACTGGCGCGCCGGGATGTAGCGGCTGGAAAGGCGCACTGAGTCCACCACGGCGGATTCCAGAATACGGACGCCGTGGTGGTTTTCCAGCATGGAGGACACGGCCCGCATCATTTCAATGGCCTTGTCCTCGTCGGGTTCCTCCACTTTCACCACCTGAAAGCGGCGGGTGAGGGCAGGGTCCCGTTCGAAGTACTTTTTGTACTCCGCCCAGGTGGTGGCGGCGATGGTTCGCAACTCGCCGCGGGCCAGGGCCGGCTTGAGCAGATTTGCCGCGTCTCCCTGTCCTTCCTTGCCACCGGCGCCGATCAGGGTGTGGGCCTCGTCGATGAACATGATGATGGGTTCCGGCGAGGCCTTGACCTCGGCGATCACGGATTTCAGCCGGTTTTCGAACTCCCCTTTGACACTGGCGCCCGCTTGCAGAAGCCCCAGGTCGAGGCTGCGGATGGCGACGTCCTTGAGTTGGTCGGGAACGTCCCCGGAGGCGATTCGCAGCGCGAAACCTTCCACCACGGCGGTTTTCCCGACTCCCGCTTCGCCGGTCAGAATCGGGTTGTTCTGGCGCCGCCGGATCAGGATGTCGGTGATCTGGCGAACTTCCTGATCACGCCCCAGAACCGGATCGATCTCGCCGTTTTTTGCAGCCTCGGTCAGGTTGACCGTGTACTTGTCCAGGGCGGGGGATTTGCTGACCTTGTCCAGCGGGGCGGTGTCGCCACCGGCGCCTTCGGCCCGAGCGCTGGCGGATTCGGTGGTGGTCCCGACAATGGCCCGAGTTACGTCCCGCAGGGATTCGGGGGGTATCTTTTTCAGTTCGCCCGAGGTGGCCTCGGTGGAGCGGCGCAGGTTCTCGTCGAGCATCAGCGCAGCGAGCAGGTGTGCCGAGGTGGCTTGCGGATGCCCGTATTCCACGGAGGCGAGCATCCAGGCGTTCTTTGCCAGGTCGACCACGGTGGGCGACAGGGCGGGCGCGCGGGAGTTGCCGGCCTTGATCCGGTCCAGTTCCCGGTTCAGGTCCCGGGTCAAGGTTCCCATGTTGACTTCGAATTTCTCGAGCACTGCCAGCAGATCACTGTCCGGAATCTCCAGCAGTTTCAGCAGCCAGTGTTCGACTTCCACATTGTAGTGGGTTCGCGAAAGGCACAATCCGGCCGCGCCTTCCAGTGCGTTGCGGGATGGTTCGTTGAGCTTCCCCACCAGCGATTTCAAATCGATACTGATCATCATTCTATCCTTGCTTGTGTTGGGTCCTTCTGTCCGGCCCGGGTTGGCGGACAACGGAGTCTTACTTCAACCGATTGGCCGATACAGTGATCCTGAGCGTTTCACGAGAGTACTGCTTCGGTTCACCTGTGCTGGACAGCCAGGTGTTCCAGCCCATGAGCGGGTTGGCCCCCTTGCTCAGGGAAATTTTTTGGGGCACATCCCTGCGCTTGACCTCGATTACAAAGTCGTAATCCTTGTCGATGCCTACATAGAGCCGCACCAGATCATTGAGCGCTTTAAGCGCCCGGGTCCCGGGCGCGAACCGGTGGAATTGCTCCTGGTTCAAAGGTCCGAGGCAGATTCGGATCTTGCTTTGTGCAAACCAGCCTTTGCGCCCGAAAATCAGAGACCTGCCCAATTGAACGTTCTGCCCCTTTGGGTTGGTGCGCGACCCCAGTCGGGATCGCGCATCGGAAATCAGCTCCTCCCACTGACCCACAAACTCCCGAATGCGAACGGGCACGTCGAAGTAATCCGAAAGCATCTGCTGAAGGCCGGTGGCCGTTCGCACGTGCTGAGTGAGCAGGCCGCCGTAATACACCAGGGATTCGTCCCGCACTCCGAGTCGGTTATGCAAACGTCCGGTACCCAGGCCGAGCAGAGAAAGCAGGGTTCGGGTGTGTGCATCGCTGGCGGGCCCGTTCGCGAGCGTGGGCTTTTTTTCGTACTCCAGAGGCAGCCGGTATTTGGTGGCGGCCCGGTAGAACAGCGATAAGGTCCGGTGGTTGAACAGGTCGAGAAAATGGGCGAGTGTCTCGTCTTTCTTTCTTAACCGCTGAAGCACCATCTCCGTGTAGTGAAAGGGCAGCACACCCATCGCGCCTGTCAGCCCCATGAAGGTCACGCGCATGTTCCAGCGTGGGGCGCCGTTCTGTTCCGACTCCCGCTCCAGGGAGTGAACCTCCGCCCCGGGAAATCGGAAAGACGGGCTCGTTTGCAGCCTGATCAGCTCCTGGGCCGGCGGAGCAAAACCGCCAATTCCGTTGCCGGCCCCCAGGCTGCGGCCCAGCCCCGCGGAACGTCCATCCAGACGCCCGGCGCGCTCCAGGATTCGCACCGCCTGGAAGAACGAATAGGCCTGCGGTGAAGCAAGGAGCTTCCCGACTACAGAAGAATCTTTTCGCCGGCTCGCGGAGGACATTTTTTAAGATAGCCTTCTTTCTTGTCGCGCTTCACTAACACGCGCGTAAAGGAGTTGATCGAGCTGTACAGCCCGAAGAAGTGTTCCAGCACGCTGGCAAAAAGATAGCCGCTGCTCCCTGTCAGTTGTGAGTCGTCAATGACCACCTCCACTTCCACGCCCCGGCACATGGTCGCGCGACCATCGATATTCAAGGGGGCGCTAACCGGGCGGGCGCTTACGGAGCGGACCGATTCAATGAGCGCCCGGGTCGCCGACGAGTCATTGAAGTCGTACAACCGCAGAATCTCCCGCAGGGATTCGGTGGCATTTTCGCCTCCGGTAATGGACAGGTGATTCAGGCTCAGATGGGAGATGAGCCGCCATCGCGCCGCATCGCGCAGCGGCGGGCGCACGGTCCGCGTGGGTTGCGTGAGACAGCGGATTCGCGCACAGGGTGGCGCTCCGTTTACACACTGCAGTTTGGGCTGATCCCGATTGAAGGGCAGCTTGGCCGGGAGATCGCGATTGCTGCAGGTGGTGTCGACCACCAGCACCCGGTCGTCCGGCACATTGGGGTTGAGCTGCAGATCCACGAGGCTGAGAAACAGGTCGGTGCCTTCATCCCGCTCCCCATCACCCAGCTTGGCGTGGCGGCGCGATGCCAGCCAGAATGCGTGCTCGCTGTCGTCCTGATGTTGATGCTTCAGTCCGTAGAAGGGCAGATAGGTGCGTTTTTCGCCGGCGGAGGTGGACGCGACCACGTCGTCCACCGAGTAGACCTCGTAGCCAACCGGCCGCCGCGAGTCCGGGACCAGTTGATACTCGAGCCGGGTATGGTCGATCTTGATAGGGTCCGCGGTGTGCTTGAACAGGTTCACTACTGGCACACAGCCCTGGACGAAGGTGCCCGCGTCTACGTTATGCTCCAACTCCACATCGGACTCGTCCACATAGATGTAGAGGTTGAGCTCAGAACCGGCGTCCGCCGGCATGCGCTCGGCGAGCCCCACAATGTCCAGGAACATGAACTTCTCCGGAAAGGCGAAGAAGTCGGTCAGCAGACGGTATCCAATAAACGAGGAGGGCGGGTAGGGGAGCATGCCCTCATCACCACCAAAGCCCACCGGCTGGATCGCGTCGCGCCCCAGGTAAACGGGCGCGGTGTCCGCTTCCGAAGTGGTCGCGACCACATTGTGGCAGCCGCGCAGCAGCATCTCGTAAAGGGGATGAATGTGCTGCGGTTGCCCTTTCAGATACAAACGCAGCCGGTTCGGCTTGAGGTCTGTGAACGTGATGTCGTCGTTGTAGGTTTCAATCTTCAGCCGGAGCACGCCGCCCGCTCCGCGTACCGACGATGCCCCGGGGGTACTGAACGGCCGTCCCATGAGGCTCGCGTCGGTCACCGAGATGGGCAGCAGTTCCGTGGGATACACAGTGGAAAAGCGGCAGTTCTCGCCCTGAAAGTGCTCCGTTTCCAGCAGGGTTCCCTTCTCGACGGTGTAAGGCGCGTCCAGTTGCTCCCGATCCGCCACGAACTGCACGATGGACATGGAGGGGATCGGACGCTGGTAGTGGGGATACAGAACACCCAGCAAAGCATCGCTCAGCTCCGGGAAATCGTCGTCGAGTTTGTGCTGAACGCGGGCGTTCAGATAGGCAAAGCTCTCGATCAGACGGGAAACATGCGGATCCTCGATGGTATCCGTGCTAATCCCGAGTCGTCCGGCGATTTTCGGGTGCTCCGCGGAGAACGCCGCACCCAACTGCCGGATGTAGGCCAGCTCTTTCTCGTAATAGGCGAGTAGTTCATCAGCCATATTGTGATTCTTCCACGTTGACCGTTCGCGATACCGGGTCCAGGGTCGAGTCGAACACCACCACCTCCGGCGCCGGGTCTGCATAGAGTGTGGCGTCGATGCGGAACCTTAGGGTTCGGTCGCTTCGGTCCTTGGCCTCCACGTTCTGAACCCTGATTGATTTGAACCTGGGCTCATACTCCTTGAGGATGGTTTCAAGGCGGCGGGTAAACTCCTTGCTTTTCTCCAGGCTGACAATATTGACCGTTGCCAGATCGGGCAGGCCATAATTCATCAGGGAAAGTTCCAGCTCCCGGCATTCCTCCGGCGGGCCAACCACCCGATAGCGGGTGTTGAGCAGATTCTCCAGGTCGCGCTTCACGCTTTCCCGAAGGTGGCCGGGTTGATTGCGGGCACTTTTGGCGGTTTCCACCTGCACATGGGGCTCGTCATCCAGCAGGCGATCCAGGATGGAGGGGCGGAGTTGCTTCTTTTTGTCCAGTCGTGCCATAGGGAATGCTCTGACGTATATTGCCGACGGCGCTAAGCGGATTGGGCCAGTTCAGTGACCAGTTCCAGCTCCGAAACCATCTGATCAAGCTGATAGTGGGGAACAAGATGGATCACGCAAACATATTGGCCGGGTTTCTCCGGGTGTTCGCTCACCCGGACTGAAGCCTCGCGCAAGGGATAGCGGGCCTGTTCTTCCCATTCGAGATCCTCCCGGCCGGTGGTATACCGGAACAGCCATTTGGTCAGATACTCTTCGCATTCCTCGGCGGTAATGAAGGAGCCCACCTTGTCCCGGATGATCACCTTGATGTAGTGGGCGATCCGCGAAGCGCACAAAATGTGTTGCAGCATCCCCGAAAGCTTCGCGTTGACGTCACCGGTTCGGGTGCTCTGACGTGCGGGCAGTTGCAGCGACTGGTTGCTGTAGAACGCCCCGTAAGGAAGGTCGTAACATTTGCAGAGGGGAATCAGGCCAAGCTCGCTCAGCTCCCGTTCCAGACCATCGGTAATGACAACCTCGGTGATCGGTTTTGTCGCGATCTCGCCCGAATCCGTCTCGAAGGCGGACACCGGGGCGTCTGTGAGCAGGCCGCCACCGATCTGATTGCGAGGGACGCCGCGGATATGTCCGAACCAGCCCACGCTGGCGAATTCGCGAATCAGAATGCCCCCGAAGCTGTAACAGGCGTTGCCCCACAGGTAGCCACCGCCGGTGCTGTCATCCACCTGTTCGTAAAAGAACACGCCTTTATAGCTCCCCGGTTGGGTGCGGTAGGGTTTGCGCATGAGTACCCGTGGCAGGGTGAGGCCGACAAAGCGACTGTCGGGCTTTTGCCGCAGGGAATGCCATTTGACGTATTCGGTTTGTCCAAAGATGGCATGCAGGTCGAGGCGCATGCCCAGGGTCGAGAAGTCGTCCAGCCCGAACAGTTCGCTCGACGCAGCGGCCACAAAAGGAGCGAAAGATGCGGCGGCAATCTCCGCCATGCCCGCAAGCGTAGCCACGTCGTCCTGTGGGTGGCGCCTGGAGGGGCGATGGCTTACCTGGTAGTCACCGATGATCACCCCATAGGGTTCACCACCCGGCGTACCGTATTCCTCACTGTAGATCTTCTGAAAGACGTGGCTCTGGTCGAACTCCAGTGCGCGATCGATATCCTTGGCCAGTTCTCCCCAATTGATATCCAGAAAGCGGACCTTGATATTCCGCTGACCGTCCGCCTGGCTCACCAGGTACCAAAGGCCGCGCCACGAAGCTTCAAGGGTCTGGAAGACGCTGTGGTGAATTATCCGGTTCAGTTGATCGTTGATCTGGTGATCGATGCGGGCGATGGAGGCCTGAATCGCAACAGCAATATCCCCTGCGGATGATCCGCGACGCAAGTCCTCGAACTCGGAGATCCAGTAACGCAGGGCCTCAGCCGGCGATGACTCGGCGAGGAACTCCCGCAAGCTGGTCACATAGGGGCGGCGGGAAGTGAGAGCATACAGGGACGTGGCTTCCCCCGATTCCTCCGCTGCTTTTTGTTCGTTCAACGCTGACACAGAATAATCCGTTACAGTGACAGAAATGGCGAAGGAGTCCGAAAGGCCGGATAAGCCATCAGACTCCAGTTATTGCGGTCCAGGGAAAGGCCGGCGAGGTCTTGTGCACCGGGCGGGCTCCATCCTTGGAGGTCGCCCGCTGGGAGCCCCATCGACGCGGATCTGCTGCAACATCCTCTTGCACCAGAATCCCGCCGGCCTTGCGTGCGGACTATCAGCCCGCCTTGGGTATATTGGCCACCAGCCGCAGGGAGGCGGTCAGCTCTTCCATTTGCAGCCAGGGGCGCATCCAGGCAACCGCATTGAATACACCAGGCTGACCGGGCACTTCCTTGACCTCAACATGGGCTTCCGCCAAGGGATAGCGCGCTTTCATTTCGGCGCTCGCGCCCGGACTACCGTTGACATAACGGCTGATCCAGTCGTTCAGCCAAACTTCGGCTTCCCCGGCTTCCATGAAGGAACCGATCTTGTCCCGGGCCATCACCTTGAGGAAATGGGCAATACGGGAGGTCGCCATGATGTAAGGCAGACGCGCCGAAATAGCCGCGTTCGCAGTGGCATCGGGATTGTCGAACTTCTTGGGGCGCTGGGTGGTTTGGGCACCGAAGAACACGGCGTAGTCTGTGTTCTTGTAGTGGCACAGGGGCAGGAAGCCCAACTTGCTGAGCTCTGCTTCGCGCCGGTCCGTGATGCCGATCTCGGTGGGACACTTCTGGTCCACATCGCCGTCGTCGCTCACGAAGGCATGGCTGGGCAAACCTTCCACTTTACCGCCACCTTCCGCGCCGCGGATGCTGGTACACCACCCATACTCGGCAAAGGCCTTGGTCAGCGTGGTTCCCAACGCATAGGCCGCATTCATCCAGCAGTATTCGTTGTGATCCGTTGCCAGCTGGCGGCCGTCCGCGTCGGTCGCCACTTCTTCATAGTTAAAGGCTTCCACGGGTTTGGTGGAGGATCCGTAGGGCAGGCGGGCCAATACCCGCGGCATGGCCAGTGTGACGAACCGGGAGTCTTCGCTGTCCCGGAAGCTGCGCCACTGGATGTATTCTGCGGAGTCGAAGATTTTTTCGAGATCCCGGGGCTTCGACAGTTCGGTAAAGGTGTCGAAACCGAACATCTCCGGAGCTGATGCCGAAATAAAGGGACAGAAGCCCGCAGCGGAAACATTGGACATTTTCGTCAGAAGCGAGACATCGTCCGGGTGGGACGAGAACTCGTAATCACCCACCAGAGCCGCGTAAGGCTGTCCGCCGGCGGTGCCGAACTCGCTTTCGTAGATCTTTTTGAAGATCTGGCTCTGGTCGAATTCCACGGCTTTTTCCAAATCCCGGCCCAGTTCCCGTTTACTCAGGTTGAGCAGGCGGATTTTGAGTTGGGAGCTGGTTTCGGAATTCATCACCAGGTGGTTAAGGCCGCGCCATGAACCTTCGAGCTTCTGCACCTTTTCGTGGTGCATGATGGCCGAAAGCTGTTTGGACATGGCCTTGTCGATTGCAGCAATTGCCGCGTTGACCGTGACGGAGAGGTTCTTGTCCCATTTCACAGTGCCTTTCATGGCTTCCTGGGTCAGGGTTCGCAACAGCTCTTCTGTCTCGTCGCGGGGCGTTTGCTTGGTGGCTCCGATCGCCTGCTCTAGAAAGCTGACTTCCTGGGCCTCGCCTTCAGCGGCTTCCGGTGCCAATACCTCTTCGGTTTCATTCGCCATTGTTGTCATCCTTCTCTTCACCATCAACGCCGAGCTCGCCGGACAGCGAGGCCAGTGCGTCAGTATTGCTCAGTACGTCTTCGAGAATGGTTTCAAGCTCTTCGGAACGGTCTGCCTTGGTGAGCAGGTCGCGAAGCTTGTTGCGGGTATCCATCAGCCGCTTCAGCGGTTCCACCTGTTCCACCAGGCGATGGGGCTCGAAGTCCTCCATGTTCTTGAAGTCCAGGTTGACCGACATCTCACTGCCGTCGTCTTCCAGGAGATTGTCCACCTTGAAGTTGAGCTGCGGATTGATCTTCGCCAGAATTTCGTTGAAGTTATCCCGGTCAATCTGGGTGAACTTTCGTTCCTTCAGCGGCTTCTTGTTGTCGGTGTTATCGCCGGAGTAATCCCCCATAACGCCCATGACAAAGGGCAGTTCCTTTTCAACGGCGCCGCCATCGGTCTCCACATCGTAGGTGATGTGAACCCGCGGTTTCCTGACCCGCTTCAGCTTATCGTGGATGCTATCGGACATGATCCCTAATCCTCTTTCCTCGGTTGGTTTTAATCTTCGTCAGTCTTGACGCCGGTGAGCTCACTGAAATGCTGCCGCGATGAGTGATCCGGAATAAGTTCGACCATGAGCTCTTCCAGCGACATTTTTCCCCATCGCACGGCCTTGTCGAGGACGTAGGAAATGGGAGAGTGGGGTTCCGTCTTCAGGAAGAAGCGGGCAATTTCAGAAAGCTGCCGAAAGGCTTCTTCGCGCGATGCGACCGGGCCGCTCTTCTGGGCAGCGCCTGAAGCGGGCGCGCTTTCCGAAGATCCTTCCGGCGTGGCTGCGCCTTCATCGGCCATGGCCTCAGCGGAGGAGGGCAGACGGTGCTGAGCAATATGATTGACCGCGCCCCGGCATTCCTCGAGTACTTCGATAATTGTTCGGGTGGGCGGCGCTTCGGCCGCTCCGCAATGCTCGTCCAGGAGCTGGGTGACCTGCTTGTACGCGTCGATGGCACCACCAAGGCCGTCGAGCAGCGATACAAAAAAATCCGATTCCGACGCGTTGACTGCCCGTTCGATGTCGGCAATGGTGAACCCGAGCTTTTGCTCCCGATCGAGGCGGGTCTCCTCATCGGGGGTGCGCTGAACCTCCAGCGCTTGCTGGTACTGCCAGAGGCTGAATGGTCCCGGCTCGTCTCCCTGAGTGATGGACACCTTTCGGATCGGTGCAATCAGAACGCCTTCGGCACCCTCGCCATTCAGACCCGCGAGACAGGAGGTGCGGGTCTCCATTCCGTCTTCATCCGGCATGGGGTGAAGATCGTCCCAGAAGTTCTGGATCAGCCCGCGGATCAGCTCGAACGCATCCCGCAAGCCTTCGAACCCGTGACGGCGCAACAGTGCTTCCGTATACCAGGTGGCGATCTCCAGGTCTTTACTTTGCTCTGCAAGGATGTTCGGCGCGAGGTTCATGACCGTGCGCCAATGCTCGTCCGCTTCGGAGGTGCTGCCGTCATGAATGCTGTTTCGTTCCGCTGAGCGGGCGGCAGTGCGCGCGGATTTTAGTTGCTGATAATCGGAGGAGGGGGAGGAGTTCTCGCGAATGTCGGCTCCGGCGGGAGCATCCTCGGACACGGGGGCCAGCAGGCGGTCTAAGTCAATAATGTTCGGCGAAGCCATGGAATTCCCGTTCCTTTTTTGTTTCCGTCAGTTTCCGTATGTGTCCGCTATCGGTTCTGTTTTGATTTGAAACGGATCTAATGAATTAGGATTAGATCGTCTAATACTTTGGTGCTAATCGAAATCATACGAAAGTATTATTTGTGTTGTTCTCGCGGAATCTTCGTATGGTGTGAACGGACTTTTTTGTTAATCCGTTCCGCGAAAAACAGTCAATCAAATGCAATCCGATCGAACAACCCGGTCACGCTGTGGCGCGCTAAACTAGCACAATCAATCGCGGAAATTAACTACCACCTGAGAAAATGTCAACGCTGTTCGGAATGCGCAACAGACTTTCGTGGAGTCTGGACTTTTCGTCGCAAGATATTATAGTGCGCATGCTCGCCAGGGATTTTAAACTGTCCGCGCCCAAACGATTTAACAAAGGTTCGGAAAGCTTGAGCGCGATGGTACGCGCGTGGTGTTACGATAGTATTCAGGAAGATCGATCAGATGGCTTTGCAGGTAACGCTCATAAGAACACCGGAGAATCTATCCGAATCCGGGACAACACCCACCGTTCATACCTTTGACCAACAGGGCGGAACCCTGGGGCGGAGCAGCAGTAACACTTGGTCTCTGCCGGATCCGGATCGATTCCTGTCCTCCTGTCATTGTGAAATCGTCGCGGACGGCGATCAGTTCTACATTGTCGACCTGAGCACCAACGGAACCTTCGTGAATGGATCGCCGGAACCACTGGGCAAGGGCGTAAAGGCGCCTCTCACGGACGGGGATACTTTCGAGATCGGCGATTACCAGTTTTCCGTGAGTCTCGCGGGAGCCGCGACGGCTTCACCGTTCGGCCCTGGCGACGATATCGGAGGACCGGGGTTCGCGGACTTCCCACAAGGCTCCGGCAACAGTCCTTTTGCGGATCCGTTCACCCCGACCACTGACGACCTTTCCCTTTCTCCGGACGTGGAGAACACCGATCCGCTTCGCGCGCTGGACATTGCGGGCCGGGCCGACCTCCCGGATGGGAAAGATCAGGATATTTTTGGAGGCGGTGGGGCCGCCACAGTATCGGACCCCTTTGCCGGGCCGGACCCTTACGCCGGAATGGGGCAGGTGGACCCGTCACCAGGCCTGGATCAGGCTGTCAGCTGGCCGGACTCCAACCGGCAGGCCCTGATCCCGGACGATTGGGAAGACGACCTTCTGGGGCCATCCACGGATGCTGCTCCTGCTGCTACCCCGATTCCGGAGTTCGAACAGCAGCCCCCCGTGTCACCGCCGGAACCTGTGGCAGTGGCACCTTCGCAGCGGGAGGTGTCGGGAGATCTTCACCCGGGAGGTGCGCCGCAAGGCGTGGCACCGCCAAACCCCCAGATTTCGCCGGTGCCGCCCGCACCGGCACCGGAGCCTGTTCAATCAGCGGAACGCACGTACGAGCAGCCGGTCGTCGCGCCCGCTCCGGGCCGGGGCAGGCCCGGCGTGCCCGAAGGAGATCCAACCCCGCAGGAATCGGTGCCTTCCGGAAATACCAGTGCGCGGTCTTCGGCCGGCCCGGCTGATCAGGGTTTTGTTGCCGCTCTCGGTCTGGATGCCACTGGTCTTACCAATGAGCAGATCAATGAGATCAACGAAACGGCCGGGCGTTTGGTCCGGGAGATCGTCGAGGGAATGATGCAGGTGCTGCGATCCCGCACCAGCATCAAGAACGAGTTTCGTATGAACGTGACCACCATCGAGCCCTTTGAGAACAACCCGCTCAAGTTCTCCGTGGGTGTGGACGAGGCTCTGGAGAACATGTTCCTGAAGAAGAGCAAGGCCTACAAGGAGCCGGTGGAAGCCTTCCGTGAAAGCTTTCAGGAAATCGGAGAGCATCAACTGGCAATGATTGCTGGCATCCGTGTGGGCTTCGAGAAAATGATGGCCCGGTTTGACCCGAACATCCTGCAGGAGCTGTTCAATCGGCAGGGCAAAAGCGGCGCGCTTCCCATGGTTCAGAAGGGCCGCTACTGGAGCCGTTACTGCGAATACTTTGAGGGCTTCTCGGACAATCTCGAATCCTCTTTTCAGAATCTGTTCGGCAGCGACTTCGTGCAGGCCTATGAAGATCAGCTGCGCAAGTTGAGCGCATCCCGAAAAAATAGCAGGCAGGAGTAGCCATGATCCTTGCAAAATCTACAGGAAAACTGATTATCGCGGGCTTCGCGGCATTGTTGCTGTCGCTCGTTGGATGCAGCTCGTCGAAAAGCCGGGTTGGCGGGGCTTTCAATCTGGATACGGACCTGAAGCTGTCCTTCCTTGCCGATGCGAACATCAACCCTGACCACAACACACGTTCGTCTCCGGTGATCGTCCGGCTCTACGAACTCAGCACCGATTCGGGATTCGCCAAGGCCGACTTTATTGATATCTACGAACGGGACGAGAAGGTTCTCGGCCGGACCCTCCTGGGTAAACGGGTCTTCAATCCCATTGTCCCCGGTGAGCAGCGGGACGAAGTTCTGGTCCTGAGCCCGGGCACAACCCACGTGGCGCTGTATGCGGAGTTTTCCCAGTATCAGGGCGCTGACTACAAGGTGGTGTTTCCGGTGACCCAGAACAACGTATTCCGCAACTCCGCAAAGATCAGGATTGTTGAAAACCGTCTTTCGATGGTGGACTAACCAGCCGACTCGCGCACCGGGGAAAGGTCCCGAGGCACACAAGGATTGAGTTTTGGCCGGACTTCCGGTCCCGAACAAAACAGGATAGTGAGAACGATATGTCGCTAGAGAGCAGAGTTGTATGGTCCGAAGGGATGTTCCTGAACCCTCAGCACTTTCAGCAGCAGGACCGCTTCTTCGAACGCTACATTCACAACAAATGCTCAGCTCTCGGTGCATATGCCTGGGGCCTTCAGGACGTTGAAGTTGACGCCCAGCTTTTGAAGCTGGGAAAGATCTCCCTGCTGCGCGGCAGCGGAGTATTCCCCGACGGAACGCCGTTCAGCTTTCCGGAGACCGATGAGCCACCCCCGGTAATGGAAGTCACGCCCGGCATTCACAATTCAGTGGTATACCTTGCAATCCCGGTCCGCCGTCCCGGTGCGGTGGATGTACTTCCCGAAGAGAATACCCAAAGCCTGGCCCGATATTATTCCTCGGAAATGCAGGTTCGGGACGTAACGGTGGAAGGCGGCGATAGCCAGACCGTCGATGTGGGCAAACTGCGCCTGCGCCTGCTGCTCGATACGGATGACCTGAGCGGATACACCTGCATCGGAGTGCTCCGGGTGGCGGAGGCGCGCGACGATAAAGACGTTTTGCTGGACCCGCAATACCTGCCCACCTGCCTGGACTGCGGGGCCGCTCCCAAGCTTTCCGGTTTCATCGGCGAGTTGGTGGGCCTGCTTCACCACCGGGGGGAGTCCATTGCCGGCCGCCTCGCCGACGCACGGCGTGGCGGCACCGCGGAAATTGCCGACTACATGCTCTTGCAACTGATCAATCGATTGGAACCCTTCGTCTTGCATCTGAGCAAGATCAAGGGCCTGCATCCCCAGGCGCTTTATTCCGAGCTTCTTCAGATGGCCGGTGAGCTGTCCACCTTTGTCAGCAAATCCAAGCGGCCGCCCGCGCTTCCCGATTACCTTCACGACGACCTGCAACAGACATTTGCGCCGGTAATGGGCGTGCTGCGGGAATATCTGTCCATGGTCTACGAGCAGACGGCCATTGCACTCAATCTGGTGGAGAAAAAATACGGAATCCGGGTTTCCGAAATCGCCGATCGCTCGCTGCTCACCAGCGCCACCTACGTGCTCGCGGTGCGGGCCGACGTGAAAGACGATGTTATTCGAACCCGCCTCCCGGCCCAGATCAAGATCGGCCCGGTGGAACGCATCCGGCAGCTGGTGAACGCAGCCATGCCGGGTATCGCTATCAAGCCATTGCCGGTAGCCCCACGCCAGATTCCGTTCCGCTCCGGCTACACCTATTTCGAGCTGGACCGACACAGCGAGTTCTGGAAAGAGCTCCAGACCTCCGGCGGTTTCGCCCTGCATCTCGGCGGAGATTTCCCCGGCATCGAGATGGAGTTCTGGGCGGTGCGGCATTGAATGCCGGCCCCGTTGATGCCTGATCGGGTTGTTGGGTTACGGCCTTCGGCCTAACCCAACCTACGCGCGACGAATCGCACGCGGCACCTACAGGCACCAAACCCGCAGGTTGGGTTAGCGCAGCGTAACCCAACAAAGATTGGACCCGTTGATGCCAAATTGGTGTTGTTGGGTTACGGCCTCCGGCCTAACCCAACCTACGCGCGCCGAATCGCACGCGGCACCTACAGGCACCAAACCCGTAGGTTGGGTTAGCGCAGCGTAACCCAACAAAAATTGGACCCGTTGCTGCCAAATTGGTGTTGTTGGGTTACGGCCTCCGGCCTAACCCAACCTACGCGCGCCGAAGCGCGCGGGGCACCTACAAGCACCAAACCCGTAGGTTGGGTTAGCGCAGCGTAACCCAACAAAGATTGGACCCGTTGATGCCAAATTGGTGTTGTTGGGTTACGGCCTTCGGCCTAACCCAACCTACGCACGAGAATCGCACGCGGCACCTACAGGCAAAACCCGTAGGTTGGGTTAGCGCAGCGTAACCCAACAAAGATTGGATCCGTTATGCCAAATTGGTGTTGTTGGGTTACGGCCTTCGGCCTAACCCAACCTACGCGCGCCGAATCGCACGCGGCACCTACAGGCAAAACCCGTAGGTTGGGTTAGCGCAGCGTAACCCAACACAAAACCCGAACAAAAAGAGCTGCCCTGGAGAACACCGTTTTTATGGATGATTCCGACCAAACCGTCTTCAAACAACCGATGCCTGGTGGGGACCGCACCGTCATGCGGCCGCGGCCGGGCAGAAGCGGCCGTGGCTCACCGGAGGGGTATTCCGCTCCGGAGCCCGGTCGGCCAGCGGGAGCAGCACACGCGCCACCACCGATCGATACGCCCCTCGCCTTCGATGCCGGTGAAGGACTCAATCCCCTGGTTAACGCAGCGTCCACACTGATCGCCGTCTTTGAGCGTACCCGCCAATCCATGAGTCATCCGGATGTAGGCGGCCTGCACCAACGCCTGGTTCAGGAGGTGCGCAACTTCGAGGCCCAGGCCCGGGAGCAGGGCATACGCCAGGAAATCATCCTCTCGGCTCGCTACCTGCTCTGTACCATTCTCGATGAGGCGGTCATGAACACCCCCTGGGGAAGTGAAAGCGCCTGGTCCCAGCGTTCACTGCTGACCGTATTTCACAGCGAAACCTCCGGTGGCGAAAAATGCTTCCTGATCCTGGACCGCATGCGCCAAAGCCCTGCGGAGAACCTGGACATCCTTGAGCTTTTCTATATCTGCCTGGGCCTCGGCTTTGAAGGAAAGTACCGCGTGTCCGCTCGCGGCCGGGATGAACTTCACCACATTCGCGATGAACTGTTTGCCACCATCCGGCGTTATCGCGGGGATTACGAGCGTTCCCTTTCAACCCGCTGGCAGGGTCTGGGAAACACAGGCAAGTCTCTGGCGGAGTTCATACCCATGTGGGTGGTGGCGAGCCTGGTGGCCACCGTACTGTTTTTCGGCTACGGCGGGTTCCGCTACTGGTTGTACAACTCCGCCACCCCGGTTGCGCAGCAGCTTGGCGAAATTGCCGATGCGAGTCCCGAACAGCAGGACCCGTAATCAATTGAAGCCCTGGATGAGGCACCGAGTACCGCGTGCCATACGAGCGCACGCGATTATCGAGATCGAACGGATATGAAAAAAATAGGACGTTTCCTGACCCATCCCATCGTCATGTCGGTGTTCGGCCTTGTGCTGCTGAGCCTGCTGATCTGGTTCGCGGGTCCGCTCATAAAGTTTGGCGAAGACAATAGCGCGCCACTGTCCAGTGTGGTCGCGCGATTGCTCACCATCATGGTGATCGTGTTGATCTGGGGTTTGAACAACCTGCGAATTCAACTTCGGAACAACAAGAGCAACCAGGAGCTGCTCGACGATATCGGTGAGAACAACGAGGCGGAGCAGCCGGACCTAGCCTCCAGCCAGGCCTCGGAAGAAATCCACCAGATGAACGAGCGCTTTGCCCAGGCCCTGGCAACCCTCGGCAAGCTCAAGTTTCAGGGCCGGGGGCGCAAGAAGGCGGTCTACGAGTTGCCCTGGTACATCATCGTGGGCCCTCCAGGTTCCGGGAAAACCACCGCCCTGGTGAATTCAGGGCTGGATTTTCCCCTCGCCGACCAGTTCGGCAAGGGGGCGGTACAAGGCGTCGGCGGCACCCGCAACTGTGACTGGTGGTTTACCAACGAGGCGGTGCTGATCGACACCGCCGGCCGCTACACCACCCAGGACAGTCACCGCGTCGTGGACAGTTCCGCCTGGGAAGGTTTCCTGTCGCTGCTCAAGCGTAATCGCCGGCGCCGCCCCATCAACGGTGCGATTGTTGCGATCAGCCTCCACGACCTCTTGACCCAGACCGAAGAGGAGCGTGCCCAGCAGGCGCGGACCATTCGCCTGCGGCTGGACGAGTTGATGGAGAAGCTGGAAATCCGCTTTCCCGTCTACCTGCTGTTCACTAAAACCGACATGGTTTCCGGGTTCGCCGAGTTCTTTGAAGACCTCGGCCGTGAAGAGCGCGAGCAGGTTTGGGGCGTATCTCTGCCCAATGCACCCAAGGCCTCGGAAGCACCGGATTTTCAGTTCCTCAAAACTGAACTGACGACCCTGATCCACCGGCTTTACGATCGTGTGCTGTTTCGCATGCATCAGGAACGCGACGTCAAACGGTGCGCGGCCATTCAGGGGTTCCCCCAGCAGATGGAGAACCTCAGCACCATCATCGATGGCTTTGTGAACCAGACCTTCTGCAAGAACCGCTTCCATTACCAGCCCTACCTGCGTGGCGTTTACTTCTCCAGCGGCACCCAGGACGGAACCTCCATCGACCGTCTCATGACCTCCGTGTCCGCCAACTTCGGGTTTTCCCGCGAGGCGTCCCAGTCTGCGTCACAGCAGGGTAAAAGCTTTTTCATCTCCCGGTTGTTCCGCGAAGTGATCTTCCCGGAGTCAGAGCTGGTGGGCTCCAATGCACGCTATGAAAAGCTTCTACGCTGGTCTCAGCGCGCCGCCTACGTTGGGCTTGCGGTCACAACCGTGCTGGTGGTTCTGACCTGGACCGGGAGCCTCACCCGCAACAAGATGTACATGAACGAAGTGGCGGGGCACGTCGAGGAGTTCCGCAAGGAAGAGGCGCGCCTCAGTCGCTGGAACAGCGACATCCGCACTGTACTGCCCGCCCTGAATGCACTGGCGCAGGCCAGGACCGTCTACGATCAGGAGAGCCACCCCTGGCTGTCCGGAATCGGACTCTACGACGGTCGCGTCGACAGGCAAGCCAATCGCGCCTACGAGGCCAAACTGAAATCACTGTTGCTGCCCAGGCTGCTCGAGACCCTTGAGCTGTCATTGCGGTCCGGAGCGCAGCAAGGAGACCTTTACAACACCTTCCGCACCTATGTGATGTTCAGCAAGGTGGAGCATATGGAAGCGCCGCGGGTAGCGGACTGGTTTGCGGCCCACTGGAGCCAGCACCTGCGCGGAGCGGGCACCCACCGGAAGGAGCTGCAAACTCACCTGGAGGCCTTGCTTCAGCTTCCTCTGGAGCCCCAGCCGCTCGACGAACGGGTGGTGGCACAGTCCCGCGCCGCTCTGTTGGCGGTGCCTGTCTCCCAGCGGGTGTACAGCCGGCTCAAATCCAACGCCGAATACAACCGGCCCGTCGACATGCTGAACTACTACGGGGAGTCGGTGAAAAGTTCGTTCAGAATCGATGAGCGTACCCGTGAGGCATTGGCTGTACCGGCTCTCTACACCATCGATGCCTACAAGCAGATCGACTTTTCCCCGGAATCGCCGGCGGTGGCGGACGTGGTCAACGAACGCTGGATTCTCGGTGACGAAGAAGATGCGGGCGTGGACTTTCTCAAGCAGGACCTGGACGAAATCAGCGAGCAGGTAAAGGAGCATTATCTGGCGGACTACGGCAGAGCCTGGTCGGAGGTGTATCGTTCCCTCGACATCGCCCAGTTTGGTGGCCTGCGGGAGTTGAACGAAGCATTGACGGTTGTTGTGGACCCGGTCTACTCGCCGATACTGTCCATTCTGCGCGTGGGCAAAGACAACACGGAACTCACCCCGGCGCTGGATGTGCTCGGCGATAAACTGGACGGTGCTGCGGATCAGGCCGGCGACGTTCCCGGGCGAGCCGGTTACCTTGCCAGTCGCGGTGGCAGGCTTGCGGCGGGTGCGGGCGGTTTGCTCGCGGACAAGGTGGAGGGAACCGCCGTGGACAAGCGTTTCCGTTCCCTCAACCTCCTGCTGCGGGAGAGTCCCCGCGGACCCGCGCCCATCGAAGCCACCATGCGCCGGGTCGAAGAGTTGCAGCGCTTTGTGGAGGAAATCACCCTCGCGCCGGACCCGGCCCAAAAATCCTTCGAGGTTGCCAAGGCGCGTTATCAGAGTGGGGCATCCAATCCCATCACCAGCCTGCGAGCCTATGCCCGTTCCACGCCGGATCCAGTTCGCCGCTGGCTCACTTCACTGGCCGATGAAAGTTGGCGGGTTGTGCTGGAAAGCGCCCATCAACACGTCAACGCCGAATGGCAGGCACGGGTATATGGCAGCTACAGCCGTGCTCTGGCCGGCCGATATCCCCTGCACCGTTCAGCCCGTGACGAGTTGGCGCCGGCGGACTTCAGCGCGTTCTTCAAACCTCAGGGTACTTTGCACACATTCTTCAGCGAATACATAGAGCCGTTCATTGAAACCCGCGGCCGGTGGGAGAACAAATCCATTGACAACTATTCGATCGGGTTTTCCCCGTCCAGCCTCGCCCAACTGCGGCGGGCCGCGGAGATTCGCAACATCTTCTTCCGTGAAAGCCGCGAGTCCCCCAGCATCAAACTGGAACTGCGCCCCTACAACATGGACCGCAACGACGCGCGCTTTACCCTGGACCTGGGCGAGCAGCGGCTGACCTACAGCCATGGCCCCAAATTCTGGACAACCGTAACCTGGTCCGGAAACAGCGATGCGCGGCGGGTTCGACTGGTCTTTGAAGATCTGGACAGCGCAGTGTCCGAGGCCACCTACACCGGCCCCTGGGCCTGGTTCCGGCTCATGGACGACGCCAGTATCAAGGCGGCCTCCCAGTCCAATGTGTACTGGATTACCTTCAGCACCCGCGATGACGCTCGCGAGATCGTGTTCGAAGGCAAGGCCACCAGTATTCACAACCCGTTCAAGAACGACCTGATCGGCCTGTTCAGATGCCCGGAGTCCATATAAATGGCCAATAGCGCAATGGCTGGGCTGTACGGAAAGCTGCCCGCACACGGAGATTTCATCTACCGCAATCTGGCGAGCAATTTCATCAACGCATGGGACGGCTGGTTGCAGGGTTTTGTGGGCAGCACTCAGGAACAGATCGGGGCGAACTGGCTGGACACCTATCTCACCAGTCCCATCTGGCGGTTCGCCCTGTCCGAAGGCGTAATCGATCAGAACGCCTGGGCCGGAATCATGTTGCCCAGCGTTGACCGGGTCGGGCGGTATTTCCCGTTTTCCATTGCAAGGCCCCTGGATAAAACCGCAAACCCGCTGGAGCTGATTGGCCAAACGGCCTGGTTTGAAGCGGTGGAAACCGCCGCCCTGAATGCCCTGGACGGACGGCTGGTGGTGGATCAACTGGTGGAAGAGATCAACCTGCCCACACTGGACGGAAGCAACGCCTACATGGGCCCGGCGGTCGCGCTGGGTCCCCGGGGAGCGGTGATCGAACTGGACGAAGAGGCCCAGCAATTGGGTTCCGCCTGCTCCTTCCTGCTGGACGCTGCCATTCGGGAAAGCGCGAGCAGCTACAGCGTGTGGGCGACCCGCGGTTCCGAACTGGTGGAGCCCTGCTTCTTTTACTGCCGGGCGCTGCCCCGCTTGCAGGGGCTTGCGGCCATGATGGACGGACGCTGGTCCCACTGGGGATGGCCGGAACCCAACCGAATGAAGTTTTCCGGACAAGCCCGGGAATATACGGAAGTAACGAATGAATGATTCAACGTTCCGGCGGCCGATCGCCTGGACAAGCAGCGCCCGTACGGACGTGGGGCTGGTACGGGAGGTTAACGAGGATTCGGTGATTGCCCGGCCGGACGCGGGTGTGTGGGCCGTGGCCGACGGCATGGGCGGTCACCATTTTGGTGATCTGGCCAGCAATGCCATCGTGACCGCCCTGGATGCCATAGAACCGCGCGAATCCCTCAGCGATTACGTGGACGCGGTGGAAGACAGCCTGCTCGGGGTCAATCAGCAACTGCTTGAAGAGGCGGCGCAAAAACTCGAAACCGGCACCATGGGCAGCACTCTGGTGGCGCTGGTCATCAAGGACCGGGTGGGCGCCTGTCTCTGGGTGGGGGATTCACGCTTGTATCGCTTCCGCAACCAGGAGCTGGTGCAGCTTTCACGGGATCACAGCCAGCTCGAGGAGATGATCGAACTGGGACTGATCTCCCGTGAGGAAGCGGAGAACCACCCGGACCGCAACATCATTACGCGCGCGATCGGGGTGGAGAGCCCCCTGTTTGTGGACGTACATGTATTCACCACTCAGGTGGGCGACACCTTTCTGCTGTGCAGCGATGGGCTCTACGGAGCGGTGAGCCGGGATGACATTATCGCCACACTGGAGCAGCGGGACGTGGAAAAAAGTACGGCGGATCTGGTTGAAAAAACCCTCGCCAACGGAGCACCCGACAACGTGTCGGTGATCGTGGTTCAGGGCAACCCGGGTCGCGTTGCCCCCTCGCAGTCGGAACAGGCCTAAGGTGCGATGAGCGAGATGGACGACAAAACCGTCATAAAAGTCCCGGGCCGGTCGACCGCCGAAAGCGCGGACGCGGATACAGGCAACGGCGCCGGGCCTGACCGTACCCGCTTCAAACCCAGGGCAACCGCTCCCGAAAAAACACGCATAAAATCCGAGGCGCGACCGGCGCCGGCGGATACCACCCGATTCAAACGGCCGGCCCCGCCGCCCGACGACCGAACCCGCGTCCAGCCCCTGAAGCCCTTGGGGGATGCAACGGCCGGCGAGGAGGGCGCTGACAGTCGCCACGCGGGAGCCGTGGCCGGCGACGATGCCCGAGCCCAGGCAAAAGCCAGCGGCTACGACCTGCTCAAAAACCGCTTTGTGTTCGAGGAAGTGCTCGGCGCGGGCGGCATGGGGATCGTGTACAAAGCCAAAGACCTCTTGAAGGTCGAAGCTCAGGACCGGGACCCCTACGTGGCCATCAAGGTCCTGAGTGATGAGTTCCGGGCACACCCGGAAGCCTTCATCGCACTGCAGCGCGAATCCCGCAAGACCCAGCGCATGGCCCACCCGAACATCGTAAGCGTCTACGACTTCGACCGGGACGGGGACACGGTCTTCATGACCATGGAGTACATGGACGGGACTCCACTGGACAAACTGATCAGCCAGTATCGCGGGGTTGGGCTGCCCACGGAAACCATCTGGCAGATTCTCGAAGGCATCAGCGCGGCACTGACTCACGCCCACGAACAGAGCGTCATCCACTCGGACTTCAAGCCGGGCAACATTTTTGTCACCAGCAGCGGCACCGCCAAGGTTTTTGATTTCGGTATTGCCCGCGCTGTGGCAAAGGCCGAGAACCGGGAGGAGAGCAAGGATGATCGCACGGTTTTCGACGCGGGCACGCTGGGCGCGCTGACCCCCGCCTACGCGAGCCTGGAAATGCTCGAGGGCAAAACCCCCGACGTGCGCGACGATATCTACGCGCTGGGCTGCATCGCCTACGAGCTGTTCACCGGCGAGCACCCCTATAACCGGATGCACGCGGACGAAGCGCAACGGCAGGGTATCCGGCCCAAGCGCATCGCCGGTCTCAAAAAATCCCAGTGGCGCGCCATCGAGCGGGCACTGGCCTTCGAGCGCGCCAACCGCACCGAATCCGTGGACGCCTTCTGGCGAGAGCTGACCCGCAAGGCCAGCCACACGGGCAAGATCGCCGCGGGGTTTCTGCTACTGCTCGGGGTCGCGGGCGGAGCGGCCTTTCAATACTGGCCCCAGGAGCAGAACCCGTTTTCCGAAGATCAGTTCCGCAGCGAAATCGAGCGGAACCTTCGCATCGAATTAAAAAAGGAAGCTCTGGAAACCCTCTACGAGACCGCGGAGTTTTCCGCAGCCTGGGAAGCGGATCTGTGGAACGATGTGCAGGAGCTCCGCGCGCTGCTCGGGGAGGATGAGTGGCTGCTGGCGAAAGAGTCGGCGTTCTACGAGCTGTACCTTCAGGAGATCGACCAAAAACTGCAGGCCGTGGATTTGCAGCGGGCCGGGAGATTGGTGGACAACGCCGCTCGCTATACCTCCGACCCGGTGGCACTTGAGGCCTTCCAAGCAAAAATCGAGGCGGCCCGGCTCGCCCAGCAAAAAGCAAAAGCTCAGGAGAGCGAGAGACAGCAAGCCCTCGCCGAAGAGCGGCGCCGTGCGGCGGAACAGGCGAAGGAGCAGGCCAGAAAGAATGATGAGTTCGACTCCGCCCTCGCCAACGTCGATCGCCAGTTGCAATGCCACACCACCATCGACATCAAGGATTTCGGGATTGCAGTCGGCCAGCTGCGGACCATCAGCAGTCAACGCTACTCGGTGGAGGAACCCAGAATAACCCGCAGCCTTGCACTGTGTCTGGAAAAGATCGGCGCTGCCTTTCCGGAACGGGCGGAGGATGCCAAGCGCGCCGCCATGCGGCTGTTTCCGCGCAACGCCACTATTGCTGGCATTAACATCGTGCCCCGCGACCCCTGTGGTCCGTCCCTGGCGGGAGCCGGAGCGCGCGGGCGCGGCGCCACCTGCAGCGACAAGGCGCGCGATGTTCGCAACCCGCCCACCATGGTGGTGATCCCGGGCACTGGTGCCATCAAAACGTTTGCCATTGGCCAGTTTGAAGTGACGGTCAGGGAGTTCAATGAATTCTGTTCGGCCACCGGCAAGTGCGCGGCCAACGAAGCGGCGGACAGGAGCCTGCCTGCGCATAACATCTCTCTCGCCGCGGCCAGGGGCTACCTCAACTGGCTCAGCGAGCAATCGGGTCGCCGCTACCGCTTGCCCACCAAAGCGGAATGGCAGCATGCGGCGGGCGCGCAGGGCAGCCGAGTGGATTCGAATCGCAACTGCCACCTCAATTCCCGTGGCATCAGCAAGGGCAACGCCCTGGTCAAGGCCTCCATCGGCCAGAAGAATCGCTGGGGCCTGGTGAACCATCTGGGCAACGCGCGGGAATGGGTTTCCGATCGGGGAGGGCGCTACCTTGCCATGGGCGGTTCTTTTGAAACGGCCATGGACGAATGCACCGTACAGCACAGCACGCCCCACAGCGGAGAGCCCGATCCCGTGACCGGGTTCAGGGTGTTGCGGGAAGTGGACGGGTGAGAATGCGTGCAGATGCAACGATGGAGTACAGAACTTTGACCAGCGACGACTCGGAAGCGATCACAAGCCTGTGCCGCGATCACCTGGAAGGGCGCATTTCCACCATCGAGTACCGCGCCCGGCGCAGGGCCCTTATTGATCGCATGGACAGGCGGTACAACGGCTTTTCCCGCGCGGACCGCACCGACTCCGAGCGCACCCAGCCGCGCCCGGGTGGAACCTGGGCACGCCATGGAAACTGAGCTCATGGAACCTGATAGCAACTGAGCCCCATAAAAACTGAGCACACGGGTTTGCGGCAGGAGCCGCAAACCTCCAACGCAAGTCGAACCGTGACCGGTTTGACTTGCAGGCCGGGCAAGCAGGTTCGGCCCCGGCAGGTATCAGGCAATCACCCTGAACCTGCCGGTTTCATCAACATCGATCCGCCCAACGCACAAGCAGGAACAGGTATGGAACTCGTCAAGCTTTTTCAATCCGGTGGCACCTTCATGTATCCCATTCTCGTGGTCATGGCCCTGGGACTCGCCATCGTGGTGGACCGCTTCATCTATCTGCTGCGCGCAGACAATGCAGCCAAAAAAACCTGGCAGAAGGTTAACCCCATGCTGCGCGCCAACGACTTCGACCGCGCCAGGCAAGCGGTGGCCAAAGGGGATAACCCAATGGCCCGGGTATTGGCTTATGGCTTTGCCCGCTTGAAACCCAGCGTGAAGCGGGAGCAACTGGAATCGGCCATGGAAGAGGGGGTCATGGAGGTCATGCCTCAGCTCTCCCAGCGCACTCACTATCTGGCAACCCTTGCCAACGTCGCGACTCTGCTTGGGCTGCTGGGTACCATTATTGGTTTGATCCAGGCATTTACCGCCGTTGCACAGGCGGACCCGGCGGAGAAGGCCAACATGCTGTCAGCCAGTATTTCGGTGGCCATGAACACCACCGCCTTCGGCCTTGTGGTTGCCATTCCCTTGCTGCTGTTTCATTCCTTCCTGGCCACCAAAACCAGCAAGCTCATCGACACCATCGAGATGGCGGCGGTCAAGTGTGCGAACCTGATGGATCGTGAGCAGAGCGCCCAATGAGATTCGCCCGTCGACGCTACTTGCAGGAGACCGTTGAGCTCAACATCACGGCTTTTTTGAACCTGATGGTGATCCTGGTTCCCTTCCTGCTGATCACTGCCGTGTTCTCACGGATGACCGTGTTGGAACTGAATCTTCCCGGTCTCGATGCAGACAATCAGGAGAGCCAGGAACCTGTGGACCTGTCCCTCCAGTTGATTGTGCGCGAGGATAGTTTCGACCTCGCCGACGCCAGCCTGGGCCTGATCCGGAGCATCGAGCGCACCGGTGGCGAGGACAACTGGCAGTTGTTCGGCGAGGTTCTGTTGGAGATCAAACGGCGCTTTCCCGAGGAACAGAGCATCACTCTGCTGCTGGAGCCGGGCACCAGTTATAAGACCATGATCGCGGTCATGGACCACGTGCGGTCCACGCAGGTGGTGGAGGTGGCAAGCCTGGAGTCGGTAGAGCTGTTTCCGAATATTTCCATCGGCGATGCGCCGCCACAGTCCGGGGCCGCCACCCAGGCAGGAGCAAGCCAATGAAAATGTCACGTCGTGCCCGGCGGATGGATCGGCACCACCAGATGGCGCGGTCGCCGGGGCTGAATCTGGTATCCCTGATGGACATCTTCACCATTCTGGTGTTCTTCCTTCTGGTGAACTCGTCCAACAGCCAGCAGTTGCCGAACAATAAGGAGCTACGGCTTCCGGAGTCCATTTCCGAAGTCGTGCCGGAAGAATCCCTCACCATCGCCATTACCCGCGAGCAGATTCTGGTGCAGGGTGTTCTTGTTGCCAGCCTCGCTGAGGCGCTCCAACAGACGGAGGATGTGATTGAACCGCTGAAGGAGGAATTACTCTTTCTGGCCGGTGGAGACGCGATCCCCAATTCCGCCGCCCCCGCGGACGGGCGGAGCGTCACAGTCATGGGGCACGAGGACATTCCGTATCAGGTGATCAAGAAAATCCTGCAAACCTGTCGACACGCCGGCTACACGCAGATTGCCTTCGCGGCCAATCAGATCCTCAAGCCGGAGGGCTGAGCTGATTGCAACCGCATTCTGAACGAGCAGGGAACGGGTTGCCCGCGATATTCGCCGCAGCCCATACATGCACCGAGAGAGTCTTCATGGACACAGCAACACCATGTCAGCGTTAACCTACAACCAACTGGCCCTGGCCTGGCATCCGGCCGGGGAGCGAAACAGGTTTTTCCAATTCCTGAGCGTGGGCATCCTGGCCCTGATACTGCTCATTGCGGCCGTCTTGTCCAGCATTGAACTCCCTGTCGAGGAACGCCGGCAACGGGCCAGCGTACCGCCCCGTGTGGCCCGGTTTATTGCCGAAGCGCCCAAGCCCCCCGAACCCGTGGAAAAACCGGAACCCAAGCCGCTGCCGCCCCCCAAGGCCGAACCCAAACCGACCGTGAAACGTGAACGGCCCAGCGAAGCGGAGCGCAAGCCGCTGACGGAAGCGCAGAAGACCGCAAGGGAAAAAGCCCAGAGCAGCGGCCTGCTGGCTCTGCACAATGAACTGTCGGACCTGATGGACACCTCCGAAATCGACGGCATGGTTGCGAGCGGACTCACATCCACCTCGGGGGGAACCGAGGCCGCCGCAGGCCATGAACCGGCTGCGATTACCGAGGGAACCGCCCGGGGCGGTGCCGGTGTGGACTCGGGCCAGTACGGCTCGCAGGTGAGTTCCACCACCTTAAGCGCCCGGGAAGTGGCGGCGGTGCGCAGCGAACTGTTCGCGGAGTCGGATGATTCAGCCGAACGCGGTACTGCCAGCGGAGGCGGCGAGGGGGATGGCCTTCGCTCGCGCGAGGACGTCACCATCGTATTCGATCGCAACAAGGGCACCCTCTATTCACTCTACGCCCGGGAGCGGCGCCGCAGCCCAGGATTGCAAGGCAAAATCGTACTCGAGATCACCATCGACCCGAGCGGTCGCGTGAGCCATGTGGAGGTGCTGTCCAGCGAGTTGAACAACCCCTCCCTGGAGTCCGGCATCGTGGCCCGAATAAAAATGTTCAAGTTCGAACCCATGGAGGTGGAGGAGCTCACGGTAACCTATCCAATCGAGTTCCTGCCCTCGTAGTCACGAGGACTCTGTTGGTCAGTGCTACCCGGTTCGCACAACAGGGAAACTCATGCCAAATGCTGATGCTACGGCGCTCCCGTGTCGCCATAATCGCGGCGCCCCGAATTCAACCCGGCGGTTAAACGCAGCGACGGACTCACTGCTAATCCGCGCCGACATAAAATCTATCAAGGAGGACATCAATGTCTAATTTATCATTCAAACTCCCGGCCCGCCTTGCGGCAGTGCTGGTTGCAATCACTTTGGCGGGCTGTGGCGGTGGCGGCGGCAGCAGTAGCGGGGCTGCGGTTCCACCGTCCGGCGATCAAACCCCCTCGGACTCCACGGCAGCCACTGCCAGTGCGGAAACCGAAATTTCCGTTCGGGAAGACATCGTGATCAGCTTTGACGAAGCCATGGCCCCGGAAACTCTGAAACTGGAAGGCTTCCTTGCCGATCTGGCCGACAAGCCCGCGTGGAACGACGATGCAACCAAACTCACCCTCAGCCCCTTCGAAGGCGCCTGGGAAAGCGGCATCCAGACCCTGACCGGCCGCGTGGAAGATAAGGCCGGCAACACCACCGATCTGGATCTGGAATTCGAGATTCGGTTGGTGTTTGAAACCTTCCAACCGGCGTCAGTGGTGATCGGGCAGGCTGATTTTGAGACGGTGGAGACCAGAACCGTAAACGCGAATCGCTTAGGTGAGGCAGTCGGCACTCCCAGTTTCAATGAGGGACGCTTATGGTTACCCGATTATGATCGAAATAGAGTGCTCGGCTACGACGGAATCCCTGAAGCGAATGATGCCAGTGCCACTTGGGTGATTGGGCAGAACGATTTTGAGAGTGACTGGAGAGGGACCAGCGCTTCTGAACTCTATGAGCCGTGGGTGGGAATAGAGCACCAAGGACGTTTTTATGTGCTTGACCGACGTAATAACAGAATAGCGGTCTTCGATAGCATTCCCTCCTCTCCCCCTGCAGTCGCCTCGTACGTCTTGGGCCAGCCAGACTTCCGAAGCCGAAGTCGAAACTGTTCCGAAAGTGGTTTTGATAACCCAAATAGCTTGCAGTTCGTCGATGGCAAGATGATTGTCGCTGACAGCGGGAATCATCGTGTGCTCATATGGTCCCAGACGCCAGAAACGTCAGGTGACACTCCGGATATCGTTCTGGGCCAAAGCAACATGGAAAACTGTGGATACAATGACAAGGACCAAAATGGTGTCGGCGATCGCGATACGGCAAGCGCCCGAACAATGAATCAGCCCACTGGAGTATGGTCCGATGGGGAGCGCCTCCTAGTGTCTGACACGAATAACAACCGTGTACTGATCTGGAACACCTTTCCGACTACAAGCTTCCAGCCCGCAGACCTGGTGCTGGGACAGTCTGGCTTCGATATGACAGAAATAAATGACGATGATCAGGACGGGATTCTCGACAATCCAAGTTCACGGACCCTTCGGCCCGAATCAGGCATATGGTCTAATGGTCTACAGTTGTTGATTGGCGACGAGCGGAACAACAGGATTTTGCTCTGGAACGAGTTTCCAACGGAAAACTTTCAAGCCGCTGACATCGTGATCGGACAGTCGAATTTCTATAATTCGGCAGGCAACGATGACGATCAGGACAACAGCAATGAGTGGCCCCCATCTGCACGGACGCTATATTCCCCCTCCGGACTTACAGTGCACCGAGACAAATTGGTGGTACTGGATTCCCTTAATTACCGCGCGCTCGTCTTCGAATCACGCTAGCCGCACCTCCCCAATGTGCAGTTCGATACTTAGGAACAAAAAGACACGCGCCAACCGGCAGCCCGCGCAAGCGGGCTTACCCAGTGTTATCCAAAAATTTATGCTGCTGTATCCAAGGACACCTTTTCTATGCCAGAGCTGGTTGGACTTTAAGCGCGATGAGGGACCTTAACTGAACCGCGCAGATAATAGAATTCACATCAAGGAGGACATCAATGTCTAATTCTCCACTCACATTCCAGGTCCGCCTGGCGGCAGCGCTGGTTGCAATCACTTTGGCGGGCTGTGGCGGTGGCGGCGGCAGTAGTAGCGGGGCTGCGGTTCCACCGTCCGGCGATCAAACCCCCTCGGACTCCACGGCAGCTACCGCCAGTGCGGAAACGGAAATTTCCGTTCGGGAAGACATCGTGATCAGCTTTGACGAAGCCATGGCCCCGGAAACTCTGAAACTGGAAGGCTTCCTTGCCGATCTGGCCGACAAGCCCGCGTGGAACGACGATGCAACCAAACTCACCCTCAGCCCCTTCGAAGGCGCCTGGGAAAGCGGCATCCAGACCCTGACCGGCCGCGTGGAAGATAAGGCCGGCAACACCACCGATCTGGATCTGGATTTCAAAGTTCGGCTGGTGTTTGAAACCTTTCAACCGGCGTCAGTGGTGATCGGGCAGGCTGATTTTGAGACGGTCGAGACCGGGACGGTAAACGCGAATCGCTTTGGTGAGGCAATCGGCACTCCCAGTTTCAATGAGGGACGCTTGTGGATTCCAGACGATGATAGGAATAGATTGCTCGGTTACGACGGTTTTCCCGAGACAAACGATACTAGTGCTACTTGGGTGATCGGGCAGAACGACTTTGAGAGCGATCGACCTGGAACCAGTGCATTCGAGATTGATAGGCCGATGGTAGGCCTCGAGCACGAAGGGATGTATTATGTGCTTGAGAAGGACAATAACAGAATTTCGGTTTTCGACACAGTCCCCGATTCGCCACCTGCGATTGCATCCAATGTTGTCGGTCAGCCTGATCTCGAAAGTGATGGAAGCTCGTGTTCCACGAACGGAATGTACAACCCACGGAGCATGATTATCGCCGAAGGTAAGCTGATTGTTGCGGATCGTAGTAATAACCGCGTTCTTATTTGGTCGGACGTGACCAGAAGTCCGTATGAAGGACCCGGTATCGTACTGGGTCAGAGTACGTTGGTAAGTTGTGGAAAAAACGACGATGATCAGGATGGAAAGCAGGATCGGCGTCCTAGCGCTCGAACACTTGATTATCCCACGAGTGTTTGGTCGGATGGGCGGCGACTCGTGGTGTCTGACTCGAACAACCGTGTTCTGATTTGGACACCTTTCCCGACCACCGATTTTCAACCTGCCGATCTGGTGCTGGGGCAATCGGATTTTACCAACTATCCAATAGAACCCGATGCTAGTTCGCGGAATTTCATGTGGCCTGAGGGAGTGTGGTCCAACGGCGTTCAGTTGGTTGTCAGCGATAACGGCAATAATAGGATAATGATTTGGAATGAGTTTCCGACGGAGAATTTTCAGCCCGCGGAGATTGTCTTAGGGCAGTCCGATTTTGTTGCAAGGGCACCCAACGACGACGACCAGGAGGGAAATGCAGATGAGTCACCATCAGCACGAACGCTTTATGAACCTATGGGCATTACGGCACACAGGGACAAACTCGTGGTAATGGACTCACGCAATTATCGAGCACTCGTTTTCGAGTCACGCTAGTTGCATTTCGCTCTAACCTTCAAATCACGTTAGCGCGAACTATGATCGAAGGTTCGTTCCCACGAGTCTTCGATCTTCCATCTGTGCGGTGGACATCTGGCCCACATGGCCTACGGTTCTCTCGGATTGCAGTGAAGATGGGAATTGATAACAGCACCTGATTTACCTTCTCATGATCTCTGAAGAATCTCAGACTTTGTTCTGATGAATCTCATGTCGGTTGGCACCATAATCAGTTCCGGTCAAAGGCAACCTCACGCCAAATGAAGCATTCTCTCACCTCGGAACACGTCGATTTCCTACAGATGGCGACCTGTCGGTTGGCTAAGGTACGGCTGATCCGGGCGGCAGTTCGGTAGTGTGTGGGAGGATGCGAATGTGTGACCTTACTCACATTTGTAGCGCCGCAACGGGCAGACAGTTGGATGCCGGTGCTCGCACAGCGCACGTGCAAAGAAGAGAGAGAATAACGACCCGGGATTAACCCGCACAACCAATTCCGTTCGGCACGGCGCCCGCTCGCGATCGAGGGGCGCATCACATGTTCAGGGATCAACATGCGCCACAGTTCTTCCAGCTCCAAATCCACCTCCACATGTCTGACAAAGAAGCTCCCGCTACCCTCACGCCGGCAGCTTTGTCTGGCGGTCGCGGCCGCTTCCCACCTTCTGGTTGCGGGCCGGGGTTACGCCGGCCCCACCGGCGGGCAGGTGGTGGGGGGCACCGGGTCGATCCACGACTCCGGTAGTAGCACCATCATTGCGCAACAATCGGAGCGGCTTGCCATTGACTGGGCGAGCTTCAACGTGGGTGCGGACGAGCAGGTCCAGTTCGTTCAACCCAACTCATCCTCCATCGCCCTCAACCGGGTGCTCAGCCATAGCGGGTCGGAGATCCATGGCCGGATTGATGCGAACGGGCATGTGTTTCTTGTGAACCCTAACGGAGTGTTCTTCGGTGAAGGGGCCCGCATCAACGTGGGCGGAATGCTTGCCAGCGGCCTGGACGTGGACCCTGCTGATTTCATGAATGGCGATTACGCCTTTTCAGCCGTTGAAGGCAGTGAAGGGCGGGTGGTGAACGAAGGAATCATCCACGCGGCCACCGGTGGGTCCATCGGCCTGCTGGGTCGGCAGATTCGCAACGAAGGCATTATCAGCGCGAACCTGGGCGCGGTGAACCTGGCGGCGGGCAACGAAGCGGTTGTTACCTTCGAGCCCAACGGCCTGATCGGGGTTCGCATCACTGAGGCGGTCCTTCAGGAGGATCTGGGTGTAGATGCGGCCATCATCAATAATGGAACGATCAGCGCGAGCGGGGGCCGCATTCTGTTGAGCGCCAGTACCAGCGAGGATATTTTCTCGCAAGCGGTGAACAGCGGTGGCCTGAGCGACGACCGCAGCGTTGTGGTACACGAGGATGGCAGCTTCACTCTTGGCGGTGGGGCAGACCTCGTGAATACCGGGACCATCAGCGCGTCGTCCGACCACCGTGCCGGAGATGTGGTGCTGCTGGCTGAAAATGTTACCAGCAGTGGAACCATTGCCGCGGATTCAGCCCATGACGAAGCCGGAAGTATCGAGATCCATGCGGCCGATACCGCGCTGCTCACGGAACAGAGCCTGACCTCCGCCCGTTCGGAAGCGGGGGCAACGGGAGGGCACATCAAACTGCTGGGCGACCGGGTCGGTCTTTTCGACGATGCGAAGGTGGACGTATCCGGTGCACTGGGAGGCGGGGAGGTGCTGCTGGGCGGCGACTTCCAGGGTCGCAACCACCAGGTCCGCAACGCCTCACGCATCTTCGTGGACGAGGGAGCAGCGGTCTACGCGGATGCGCTCACGAACGGTGACGGGGGGCGCATCATTGTATGGGCTGATGAGATCACCCGTTTTCGAGGCACGGTGTATGGGCGCGCGGCTCTGGACGGGGAGGGCGGATTTGCCGAAGTTTCGGGCAAGACCCATCTGGAGTTTGCTGGTTACAGTTATCTGAATGGCGCGGGCTCGGGCGGTTTTGGAACGCTGTTGCTGGACCCGGAGAATATTACCGTTGAAAACACGGAACCTTCCGAATCCAGCGACTTCGGATTCGACGATTATGTCGGTGATGGTATCTCCATCGATCCTTCAACGATAAAGACTGCGCTTGAGAGTAGTGAGCTGGTTCTGCAAGCTACGGACAGCATCTCAGTTCTTGAAAAGATCAATGCATCCGACCAATCAAACACCTTGCGGATGGAGGCGGGTAACAGAATTAGCATCGAAGCGAACATTGATGTTGGCAGTGGGAATCTGGAGTTTGTTACAGGACGCAACGGCTGCGGGTCGAATCCGTCGGCTTGTGCGGCAACGGACTCCTTGGGCAGAAGCTTCACCTTGGCATCCGAGAAAGAGCTGGTTACTACAGGCGGTATCAGCATCTTTTCGGCAGATGATGTTGATATCAAGGGATCGATAGGTTCCGGCTCTGATCGACCCAATGAAGTCACCATCCGGGCGGGGAACAATATCGACATCGGCATCGATGGCGAAATCGACGCCAACGGTACGGTTACGCTCTCCGCCGGCGACTCTTCGGATGAGGTGACGGAAAGCATCAACCCGAATGGAACCACATATGCCAGCCTGAACATATCCGGCAACCTCTCAACTCGAGGTGGGGATGTGGTCCTGAACGCTTTGTACGACCCGGGCCTGGCAGCCACCGATCCTGCAGGCGTTTCTCGGGGCGCGGTTGTGCTAGGAGGAGCAATAGACACCGGCGGCGGCGACCTGTTGGTTGGCGAGTGGAGTGCGACCGGCGAACTGCTTGAATCTGTGGGAAGTGTGACCGTTAATGGTTCGTCTGGTCTGGACAATGTTAGCGACATTCGCATTGGGGCAGTTGAAAAAGTCGATATCGACGCGGATTTGATGACCGATGGCGGTAACGTCGAGATTCATTCCGAGGGAAACCTGACCACTCGGAACATCGATACTAGCTCCGATGGAGGTGACGGCGGGGCAATTACGCTTGCGGCCGATGAAATCGCCCTGGTTGGCCACATTCTGTCCCAGGGGGGATCCAACGAGGGACAAGGCGGAGCCGTGAATATCAATGGCAACCTCACCCTCCACTCCGACACCGAAATCCGCACGGGCGCCGACGGCAGCGACAAGCGCGCGGACATTACCATCACCGGATCTGTCAACGGCTTCTCGGGTTCGGAGGAGTTGACTCTATCCGGAAACAACATCCAGCTCGAGGGTCACTTGGGAGCCGGAAGCGGACTGGGCTCCGTCGAGCTGAGTTCGCAAAACGCAATCACCATTGGGGACGGGGAGGATGACTACTACAACATCACGGCATCAGAACTGAACGTTGGTGCGGGCGGCGCCTTTGAATCGGGCGACCTCCGCGCATCCCTCGAGGTTGATATTGCGGCGGAAACCATCCACACCGGGGCGATTAACACAACCGGTGCTCACGAGGCCAATGGCGGTAATGTCACCCTTGCAGGGCGAACCATTCGCACCGAGACCATTACGGCCAACGGCGGAACGGTTCCTGCTCCGGATCCAGAAACGGATCCAACGCCTCATACGGCTGCAGGGTCGATTCAGATCACAGCAACCGCCTCGGGTGGTGAAGCGGCGTCCATCACCATCGCAGGGGACCTTATCGCGAAAGATAGCAATGGAACCACAAAGACCCCGCAGTTGAACATAATTGACAACAACGTCGGCCTGGAAAACTCTGTCACTTTCAGCGGCCCGGCTTTTGTCAGCCAGAACGTCAAGGTGAATGGCGAAGGCAACACCACGCTCAACATCAGCGAGCCGGCGAGCGACTGGAGAGTCGACGGAAGCGGCTCCGGCACAGTAAAGGCCCTTGGTGCGGCTTCCGGGGTTATTGAGTTCGGGCAGGTGCATACGCTCGTCGGGAGTGCCGGTGACGACACCTTCACCCTGGCTACCGGCGATCAGTCGGGCATGACGATCCGGGGAGGTGGAGAGGCGACTGGCGGTGACAAGCTGGTGGGGTTTGATCAAGAGACCGTTTGGACCCTTACCGATCCTGGAAACGGATCTCTGGACTCGGGCCTTACTTTCGAAGGAATCGAAAGCCTTCGGGGCGGTGATCAAAAAGATACCTTCAGAATATCGCCATCCCAGCTGGGTCTGATTGACATCGACGGCGGCGACCGAGCAGGCAACTCGGAAAACACTCTCGATTTCTCGGGAACCGGCGGCGAAATCGAAGTGGAGTTGGGGTCGGCCGCCTGGGACAGGATCAACAACATACAAGTGGTTCAGGGCAACGGCTCCAGCAGCACCTTGCGGGCCGGGAACGATGGCAATACCTGGACCATCAACGGTGTAAATTCCGGTGAGGTCTCTGGGTACAGGTTTACCGACTGGGCCCATCTCGTTGGTGGAAGCGGCGATGATGAGTTTGTGATCGGATCGGCGGGCCGCATCGAAAGCATTGACGGCGGTACCGACGGAGTCAACAAACTAACCGGCAGAAACGACGACAATATCTGGACGATCTCCGCCACCGTCAACTCTCTCGCCACCGACGTCAACTCCAGCGCTCCCTATGTGGAGAGCTTTTCCAACATCCAGCAACTGCAGGGCGGCGGGGCGAAGGACACCTTCACCATACAGACCGCATTCGCGGGTACCATTCTCGGAGGCGCGGGAGATGACGAGTTCTACCTTCAGGGTGATGGTAGCGTCACCTCGCTGGACGGAGAGGATGGGTCCGATCTCTTGATCGCCCGCGACGAGCACAACCTCTGGCAGCTCACATCCGCCGGCAATCAGCTCGGCATCAAGGTCAGTGCCGACGATACGACTGTGTACGTGGACAGTTTCGCGAACGTGGAGACTCTCCAGGGGGGCTCGGCAGTCGACGAGTTTCAGATCGACGCCAACTTCGGCGGAACCATCCGCGGCGGGGACGGTGCTGACCTTTTTGTCTTTGGCAGCAGCGGGGTGGTGGATACCATTGATGGAGAAGCAGGCAGCGATACGCTTCAGGGGCGGGATGAAGAGAGTTACTGGACAGTGGCTGGACTCAACGCAGGCGGAGGACCCAATGGAGCGATTGCTGGCGGAGGTTACATCGCATACCTGAACAGCTTCACCGACGTGGAGCACCTCCAGGGCGGGCGCGCAAACGATTGGTTCGCCGTTCAGGGTACTGGGAGCGTCGCGGGCCACATCGATGGCGGTGGAGGTATGGACGTTCTCGACCTTGCCGCAGCCAACGGCGCCTACCACGTGGAGCTGGGTACCGAGCTGGACCTTACGGGAGTTACCGGCACAGGGCTGCACGCGACGGGCATGTGGGGGGTTGAGGGCAATGGACATGAAGGTTCCACATTGCGGGTCGCCGCCGGCAGCAATCACTGGCTGATCGAGGGCCTGGACCGGGGGCGCGTCAACGGCGTCCTGTTTACGAACTTCGCGAACGCGACCGGCGGATCGGGAGAGGATCACTTTCTCTTTGATGGTGCGACGGCCGGTCTGAGCGGCCTCCTGGATGGAGGCGGCGGTGAGAATAGCCTCACTGGCCGCGCTGAGAACACGGACTGGTATCTGGATGGGGAGCTCAGTGGCCACCTGGTGCGCGCTGGCGATTCGCCAGGGGATGCCTATGCGCAGTTTTCCAATGTGCAGACCCTCGCAGGGCGTGGCCTGGAGGATTCTCTGGTGGGGCGCAATCAGGACAACCACTGGATCATTACGGACATGGGTACGGGCTCAGTGGGCGCGGACACAGCTTCCCCCACCGATACGGTGGCGTTTTCAGGGATGGCCAACCTGCAGGGTAATGCCGGCGCTGACATCTTCGAATTCGATGGCGGGCGCATACTCGGAAACCTCCGCGGCGGTGCCGGGGACGATCTGGTTTCCATGTCCAGCGACTCCGTCGGGGGCGACGTCTTTGGCGAAGACGGTAATGATCAGTTTGATGTTGAAGTTCTGGACGGCGCCAGCGGGCAGCTGTCCATCGATGGCGGCGCTGACAAGGACACAGTGAACATCACCGGCGGGTCCGCTGCTCATCAGGTTGAACACGCGCTTGCAACAGCCGGCGGTGGCGCTTTGCGTTATACAGACGGCGGTGCAGTGTTCACACTTGGTTACTCCGCCCTGAATACCGTCAACGACGATTTTGTGGCCGATTCCCTTCGGGTGGGCGGAACCACGGCGACCGACGACCTGGTTCTCGGGGACAATCTATACCGTCTCAACGACTTCACTACGGTGACGTTTACCGGTAAGAACAACCTGATCGCAGCCTTCGGCAACGACGATAAGGTCGCGCTCGAAGGACGCATCGAGGTTGACGGTACCGTGGAGATCACCAACGGCACGGTCACCGCGGGTACAAGCGGCCTTATCGTCGCGGATCGGCTGCTTCTCGATGGGGTCGGTACAGTCGGCGATGCGGGTGCGCGTCTGCGGAGCAATGTCTCCGACCTGGCCGTGGTCAATGGTCGCGGGGACATCTTCCTCCAGGAGCAGAACGGGCTGCGGATTGTGAATTTTGACAGCGCGTCGAATTTCGATGTTCAGCTCATGAATGGAAACCTCAGCGCGAATACCGCACTGGTGTCCACACAGAGCTTCTCCGCCCACGCGCTCAATGGGGATTTGTTGCTCACCGAGCAGAATGCGCTATCCGGAAGTCTCGAGCTCGATGCCTCGGGGGCCATTGAGCTGGTCAACACAGATACAACCACATTTTCCGGCTTACGGGCACAAAAGCTGGCCGTGACCTCGTCGGGCACCATCAAAGGATCGGGGGCCATCGAAGTGAGCGGGCTGTCCACCTTCGAAACCGAGAGCTCCGTGCTGCTTGAGAACACTGGCAACGACTTCGGCTCCCTGGATATCACCGCCAACGGCCAGGTGTCGGTCGTCGACAAGAACACCCTCACCATCAGTGGTATTACCTCCGAGGCCGGGGTGTCTGTCAGCAGCCGTGACAACTTGATCGTGGATGGAGTCGTATCGGCGACCAATGGACTAAACCTGGAATCCAGCAATGGCGACGTGACCCAGAACGCAGACCTGGATGGGGGCGACATCATGGTAAGCGCAATGGGGGATATCACCATGGCCGGTGATGCCCGCTCCCGGGCCAGCGGCGAAATCCGTTACGACGCCGACAGCATGGGCCTGGGCAGCCTGGAGGCGCAGACCGTGGAGCTGAATGCTTCCGGAGCAATTGGTGACAGGAACGGGGATGGACTCAATGTACTTGCCGAGCGCCTGAACATCGTTGCCGAGTCCGGAGTGGGGGCGAATGATGCCCTGGAGACAGGAGTAGGCTTTCTTTCCCTGAGTAACAATCGCGGCGACGCGCGCATCATCAACGATCGTGAGCTGACCGTTACCGGCCTGCGCTCTAACGGCAACATCGCTCTGGTGAATACCTTCGGGAATGTCATCCTGGACAATACCGACGGTGCGCTCTATTCCCGTTCTGCAACCGACGCACGGCAGGCCGGAGGCACGATTGACGCAAACTACGAAGTGGGAGGTCTGCTGATTGATGTGGCCAACGGCAACATTCTGGCGGCGGGTCCCCCCAATGGTGACGATCCGATCATCGCTGCGCGCAACGCGAGCCTGGTCACTCCACGGGGTGGTATCGGCGAACCGTACATGCCCCTGGTGGTTCACGTGAAGGACAACCTGGTGCTCGTGTCCGCCCTGCCGAGCTGGATTCAGTTTGCCTTTGAACAGGAGCCGGCAAATGTGGACGATTCCCAATCGATCTCCGGCGACGTGATCGACTTGATCACGTCCGGCAACGAGCAACTGGTGGAAATTGAAGGACTGGAGGATGTGGACCCAGCCGTGTTCACTAATGTTCGCAACTACTCCTACGACGATACCTCCATTCGCCTGCCCCCGGATCAACGCTACGACGACGATGACTATTGAGGTTATCGCTGCAGAGCGCATTGAAGAAGCTGTAGGGCGCAGAGGAAAGCACGGCGCCCGTAAGCCCCTGGAGGGGTGGAAATGTACGAATCAGGATTAGATGAAAGTGATAGTCGCATTTAGATCGTCGGGTTCCGCCCGGGACCACAGGGGCAATCCCTTTGCACGGATGCTGAACCCCATACTGCTTCGGGGAGCCACAATCGTCACGGCGCTTGGTGTGGCCACCGTGAGTCTGCAAAGCCACGCGGGCTTTCTCGAAATGCCGGACACTCGCGAGGTGCCTGAATTCGAGCGGGATAGCATGTTGCTGGACATGGACATCCCCGGTGTCCGCGACCGGGACCCCGATCCCATGGCCGGTCCGCGACTGAATGTGAAGGAATTCCGGGTGCAGGGCCTGATCGAGTACCCGGAACTGGGGATCCACCGGCACGAGATCATCGAGCAGGTCGAACGCATTCGCTTTGACCTGATGGAAGAGGGCGAACTGCTGGACTCCGGCTACACCCTGGACGAGATCAGCGAGGTTTCCGACCTGGTTGCGGAAATCGAGAAAGAGACTGAAGGGCGCCACGTGAGCCCCGTGGAGGTCCAGCGTCTGGTCTTCCTGATCCGCGAGCAGCGGCGCCAGCGGGGTATCACCCTGGGAATGATCGAGACTGTTGCCGGCACCATCACCCGCTATTACCGGGAACGGGGCTTTATTCTCGCCAAGGCCTATATTCCGCAGCAGCATGTACGGGATGGGGTGGTCAATCTGACTCTTCTGCTCGGCGAGCTGGGCGAAGTGGAGGTCCACAATAACGATCGTTATTCCGACAAGCGCATTCAGCGAGTGTTTGCCGGCGACATGGCAGAACCGGTGGTCAGCAGTCGCGTGGAGGAAAAACTCTTCCTCGTGAGTGATATGCCTGGCCTGTCCGCCCAGGGTTACTTCGAGCCCGGAACCCAGGTGGGAGACACCCGGCTGAACGTCAATGTGCTCTCCGAACGCTGGTACGACGCCAGTGTGCGGACGGACAATCACGGCTCGGCCCGCACGGGTGAGTACCGCACCTATGTCGATGCCCTGTGGCACAACCCGACGGGTACAGGTGATCAGCTCCACCTGGGTTTGCTGGGGTCATTCAAGCCGGACAACTCCACCTACGGCTCCCTGCGCTACAACACCCGCATACTGCACCCGCGGCTGCGTTTTGGGCTCGGGGCCTCAAACAATGATTTTGTGCTGGGCAGCGGAAATGCCAAGGCAAAGACGGCCTCCAACTTCCAAATTGAAGGGGAGTCCTTGGTCGTGGACGCATCCCTTCGCTATCAGCTCAAGCGCAGTCGGGCCAACAACCACGCAATCGGACTGCGAGCCTCGGAGGTGGAATCCACGATCACGCTGGGCGGCATCAGTGCAGACTTCCTTGATGACACGGTGAGGAATACCGAGATCTTCTATGCGTTCGACCTGCTGGACGAAGACCCTCGCATTCTCCACCAGGGCGAGATCCGGGTGATTTCCAGCGACTTCCTCAAGGGGGCGGAGGAGGCTCAGCCTGAATCCGTCTATGTGGGGCAATTGGACTATTCGATGCTGACCTTCCTCAAGGTGCCCTTTACGGAGGTTGAAAGCCGCGTTGTGTTCAGAATGGGTGTCCAGTATGCGGGCGAATCTCTCGCCGCAACCAATCAGCACTCACTCGCGGGGCCGACTCGCGCGAGAGGTTTTGCCGTAAACGAGTACTATGCCGACGATGCAGTTTCCCTAGGGGCGGACTGGGTTTTCAGTGGCCCGAGCTTTGGTGGGTTCTCCCTGGGTGGGGAGCGGCTCAAGGATATGTTCCAACCGTTTCTGTTTGCCGATGTGGGCTACGGAAAAGCACACCCGTACCAACGCGGCGCGGAGGGTACCGAAGCGAGGCTCGCGGATATGGGCTTTGGCTTGCGCATCAATTACAAACGTAAGGTTCGCGGTACCCTTTCATTCGCTTTTCCGGTCTCCTCGGAGAATACCGCCCTCGGCGAAGGAGAGCGCTTGAACGACGATATGAATTTCTATTTCGATCTGCAGACTTCGTTTTAGTAATTTGATTGGTTGAAGAGTTATTTTGAGGCGGAAGAGAATCCTTCTACGAAGTTATTCGTAGTTTTTCGTTGATAAAATTGATTGATACGCTTCACACGGTACAGGTAGAATTCGGACGACAATAACAGGACCGCACAGCGGATTCCCTGCCTTAACATTGGGGACTTCCTGTGAGTTGTTTCGATAAAAATGGCATGCTCACATCCGACGTGAATTGCCGTGATTTTGTGGTACTTAAAAACTAAGGAGAAAATAGGAATGGCAATCTACCTTGAATACGAGGGAATCAAAGGGAACGTAACGGCTGAGGGTTACAAAGACCACATTAGCGTCAACTCCGTTCAGTTCGGCGTAGGTCGCGGCATCACCATGGAACCGGGCAACCTGTCCAACCGTGAAGCCACTCGTCCAACCATCAGCGAAGTCACCTTGACCAAAATGGCCGACAACTCCGCAACTGCTCTGTTCAAGGAAGCGGTTACCGGCTCTGCGGGCAAAAAGGTGGTTATCAAGTTCGTTCAGACCGGCGCGGACAAAGTTGTGGAGTTCATGACCTACACTCTGGAAGACTGTCTGGTGAGCGGGTACTCCATCTCCGGTGATTCCGAGAGCGACCCCATGGAGTCCATCTCCCTGAGCTTCTCGAAGATCATGGTCAACTACAACGACTATGACAAGAGCAACAAGTCCTCCAGCCCTCAGCGGGTCGGCTACGACCTCACCACAGCCAAGCCGCTCTAAGCCTGGCCTGTGTGCGGCACCTGGCGAATGGTCTCCAGGTGCCGCTTTGTGTCAGCTTACTGAACACTTTTTATTGCTGAACACTTTTTATTGCCGAGCAATGGACGATTGAAGGTCCACAACAAGGATGATTTCGACACTGCCGCTGCAGACGGTGTCGTGTTGAGGGTGCGATCACATGAGTGGAATCACTCAGAAAGACAGGCTCATTTCTATTGGCGATTTCTCGCTGGGAAAGGACACCTTTCTCCTGACCGCTTTCGAAGGCGTAGAGCGGATCTCCGGACTTTTCGAGTTTCAGGTTTCGGTTCTTTCCGAGAACCTGGAGGTCGACCCCAATGACGTGGTGGGCAAAAGCACCACCATAACGGTACAGAACGAGCACCGCCGACAGTTCCACGGGATCGCGAAATCCTTTGTATTCGGCGAGATCAAGGCGGACAGCCTGCGCGAATACCGGATGACCCTGGTACCGTGGATGTGGTTTCTCACCCAGACCAACGATCACCGCATCTTCCAGGATCAGAACACCAAGGAGATCGTCTCAAAAGTCTTCGACGATCTCGGATTTTCCGACTACGAGTTCCGCGCGGCTGGCGGCAGCAAGCGCGAGTACTGCGTACAGCACAATGAAAGCGACTTCCATTTCGTATCCCGTCTTCTGGAAGAAGATGGTATCGCCTACTTCTTCGAACACGCGAGCGACAAACACAAGCTCATCCTCGTGGACCAGAAGAACGCCTACGAGGAGGTCACCGAAACCGACCTGGAGTACTCCAAAGGCTCGACTCCCAACAGCCAGATTACCGGTTGGGAGCATACCTACCTGTTCAGAAAGGGGCAGTGGTCACTGAACGACTACAATTTCAAAGAGCCCAAAAAGGACCTTATTGCGAATACCAAAACAAAGAGCCGCTTCCCGCGAAACGGGGACTACGAACATTACGAGTACCCCGGATTCTACGATCCGGGCAAGGGCAGCGAACTGGTTAAGATTCGCCTGGACGCGGAAGAGGCGGATCGCAATGCGGTCAAGGGCACCAGCGACTGCAGCACCTTCACCGCTGGTGGCCAGTTCAAGCTCGCGAAACACGCGACAGGATCGGAAAAGGGCAGCTACATATTGGTTAGCGTCGTCCACAAGGCTTACGACCGCAGCTATTTTGCCGGCGACGAGGACGGCTCCCGGTACCGAAACGAGTTCATCGCGATTCCGGCTGATGTTCACTTCCGTCCTCGCTGTGAACACCAGAAGCCGTATATGCGCGGCCCACAGTCCGCTGTTGTTGTAGGTCCGGACGGCGAAGAGATCTACATCGATGAACATGGTCGAATCAAGGTCCAGTTCATCTGGGATCGGGAGGGCACCAAGGACGAGAACAGCTCCTGTTTCGTCCGCGTGGTGCAGTCCTGGGCCGGGAACCAGTGGGGCTCGTCATTCATCCCCAGAATCGGCCAGGAGGTCATTGTAAACTTCCTGGACGGCGATCCGGACCGGCCCCTTGTGACGGGGTCGGTGTATAACGGCTGGAACAAGCCAGTCTACTCCTCCAAAACCCAGAGCGGCATCAAGACGCGCTCGACCAAGGGTGCCACCCCCCAGAACTACAATGAGCTTCGCTTCGAAGACAAGAAGGGCGAAGAGCAGATCCTCATCCACGCGGAAAAGAACTTCGATACCGAAGTCGAAAACGACCAGACCCTTACGGTGGACAACGACCGGACCAAGTCCGTTGGCAACGACGAGACGTCCACCATCGGGAACGATCGCAGCAAGGACGTTGGAAACAACCAGACAGAGACAATCGGCAAGAATAAGACGATCGACGTGGGAGAGAACCACAGGGAATCGATCGGCAAGGATATGTCTGTCTCCGTCGGAAAGAACATGACCATCGACGTGGGCGAGCAGCACCGGGAGTCCATCAGCAAGGACATGACCATTTCGGTGGGCAAGGATCTCAGGGAGACCGTCAGCGGGCAATACCAGGAAACCGTTACCAAAGACTACGGCCTGAAGGCCAAGACCATCACAATGCAGGCGGACGACCGGATTACACTGAAGACCGGCTCCGCCCAGATCGTGATGAAAAAGAACGGCGATATCACCATTTCTGGCGCCAAGATCAACGTCAAAGGCAGCGGCAATGTGGTCATCAAGGGCAGTAAAGTCACTACCAACTAGAGCAGATCATGGTTGAATCGCAAGCGGACAGATCGGAAGCCATCTTCACCGATGAGCCGACAGCGGTCGCCCCCGGTGAGATCGTTCTGGGGACGATTGCGGGAATCAGTTCCTCAGGGCAACCGCTGGTGAACTATGAAAACAATCGAACCGATGGTCCAGTTGCCGCTCTATCGACCGTTGCCCTGACCCCAAAACATAAAAATCGACAGGTTGCACTACTATTCGCAGATGGTGATTGGGGGAAGCCTGTGATCATGGGGCTCATCCACAGCCCCTTGGATGCGATACTCGATGGCGCAAGGCAGCAGGACAGCGAAGGCTCGCTTGAGGCGGAGCCACAGGATGCCCGTCCTCCCGCCAGTTCCGGCGAGGCAGTGGTTGCCGAGGTTGATGGCGACCGCGTAGTGATTGAAGGCAACAAGGAAATCACCCTCAGATGCGGAGAGTCGAGTATTACGCTCACGCGCGCGGGCAAGATTCTCATTCGCGGGAAGTACATTCTCAATCGATCCAGCGGTGTCAATCGCATTATGGGTGGCTCCGTCCAGGTCAACTGATGTTCGCTAGAGCTGTGAATCGCCTCTGTTTTTTTGACCGACGGTGCCAGGCATGAACGCTGCCTATTATGATATCTACGAACGTTGCGCCGAGGATGCGGCTTTTTTGTGGGTACTGCGATCGTTGGCCGTCGATCAGCCTCATTACACCCCGAACGATGTCCTCAAACTCGACCAGCGGATCGAGTCCCAGCTCGATGCCTTGATGTCGGCGCCGGAAGAAGCCTGGGAGATCTGCCTTGGATCCATTGAAACCGAGGGGCCAGGTGAGGTCTTCACTACATCGGTACTGGCGTTCCGCAGTTTGGACGTTGCGAAGATTCAGACCGCGGTCGAGTACGGGCTGGCAACAGAGGAATCTTTCAAAGGGCTTGTTTCGGCGCTTGGCTGGTTGCCCGGCCGGTTATGCCACTCGTGGATAAAAAAGTTTCTGACCAGCAAAGACCTGGACCACAAGTACCTCGCTCTTGCGGTGTGCAGCGTTCGTCGCGAGGATCCGGGCGAACTTCTGACCAATATCCTCCAGCGCTCCGATTGCTTGGCACATGACAGGCTTTTTGCAAGAGGGTTGCGATTAGTCGGTGAGCTCAAACGCAGAGACCTCGCGCCGGTACTCCGGCCCGCAATAAGGTCCGATCATCCTGATATAGCATTCTGGAGCAGTTGGTCCGCTGTGATCCTTGGCGATCGCTCGGCGTTGAACAACCTGCAACCCGTTGTTATGGAATCAAACCCTCATCAGGAAAAGGCAATCCAACTGGCCTTTCGCGCCTTGCCTGTCGAGCATGGACGAAAGTGGATCAGCGAGTTGGCCAGGAGTCCGGAAGAGATACGCAACGTAATCAAGGCCAGTGGGCTGCTCGGAGACCCCCACGCGGTGGAATGGTTAATCGCACAAATGCGGGTGCCGGCACTGTCAAGGTTGGCCGGTGAGGCGTTTACGAATATCACTGGAATCGAACTCGAGACCAATGGTCTCGCCATTTCTGAACTGCCCGATCTGGACGACCAGGTGCCTAATGACGACCCAGCCGATGACCGGGTTGATATGGATGAAGATGAGCACCTAGCCTTTCCCGATCCCTACAAGGTCGCCGCCATCTGGCAAAAATACCAGGGCCGATTTGTACCCGCCCAGCGCTACCTGCTGGGGCAGCCCCTGAACCCTGCGCATGTAAAGAGGGTTCTCGACAATGGCTTGCAGCGTCAACGCCGAACGGCAGCATTTGACCTTGCGTTGTTGCAACCGGACCAGTTGCTGGCAAACTGGCGAATGAAAGGGGAGTCCTGAGCTTATGCTCGAAATAAGAGATAACACCCCCTTCAGCACCAAGCTGATGCCGGCCCTGGACAAGGACGGGTACAATTACGCCGCCGTCATCATCAAAGGCACGTTTGATATACGCCCACATACCCCTGTGCTGGTTATTGCCGATGAGCAGGTGTCGGCGCTAAGCGAGGATGTGTTCTACGGCGAACCGGGCAAGTCGAGCTTGCAGTACGAGGCCGATGTGGCCTGGAATAAACCCGGAGTCGATATTGTGTTGAATGGCCACGCCTACGCCCCCGGTGGACGGGCGGCGGAATCTGTCGCGGCCTCTCTTCAGGTAGGCAAACATCGCCACCTGGTCAACGTGATTGGGGACAGATTCTGGAGGCGCGAGGGTCTGCATTGGCAGCCCACCTCGCCCGCAAAGTTTCAGCGCATGGCGCTCCGCTACGAGAACGCTTTTGGTGGAGCGGCCGAAACTGCGGACGACAGCCAGGAATTTTACAAGGCAAATCCGGTGGGTAAGGGGTTCGCCGGCGCACGAGGTCAGGGGCTCACGGAGGGTCTGGCGTTACCCAATCTCGAACATCCAACGCAACCGATCAGCCAGTGGGATGACACACCGCAGCCCATGGGCTTTGGCTTTATTGGCCGCAATTGGCAGCCCCGGATCAATTATGCCGGGACCTACGACGAACAGTGGCGGCAGCAGCGGTTCCCTCTTTTACCGTTGGATTTTGACGATCGCTTCCACTGTGCCGCGCACCCGGGCTTGCGTATTCCCGAAGGGATGGCCGACGGCGAACGAGTGTTCGCAAGCAATCTTTCCGAATCCGGCTCGCTGACCATAGAGCTGCCGCGTTACCGCTTTAGAGCGATCGCCCTGATCAAGGGGAAGTCCTTCGAGTTTGCTCCGGTACTGGACACGGTGGTGATTGAACCGGACGATCTTCGCGTCCTGCTCACCTGGCGAATTGCAATCCCCTGCGCCAGGAACTTCCTCTACGTGGATCGTGTAACCGTCCATTGGAGGGCCGCCTGATGTCGCAGCCCCAAGCTCAAAGCAGGGTGGTGATTACCGCTGTCGACGCAATCACACCCATTGGCGCCAATGTGGAGCAGACCTGCGCCGCAGTGAAGGCCGGTGTGAACGCCTTCACGGAATACCCCTACCTCAGTTGCAAGCCGCACGATCCAGAATGGGAAGAGCCGTTGCCCATGCATGTGGCGGCGGTCCCGGCAGTCGACCCTTCCATTGCAGGCCTTGAGCGATTCATCCAGTTGGCGATACCGCCACTGGCGGCCGTCCTGGGCAAAGCCAGGTTGACCCGACAATCTCTTGCTCGCACAGGTTTATTGGTGGCACTGCCGCAAACCGACGCCGCCACGCTCCCGATGCAGCTTGGCCGAGACCTTCTTCCACTGCTCTGCAAGCGCACCGGCCTCGGTCTGAAGCTGGCTAGAACAACTCTGGAAGGGCGAACCGGAATCATCTCTCAGCTGGCCAAAGCCACCGAGCTCCTGCAGTCGGGCGAACTGGACGGATGCATCGTTGGGGGCGTGGACAGCTACCTGATACAAGATCGCCTGCGACTGCTGGACGAACAATGGCGGCTTAAAAGCGCACGTAACGTGGATGGCTTCACCCCCGGGGAAGCCGGGGCAATGCTCTTTTTGGAGACCGAAGCCGGGGCACTGGCGCGGGGAGCGAAGCCCTTGGCTGTGATCGGCTGCACCGGCTCGGGCGTGGAACCGGAGACGCTCAGCTCGGATAAAGTCAGTACCGGGCAAGGGCTGACTGACGCCATCAGAAGCGTTTGGGAGAACACCGCTCCGGCCCAGCGGGTTTACTGTGATTTCAACGGCGAGAGCTATTTCGCATTCGAGTTGGGGCTAATTATGAGCCGCCTGGCCGCCATTGTTGGCGACAGCGAGACACTGTGCCACCCGGCCGACTGTTTCGGAGATGTGGGAGCGGCAGTGGGAGGGCTTCTTGCCGCCAGCGCTATTCATGACCTCGAAAAGCAGGGCGACAAAGCTAGGGCGGTGTTGATCTGGACCACAGCGGACGGCGGAAGCCGCACGGCCCTGCGGCTCGAGCCGGCGGCCAAAAGCCCCAACTAGGAAAAGTGCATAGCCCCCCAGTGTGACGGGGCTGATAACGGAGGCAGCATATGCCAGCAACAATGAACGTCAATACGCGCACCGTCGTGCACAAAAGCAGTGACGGGGTCGCAACAGCGTTTCCCGACGTGTGCAAAACCCCGTCGCCAGGCGGTCCGGTTCCCATCCCTTACCCCAATGTCGCTTTGTCAAAAGACACCGCCAAAGGCAGCAAGAACGTCAAAGTCGACGGTAACCCAGTCATGTTGAAGGGCTCCAACTTCTCCACCAGTACCGGCGACGAAGCTGGCACAGCGGGCGGCGGAGTGGTATCCGGGAAAACCAAGGGCACAGCGGAGTTCGTCAACTATTCGTTTGACGTGAAGATCGAAGGTAAGAACGTTCCCCGACTGGGCGATATGATGCTGCAGAACAAGGGGTCGGCTCCAAATACACCACCGATGCCGGAAGTTCAACCACCCATGGTCGCTATGCCGCCGCCGGAGATCGAAGAGAACAAGATCACCGGCATCGAGATCGTTTAATAGAGGAAGGGATTCATAAATGGCTATTATCCAATGGGTAAACCTCGAAAAAAACGAAGCCTACGCGAAGGACCCGGATATCGGCAGCGTTGACCGATGCGGCCCTTTATCCATCAAAGCCCTCTTTGCAAAGGACGGCGTCCCGCTCAGCTTTAGCGTAAGAGCGGTTCCCGCCGGAAAGGACAACGTCGAGTATAGCGAGGCCGAGCAGAATCGAAATCCCAACTTCAAAATGCCCAAGGATGTTTCAGGCCTGGCCTCCGAGAAGGAGGTGCTCCTGGACGGCCTTGTCAAACTTCCAGCCGCTGGTGGCAACAAGTACAAGTTGGAAGCCACGGATGCGAATGGGACAACGGTCCAAAGCGTCGAGGTGGAGGCGAAGCGGAAGCTGTATTATCAAGTCATGAGCATGAGTGGCCCTGAAGGAAGGGTGCCTTCATACTCGCTGTCTCCGATGGAAAATCACGCGGAAAAGCACTCCATCGTGCTTAGCCAAGAGGGGGCGCCCGCAACTATCCCGTATCGTAAATGTCTGGCGATGCATTCAGGCGGAAATCTCAATAAGTTTGGAGGCGAGGTCGCGAAGGCCTATACCCTGACGGATCCCTATAAAAAAGTGGGTATAGCGGCGGTTTTTTCCGATTATATCGCTTCCATGAAGGAGCATGATTATTTCCGGACGCTAGCGATCGGCGGCTCGGCCCCTGGAATCTCTGTTTCAGAGGGATACATCACAATCACGGGCGACCGTTATTTGTGGCACGGTTTGGATGACGAAGACGACAAAGAAAAGAAATGGTTTGTGTTGGGTGCAGCGTTTTATTCAAATCCGAGCGGTGGCCCGGATATGACCTATCGTCTAAAAAAGGAGAATGTATCAATAACCGGTTCGCCGAGGTTTCCCTATGGAGGCTTTCATCAGATCAAGATAAAACGCGACGATTCATTGAACTCGCTGCTAGCCGGGAAGGGCGGTATTTTCAAAATCGGTCTCAAAGTGAACATTGTAAACGGCTGGACGAATGGCTTTAGTTGGAGTCCGGGGGGTAATGATCTGATCACCTGTGCAAGACGAACACGCTGGAGGGATATGCCGGCAGAAACCAGGGAGTACACATGGAACCATGAGGTTGGCCATCGTTTTGGTATGGTAGCCTTTGGCCACAGAACAAAAGTACCCGGATCCAACAAGTTGCCGGATGGCCCTCCGACCCTTTATGGCGAGAATCGAGGGGTGAATGATTACGGTCATCAAGGCCCTCACTGCGGGGCCGGTGCCACCTATTCGCCCGCTTCTGGCTGGTCAGGTGCCCCAGGTTGCGTAATGTTTGGGGCCAACGGAACCGGAGAAAAACATGCGCCTAAAGAATATTGTGGCGCATGTGCGAAAGTGGTCAGAAAAGTCGACCTAGCATGACAGTTAAATCGAGCAGTATTGTAGTTGTGATCTTTGCCCTGAGTCTGGGTAGTTGTGCATTTGGTGACGAAACAAATAGAAGGAGTAGCCTCTTGGATGAAGAACTGTACGACCTACCGGTGGACTGCGATTTTTCAACGGTCTGGAATAATTCCGGGCAGTCGTTTGACTGTAGCCCCCGTCTTAAAGACCCGTTTTTTAGTTCGTTTCGAGGGATACTGATCAACGGTCCAGAGGAGGTGGTCTGGCCCGAGGACGCCGAGGCGTTGCTGGAGTCTAGTGAGGCAACCCCGGACGGAAATGCCATGGGCCCCGTAAAGCTAATGGTCGCAGGGCTGCTGAAAATCCCGCACAATACACTGGGGCTAAACGGAGATCGGGCTTACGAGGTTCTGACCGTCGCCGTAAGTCGGTCGAGCGGGGAATCCTATAGCGGAAAGATGCAGCGAATGGGGACTGCGGCCGAGATAGTGGAGGGAGCACCACCCATAGAAGAAGATACGACCGAGTATTTCAATATTGACCTGATTAGCAACCTGGAACTGCCGATCGCAGCGGATACCTATCAGGTCTACGCAACATTGGGGCCCTATAAATCAAACACCATCGTTATTAAAACGAGATGCGAATAGACCGGTGGCAGATTCTCGTTCAGCCCCTGTTGAATGTCCGTTGAATCCGTAGGTTGGGTTAGCGTAGCGTCACCCAACAGGTTGATACTCCGGTGTTGGGTTACGGCCTTCGGCCTAACCCAACCTACAGTGGCTGAATGTTCGCTGAAATCGTAGGTTGGGTTAGCGCAGCGTAACCCAACAGGTTGATACTCCTGTGTTGGGCGGACTGCGGCTTAACCCAGCCTACGCGAATCCGGTTCAACTCAATATCCCCACCTGCACTAGTGTTAACGGATGACAGAGCCATGACTACAAACGAGAGCCTACCTCACCCGGAAGAAGGCGCTTTCGCAATACAAGCCTCGCTTCACCCTGAAAACTCCGAGAATATCCTGCTCCGCGGGAGACTCTCGGTTCGTCGCGGTCAGAACGGTGTGCCCGACGCGGCCTCTGATGTACTCAAGCACATCGTGCTGGTCGTGACCAGAACAACCAATTACCAGAGCGTCACACCCTTCAAGGAAACCGTCGTTTTCGAAGATGACGTACAATCCCACGGCGATATTTGTTCAGCCTCCTTCAACATTAACGTGATGGACCATATAGAGTTTGGAGGGGAGGGTGATTACTACATCCTTTGTTCTGTAGGAACCTATCTCTCCAATGTCGCCCGTGTTTCCATTGCTAGTCCGAGCGCTCAACAACATGGCGTGAAACCCGTAGGTTGGGTTAGCAAAGCGTAACCCAACAGGTCATTATGCCTTGTTCCCCATCGTAGATTGGTGCCGCCTTTGTTTGGTCATTCATCCGCTGTTCCTTCCGATAGTGATACGAAGGACCGCGTAATCGTCGACACCTGGTTCTGGTGTTCCGATTGAGCAAGCAACTTAAACCGTTTACGCCACTCTCGGACCCTATAGATCGAATGTGCTGACAAGTGAAGCCAGGGTGGAGTAGTCTAACCTACGTGCAGATTCGTAATTGGCTTATAAGCAGGTAGCTCTAGAATGTGAAGAGTTCGTACGCGATTTTTTCCGGGTTTGTCGCCATCTTTATGCGGATATTGGTTCTGGCTCTATTGACCCTAGTGTGTTTCCGCTTCGATGCTGTCGACTGGTCAAGAGCAAAAGAGGGTGTGATGAGCGGTGAATTGCACAGTATACCGAAAGGCTGCGATTTCTCGGCGGTAGAGAATAACTCCGTTAATGAGTATCCCTGCAGCCCACGCCTGCACGATAATTATTTCGATCCTTTTCTTGGGTTGTTGATCAACGGCCCCGAAATCACTACTTGGCCGAGCGATCTCTCACCAAACGATCTATCCGTCGGACCGTTTGGCCAAACTGTCGGTCCGTTTCGACTCATGTTTTCGGGTGTGGTGAAGCTGCCATATGGAACGATGGGTCTGAACGGTGAATTTTCTGATCAGGTCACTATTGTCGCCGTTGATCAGAATAACGGCCAAACATATACGGGCAGGATATGGTTTCCTGAATCCTTGCAGGAGCCCGAGTCTGATTATGTGGATGACCTTTTCCCAGATGCTGTCGAGAATTCAGAAGATGATTTGAAAAAACCGGTTCTGAATTATTTCAATATTGATCTTGTTAACAACCTGGGAGTTCCTGTTCGTGATGCTACGTATACAGTTTACGCCACTCTTGGAGATTACACGTCGAACGTATTAACGGTAGAGACCCGGATAGAATAGGTACAGTCAATGTCCGATTATTTCAAATCTTCGAATGAAAATGAAAGCATTACCATAGCCGCGACGATTAATCCTGATGGCTCAGACCGAATCCTGGTTCGCGGCCGATTTTCCGTAAGTTGCGGAGAAAACGGGGTTCCGGACCAATCCCTCGACACCCTCAAGCACCTTGTGTTGGTCGTTACGCGCGCTGCCAATTACCAGGCTTTAACGCCTTTTCAAGAGACGGTCGTTTTCGAAGACGATGTAAGATGAGCTACCAACTGATTGTGCTTTTCTCTACCGTCTGGAATAATTCCGGACAGTCGACATACGAACGAATACGGAAGATTAATGACCATTTAATAAGGAGAATGTTTTGTGAAAGGATATCTGAAAAGAATTAACGTTTTTACTCTGATGGTGATGATCACAGCGGTCAATGCTTGCGGAGGTGGTGGTAGTAGCGATAAATCACCACGGCCACTCGAATCAGACACCTCTCCCGATTCGTTCAGCTTCGCTCCACAGACCGAGGTTGAGGTTGGTAGGCTGGTTACCTCTAACGTGATAAAGATCGTCGGCATCGACACAGCAGCACCAGTTAGCGTTATGGGCGGAGAGTACTCAATCGATGGTGGAGGGTTTACCAGTTCCGACGGTACCGTGGAGCCAGGTCAGAACATTAGGGTGAGAACAACAGCTGCAAATAATTACGGCGAGAGCATAGAAGTAGTCCTCACCGTTGGGGGGGTAAACGCCGTATTCACCGTTACCACTATCACAATGAATTTGGCACCAACGGCGAATGCGGGTAATGACCAGATGGTCCATGCGGAAGAAATTGTAAAACTGACCGGCATCGGTAGTGATAATGACGGGACGATAGCAAGCTACCGGTGGACCCAAGTATCCGGCCACAGCGTCAGCCTCAGTGGTACTAGTACACCGAGTGCAAGATTCGTAATGCCCCCTGGAGTCCACACGTTGACCTTTCGGTTGACAGTGACCGATAACCGTGGCGAATCATCTACGGATAATGTCAGAGTTCATACCAAACCCGCTGTATCAGACCTGGTTGTTTTCGAAGCGTACAGTGACAAATCAGGAACTGAACCCTGGGTGACTGGTGGTTTGGAGGCGAACACCCGTCCTTTGATCGAGATTAACGATGTTGGGCACAATTATGGTGCGCGGCAGTTCGGTGATTTGGATGGTACGCTTTATTTTAATGCGGACGATGGCATTCATGGTAATGAACTGTGGAAGTACGAAAACGGTAAAGCGGAACTTGTTAAAGATTTCCGTTTGACCGATTACGCAGATTCCTTTCGAAACTCGAGCGATATTGAATACATATTCATAATGGGGGGATATCTGTTCATTCAGAATAACGATCCTGTCGAAAATGCCGGCCTTTGGCGTTTAGACAGATTGAATAACGATCTACGAAGAATATTTCCTAGTGTAGCGAATAAACATATAGTGTTCGAGAATCATGTTTTTTTTGAAATACAGAGCCGGTCAGGAAATAGCTTATGGCGAAGCGACGGCAACTCCGAGGGAACCGTAAAGCTTTTTGATATGAAAGTTGAATCGATGATTGTGGCTGGAGATCGCCTTTTTATTGTCGAAGAAGTTGACGGATCTAATCGTGCGCTGCATGTCAGCGACGGTACAAAGAAAGGTACGGTACTGCTGCGTCGATTATCTGGCGGGGGAGACTCGTTTTATTTAACGGAGTTCAAATCGGACTTGTTCTTCGTAGCTCATGATACATCATCTGGATGGGGTGTTTGGCGATCTGATGGAACAATGGAGGGAACGAAAAATGTTATGGATATTGGTCAAGCCTACGTAACTCAATACATTAACCCATCGTTCGCCACGAACGGCGCTCTACTCTTTTTTAAAGCGTACACAGATGCGAATCACATTTACGCTACGGACGGAACGCCTTCCAGAATTTGGTCCGTAATGGACTTTTCGGCTAAGGATATTGATATTGGATCTCCTTTTGTCTACCAAGATCTATTCTCCGCAGGCGAGTACGTTTTTTTTGAGGTCAGAGTAGATGGTAATAAAGAATTGTGGAGAACCGATGGAAGCGGTGAAGGCACGATAAAGCTTGCTGGGGTGTCTATCGAGGGTTTGACAAGCGCTATGGTTGAACATCAAGGAAACGCTTATTTTGTTGGTGACGACGGAACCGGACTCAAGTTGTGGATGACGGATGGTTCAGTAGCCGGGACTTCTGTTGTGAAGGATTTTTCTTCTGCCGTCGATATCCCTGATATTGCGTTCCACTCGGCGAGTATTGATGAAACCTTTTACTTCGCCGTCGATGATGGCATCCACGGCAATGAGATCTGGACTTCAGACGGGACACCGTCTGGGACGCGACTCTTGGCAGATATCAATCAAACCACAAACGCCAGTTCTCGCCTTGTAAGTAGTGTCAACCTGGGCGACAAGGTTGTCTTCTCGGCCGTTGATCATACCGGCGATTCCAAGTTGTGGGCTAGCGATGGGACTATAGAAGGTACGAACCAAGTAGTTGATTTCAATAGGAATGGAAAAGATTCGGTTTATAACATTGCTTCTGCTGGCGAGTTTGCTTTTCTTTTCGCGGAGGACGAATTTCTGGGTCGAGAGTTGTGGCGGACGGACGGTACCCCGACCGGAACTGAGCTTGTGAAGGACCTTAGCCCCGGTGAACAAAGCACCTCAATGCGAACCATGCAGTATTTGAACGGCGCCTTGTACTTGATTGCCACCGACATGGACGCGCGGAAGGATGCGATTTGGGTATCCGACGGAACGGACGAGGGAACACAACGTCTACACCAATTTGATGGCAGAACGGAACGGTTCCGTGGGGTTGCTATGACCTCCGTAAATGACAAGGTATTTATGGCGATCAATGATCCGGACTCAGGTTTGGGTGCAGAGCTTTGGGTCAGCGACGGGTCGCCTGATGGTACTTTTATGGTGAAGGATTTGTATCCAGGCGGCAACGGACTTGACGAACGGTATGGGGGAATAGCGTCTTTTGATGGAGCAGCCTTCTTTATTGGTAGAACTGATCACGCTTCCGCTGGACTTTGGCGGTCCGACGGCAGCGAAACTGGAACTAAAATGGTAGTCAGCTTCGACGCTGAGTCCGGTGGCAACCGCTTCAATGGGGCTATCGCTGCGATACCGAGTGGGCTGATTTTTACCGTTTTCTCAGACGAAGCGGGACAGGAGTTGTGGGTAAGTGATGGAACTGAGGAAGGTTCGCGAATGATAAAAGAACTCATTCCTGGTAATAAACGTAGCTTAGCCATCAGACAATTCCATGTTGTCCAGGATGTTGCATTGTTTACCTTATATTCTCGCCCAACTGGTAGGACCGAATTGTGGCGAACTGACGGTACGGATTCAGGGACAATTCGCGTCTTTTCAGCTGAATCCGAAAACATCGATATTGAGGTTTATGAAAAGCACAACGGTTTGCTGTATTTTTACGCCACGGATGAAGAGCTTGATATATATCAGGTTTGGTGTACAGATGGCACCCCGGAGAATACTCGAATGATCTATGAATTTGATCCGGGCTTGACGGTTGTGCCGGAACTATAATTTCGGTTGTCCTCCCGAAGACGGAAAGAGGTGGGTTCCATTAGAAGTGTAACTCAATCTGTGAGAATGAACGTGCGGCTAACGGTGTTGGCCCATCGAGCTGTTCGAATAGAGCGGCTTGAAAGGCAGCACCCACCGCCGCGGATACGCCTCTTGATGCCAATCTGGAACTAAGTGCGTGGAAGTATTCACTACATGGATAAGGGCTCTTGAGCTTTAGTTATCAATGTACTTTAAACTAACTTCCGATGTGTTGGTAAAGCACGGAATCCATGAGCCTCTAGGGCTGCCGTGGGACCTCAACTTCATGCAGGGTAGCGTCATACAAGAACCCGTTGACAACCCGTTCATCTTCCGGACGAAAGCGGAAGTCGGGGATAAGGTGCCTGATTTCAGCGACGGAGGCTTCCCCGCGATGTCCGGACGATTTGTGAAAATCCTGGAGGGTGCCGGTGTCGACAATCTGGAAAAATTTCCCGCATTGGTGAAGAGCGAAGTCGATGATATGGTGTGGGACGGGTACTACCTCGTTAATATACTCGGAATAATAAAGTGTGCGGATCTTGAACGATCCACCTACACCGAAACCTTTCCAGGTAACTTTAACTTCAAGGAGTTGGCCATTGACGCGGAAAGGCAAAGGATGCCTTGCTCTTCCGATTACAGGAAAGCCCAAGCACGATTCTCATTCATAAAAGTGTCGGCAAGCATATAAGTAAAATGGACCCGAACCGGGAGCTCACGGGCTGGGCGGCAAAGAAAATAATTCAGTAAGCGAGTCAACGGATTTCCGCCGGACTAGCGTAAGCTGGGGACGGCGCACCCTCGAGGCGCCACGAGGTATTCCCTGGTCCCGGACTTAACTTGTAGAATTCGAATGAATTTTAATCATTGGCAATGAAACCAACTCTCCGCCACGTCGGGTCCGGGCTGCTGCTCTTTTGTGCTTCGCTGACCTGGGCGGAGAGTGGTACTTCCCCCACCGATACCTCAAGTTGCAATGTTCGTGGTGCCAGGAGCCTGAACGTGTTAAACCTTCTCCCCGACGGAAATTTCCAGGGTCTGACCCTTCAGGCTCCGGAAAGAGTGTTTGTAACCGAGTTGACGCAGCAGAGTGACACCTGGAGGCGCGACCAGTCTCCACACGACCGAACGTACAGTGGCGAACTTCCGATCGAAGGGGTGTTCTCTGTTTTTGTTCAAGCCGGCATGCAAGAGGAAATCTGGCACGACCTGTCCAGAAAGATCGGTTTTGTCGTCACTAACTTGAGTACCGGTGAGAAAATGGAAAGAGTGCGCGTTGATGGTGGATGGCACCTTGCGCGACAAGGAATCTCAGTGGTGATTGCTCAACCGCCCGGTCCGGATCCCGACTACTATGCTTCGCTACCCAGTGGAGCGATATACGCTAAGAACTATCGCATGGATGTTTTCGACAACTTGCCCCAAATGCCGGAACCTGGGGCCGTACTGGAAATCTACGTCAAATATCGCGGGTTCCAATCAGATCCTGTTCGCGTAAACGTGGTACTGTCCGACCAGGACGGCTCCAGACCCGGTCACCCGGACCCACTCCCCACCCCCTAAAGCCTCCGTACTTTGAAGCGGCGCCCTTTGATCTTGCCTCCGCTCAGACGCTCCAGGGCTTTATCCGCTTGTTGGATGTCGAGCGTCACATAAGCGCTGAAATCGGCGATGTCGATCTTGCCCACTGCTTCACCGGGGATGCCCGCGTCGCCCGTTAGCGCGCCCAGGATGTCGCCGGGGCGGATTTTGTCCTTGCGGCCACCGGCAATAACGAGGGTCTTTTTGCTGGGGAGCATGCTGAACTGCGGGTCGATCGCAAGTTCGTCGGCGTTCTCGGGTTGGTCGCGGAGGTCCATTCTGCTCGCGTCCAGGTAAACGGTGATCCTGTCCAGCTTGTAACGCTCCGTTTCTTCCATCAGGCTCAGCGCCACGCCTTCTTTGCCGGCGCGCGCGGTGCGACCGATTCGGTGAACATAGATTTCCGGATCCCGTGGCATGTCGTAATTGATCACCATTGGCAGGTCTTCCACATCCAGACCGCGTGCGGCCACGTCCGTGGCCACGAGGATGTTGCAGCTTTGGTGCTTGAACTGAGTCAGTACCCGGTCCCGATCCCGCTGCTCCAGATCGCCGTGCAAGGCCTGGGCGTTGAAGCGGCGGCTGTCCAGATACCGTGCAACTTCCTCGGAAGTCTGCTTTGTGTTGCAGAACACTACCGCCGAGGGCAGGCGCAGGTGCTGGAGCGCGCGTATGAGGTGTTCGTTTTTCTGCTGTGCGCTGGTGAGGATGAAACGCTGCCTGATTGCCGCCGCCGCATGCTGGGCCGCTACGGTTACTTGCTCGGGATTGCGCTGGAACCTGCCGCTGAGTGCCTTGATGTTTTCTGGGTAGGTGGCCGAGAAGAGCAAAGTCTGGCGAGTGGCGGGGGTGTGGCTGATGATGGTCTCCATGTCCTCCATGAATCCCATTTCCAGCATGCGATCGGCTTCATCAAGAACCAGGGTTTTGACTCCGGACAGGTCCAGAGTCTGCTTGCGCAGGTGATCCTTGATCCGTCCCGGGGTGCCCACAACGATATGTGCTCCGTGCTCGAGGGAGCCAATCTGGGGGCCAATGGCCTGACCGCCGCTCAGCGTAACCACCTTGATGTTTTCCCGGTAGCGGGCCAGGCGGCGGATTTCCGCAGCCACCTGCGAGCTCAACTCACGGGTCGGGCAGAGCACCAGGCCCTGAACTCCGAAGTACCTGGGATTGAGCTGGATCAGGACGGGAATGGCAAACGCGGCGGTTTTGCCGCTGCCGGTCTTGGCCTGGGCGAGCAGGTCCCGGCGCTCCAGGGCAAGCGGTAGAGCCTGGGCCTGAATCGGGGTCATGGTTTGGTACCCGAGCTCGTTGAGATTGTGGAGCAGGGCGGGTGGCAGTTGAAGGGTACTGAAGGCTGGGCTGGTCACGGCGTCTCGGAATCTGGAATGGTGGCGCAGTATATAGGGCTGCGGATGATTGCGCTTGCGGCACGTACTCGTGCCGGACACGCCAATGCGGGCCCGGTACCGTAGGTTGGGTTAGGCCGAGGCCGTAACCCAACAAGGCGTCAAACACTGAACCCCTTTGTTGGGCCACGCTTCGCTCAACTTAAAGTAGATTGTTAAGAGTTAAATATCCGAAAAAACAAAGATTTAAGGCGAACTTCTACACCGGATTCGATATAGTGCGCACAGGCCGTCGTCTGCGGCCCGAGCGCTCCGTACGGAGGGGCGGGCAACCGGCGCCGGGAAGGGCTGACGCCGGCGATACATGAGACAAACCGAAAAGGGCTATATGAAGACACCGAAGCGACTGCAACCTCTGGTCGACGACGGCATGATTGACGAGGTGATTACCCAGCTTATGAGCGGCAAGGAGGCGCAGGTCTATATGGTGCGCTGTGGTGAGCACGTGCGCTGCGCGAAAGTTTTCAAAGAGGCGAAACAGCGCAGCTTCAAGCAAGCGGTTCAGTATCAGGAAGGGCGCAAAGTGCGCAACAGCCGCCGGGCGCGTGCCATGTCCAAAAAGTCCCGCTATGGGCAGAAGGAGCAGGAGAACGCCTGGGTAAGTGCTGAAGTGGATGCGCTCTATCGCCTTTCGCGGGCGGGGGTGTGCGTGCCTCAGCCGCGGGGGTTTGTCGACGGCGTTCTGCTGATGGATCTGATTCAGGATGCCGAAGGCCATGCGGCACCGCGGCTGGATGATGTCACCTTAACGGCCGAGCAGGCCCGGGACTATCACGGGCAAGTGATCACCGATGTGGTGCGAATGCTCTGCGCCGGCCTGGTTCACGGGGATTTGTCGGAGTTCAATGTGCTTCTGGATGAGCAGGGCCCGGTGATCATTGACTTGCCCCAGGCGGTCAACGCGGCCAGCAACAACAGCGCTGCCATGATGCTGGAGCGCGATGTTAACAACATGCGTGCGTACTTCGGCCGCTTCGCCCCTGAGCTGCTCCAAACAGACTACGCCAGGGAAATGTGGCAACTCTATGAAGACGGTGATTTACACCCGGATATTCCGCTGGCAGGCCGCTTTGCGCACAACACCGCGAATGCCGATGTTGCGGAACTGATGGCGGTGATCGACGCGGCGAAGGAGGAAGAAGCGGACCGCCTCGCCCGCCAGCGTGCCGAGGCTGAGGAAGGCTAACCGGGGGAGCAACTCTGGCCCAGGTATACCGCTTCGCATCGGCTTGGCCGCGAACGCCGACTCCTGTATATTCGCACAGCTAATCGAATTATCCGGAAACCTGTACATGACCTTCGACGCCATCAAAATCCGCGGCGCCCGCCAGAACAACCTCAAAAATCTCGACCTCGACATTCCCCTGGGTGAAATGGTGGTCGTCACTGGAGTGAGCGGCTCCGGCAAGTCCACCCTGGCCTTTGATACGGTTTACGCCGAGGGGCAACGCCGTTACGTGGAGACCTTTTCCGCCTACGCCCGCCAGTTTCTGGACCGCATGGACAAGCCCGCGGTGGACAGCATCGAAGGGATTCCGCCGGCAATCGCCATCGAGCAGAACAACACCGTGCGCACCTCCCGCTCCACGGTGGGCACCATGACCGAGCTGAACGACTATCTGAAGCTGCTGTTCGCGAGACTGGCGCGCCTGTTCTGCCACGCCTGCGGGCGCGAGGTGGTTATGGATACCTCGCAGAGCGTTGTGGAAGCGCTCTATCGAGACTTGCCGCTCGATCAGCGGCTGATGGTGTGCCTGCCCATCAACGTCCCGGAGAAACTCAGTGACGATGAGGTTCTGCAGTTGCTGAACCAGCAGGGCTACGCCCGCGTGCACAGCCGTTCCGGCAACCGGGTGGAAGTGGTGCAGGACCGCCTGCGGCTGAACGAGGACAACCGTGGTCGCCTCACCGAAGCGGTCGAGGTAGCGCTTCATCTGGGCAAGGGTCACGTGCTCATCTATCCACTGGATGCGGACATGCAGCCCGGTGCGCCGGCGCGTTTCTCCAGCCATCATCACTGCCCCGCTTGCGACATCAGCTATCCGGAACCGAGCCCGAGTCTGTTCTCCTTCAATTCGCCCATCGGGGCCTGTGAGACCTGCCGCGGCTTCGGCCGCGTGATCGGGGTGGACTGGGGCCTGGTCATTCCGGATGCGGGCAAAAGTCTCAAACAGGGCGCGATCAAGCCCATCCAGACTCCCAGCAATGCGGAGGTACAGCGGGACCTGCTGAAGTTCGCCAAAAAGCGCGGGGTGCCGATTACCGTCCCTTGGGCCGAGCTCAGCGATAAAGATCGCAATTGGGTGCTGGAGGGGGAAGGGCATTGGGACGATGGCGTGTGGTACGGCATCCGGGGCTTTTTCAACTGGCTGGAAAGCAAAGCCTACAAGATGCACATCCGGGTACTGCTCTCCAAATACCGCGCCTACACCCCCTGCCAGGCGTGCGGGGGCGCGCGCCTCAAACCCGAATCCCTGTGGTGGCGAGTGGGTTCATTTGCAGCGGCCGAACACGCGCTGGAAGGCCGCAAACGATTGAAGCCCTCGGGTTCAAGCCTGCCGGATGACAGGCTTGATCAACTTCCCGGCCTTAATATTCAGGAACTCATGAGTCTGCCTTTGTCCCGTTGCCGGGAGTTCTTCGCCGAGGTGGACCAAAGCGCGGACTCGTCTGCCCCTGGCAGCGCAATGGATGAAGCCAGCCATTTGTTGCTGACGGAAATTCAGTCCCGTCTGAGCTATTTGTGCGAAGTCGGCCTGGAGTATCTGACCCTCGACCGCCAGTCCCGGACCCTGAGTGGCGGTGAGGTGCAGCGCATCAACCTAACTACGGCCCTCGGCACCTCCCTGGTCAACACTCTGTTCGTGCTGGATGAGCCCAGCACCGGTTTGCATCCCAGAGATATTCAGCGCCTGGTTCGGGTACTACACCGGCTGCGGGACGCCGGCAATTCCCTGCTGGTGGTTGAGCACGATCCGCAGGTCATCCTGGCCGCGGACCGGATTCTGGATATTGGCCCCGGTCCCGGACGGTTGGGCGGGGATATCCAGTTCTTCGGCACACCCAAAGCGCTCCTGAAGCGCAGAAGCAATCTCACTGGCCGCTACCTCTCGGGGGCGGAGCAGGTGGTTGCCACCAAGCCCGATCATGGGATTGGCGAAGCTTCACCCGCGTACCTGAGCGCGCCGGCGCCGGAGCAATCCGGCGCATCCTTGCAGCGTCTCGGCATTCGCGGTGCCAGGGCGCACAACCTGAAGAATATCGACGTGGACATTCCGCTCAATCGGCTGGTCTGCCTGACCGGCGTGAGCGGTTCCGGCAAATCCACCCTCATGCGGCAGGTGCTTTACCCGGCTCTGCTTAAATTCCGCGGCGAACAGACGGAAGCCCCCGGTGCGCACGAGGGGATCGAAGGCATGGAACAGGTTCACGGAGTGGTGATGGTGGACCAGAGCCCCATCGGCAAAACCACGCGGTCCACACCGGCAACCTATGTCGGTGCCTACGGGGCCATCCGCAAACTTTTCGTGGCCACGCCGCTGGCCAAAGAGCGGGGCTATACGCCGGGAACCTTCAGTTTCAATTCGGGCAACGGTCGCTGCCCCACCTGTCAGGGTAATGGCTTTGAACACGTGGAAATGCAGTTTCTGAGCGACGTCTACCTGCGCTGCCCGGACTGCGACGGCCGCCGGTTCCGCAATGAGATCCTCGAAGTGAAGCTGCTGCGCGAAGCCAATGACGGAAGCGGGAAAGCGGTTTCCATCGCCGATGTGTTGCAAATGACGGTTGCCGAGGCGCTTGCCTTCTTCCGCGAGGAGGCGGAGGTGCTGCGCAGCCTCCAGCCTCTGGCCGACGTGGGGCTGGACTATGTGCAATTGGGGCAGGCGGTTCCGACCCTGAGCGGCGGGGAGGCCCAGCGCCTGAAGCTGGCGGGGCACCTGGCCAGTTCCCTTTCCTCCCCGAAAAACAAGGAAGGGGAGCACACCCTCTTCCTGTTCGACGAACCGACCACCGGACTGCACTTCGCCGATATCGCCACATTAATGGACGCCTTCCGCCAGCTGCTCCGCGCCGGGCATTCATTGCTCGTGATTGAGCACAATCTGGATGTGATTCGCGCAGCAGACTGGCTGATAGACATCGGACCCGAGGGGGGCGACCTGGGTGGTCAGTTGCTGGCTGCGGGCACGCCCGCCCAAATCATGGCCGGCGGTCAGGGTTATACCGCCAGGGCGTTGCGGGAATATGAGCAATCCCTGGACCGGGGGGCGGCGCTGGCCCCGGCCGCGTTCAGCGGGAAAAAGCGAACGGCCAAATCCGCGCGCGTGATCAGCGTGCACCACGCCCGTGAACACAACCTGAAGAACATCGACGTCACCATTCCCCGAGATAAGCTCACGGTCATCTCCGGGGTGAGTGGCAGCGGCAAAAGTACCCTGGCGTTCGACCTGATCTTTGGTGAAGGCCAGCGGCGCTATCTGGAATCCCTGAACGCTTACGCGCGGCAGTTCGTACAGCCGGCCTCCCGGCCGGATGTGGATGCGATCTACGGCATCCCCCCGGCGGTGGCCATTGAACAACGGACCAGCAGGGGTGGCCGCAAGAGCACGGTCGCGACCCTCACCGAAATCTATCACTACCTGCGGCTGCTCTACGTAAAGCTGGGCACCCAGTATTGCCCCAGTTGCAATGTGCCCATCGAACCCCAGACTCCTGCTGCCATTCTGGCCAGGATTCAAAAGGAATACCGGGGCCAGCAAGTGACGCTGCTAGCGCCCATGGTGGTCGCCCGCAAAGGCATCTATCGGGAACTGGCCCAATGGGCAGCGGAGCGCGGCTACTCCCATCTGCGGGTGGACGGCAAATTTCAGCCGACCAATCCCTGGCCCAAACTGGACCGTTACAAAGAGCACGACATCGAGCTGCCATTGATGACCTTGAGCGTGTCCGCCGGCAACGAGCAGGAGTTGGCCCAGGGGCTGGAACAGGCCTTGAGCATGGGCAACGGCGTTGTCATTGTTGCGCCTGCTGCCAGCGACAAAAAGGCAGTGAGCAAACGAGCTGCGAAAAGCCGTGCCGGAAACAATGGCCGAACCGGAGAGCGCCTGTTCTCTACCGAGCGCGCGTGTCCCGGTTGCGGCTGTGGTTTTGAGGAGCTGGACCCGCGACTGTTTTCCTATAACAGCAAACATGGCTGGTGTGAAAGCTGTTACGGAACGGGGGTCGTGATTGCGGGCTTCGACGAGGAGCAAACCGGGGAGGAAAGCTACTGGCTGCCGGAAGAGGGCGAAGAAGACGGCGAACGGATTTGCCCGGCCTGCGATGGCCAGCGGCTCAACCCGACCGCGCTCTCGGTGCGTTTTCGCGATCGCTCCATCGCCGAGCTGGCCGCATTGCCGGTGGACGCCGCCGAACAGTGGTTTGGCAAACTGAAGCTCAAGGTCAGCGAACAGACCATCGCCCGCGACCTGCTGGCGGAGATGCACAGTCGCCTTCGCTTCCTGCAGAAAGTGGGACTAGACTATCTGTCACTGGATCGCGCCGCGCCAACCCTGAGTGGGGGAGAGGCCCAGCGCATTCGCCTGGCGGCTCAGCTCGGTTCGAGCCTGCAGGGTGTGTGCTACGTTCTGGACGAACCAACCATCGGCCTGCACACCCGGGACAACCGCAAGCTCATCGAAACCTTGCGCGAATTGCAGCAGCAAGGCAATACGGTGATCGTTGTGGAGCACGATGAAGACACCTTGCGCGAAGCGGATCACCTGATCGATATGGGCCCCCAGGCGGGTGTCAACGGCGGTGAGGTCGTGGCCAGCGGAAGTCTCGCGCAGATCATGCGCAACAGACATTCCCTGACCGGGAAAATGCTCTCCGCGCCCTTGCGCCACCCGCTGCCGGAATTGAGAAACCAGGCCATGCGCGAACTGTGGCCCCGGGAAAAGCTCCACATCGAGGACGCGCGGCAGAACAATCTGGCGGGAGTGACTGTCAGTGTCCCTCTGCGGCAACTGGTAGCCATCACCGGTGTCAGCGGCAGCGGCAAGAGCACACTGGTGCGCGGTGTTCTCTACCCGAATCTGAAGACTGCAATTGGGGGAAAGCGCAAGCGCAAGCATGTTTGGCGGGGCGCGAGCCGAATTACCGGCTGGGAAGGCATCGACCGGATTCTGGAGGTGGATCAGACCCCGATCGGAAAGACTCCGCGCTCCTGTCCTGCCACCTACATCGGTATCTGGGACGCGATCCGTAAACTGTTTGCCGGCACTGTGGATGCGCGCCTGCGCGGCTACACGCCCGCCCGCTTTTCCTTCAATGCCGGCGATGGCCGCTGCGAGGCCTGCGGCGGTCAGGGTATGCAGAAGATCGAAATGAACTTCCTGCCCGACGTGCGCGTTCCGTGTGATGTGTGCCACGGCTGGCGTTTCAATGACGAAACCCTGAGTGTGCGCTATAAAGATAAGCATATCGGCGAAGTGCTGGCGATGGATATCGATGAGGCGGCTGCCTTCTTCGAACCCATCACCCGGGTTCACCACGCTCTTTGTCTGCTGCAGGATGTGGGGCTGGGCTATTTGACCCTCGGCCAGCAAAGTCCGACCCTCAGCGGCGGTGAAGCCCAGCGCATCAAACTTGTTGCCGAGCTGGCGAAAGCCCGCATGACGCCGGAAGACGCCCGTGGCCGCACGGCTCAGCACAACCTGTATGTGCTGGACGAGCCCACGGTGGGTTTGCATATGGCCGATGTGGAAAAGCTCCTGAGAGTCCTGCATCGCCTGGTGGACGCTGGCAATTCCGTGCTGGTGATCGAGCACAACCTGGATGTAATCGCCGAAGCCGATTGGATCATTGACATGGGCCCGGAAGGGGGCCGCCAGGGAGGCAAAGTTATCGCCCAGGGGGCGCCGGCAACCGTGATCAAGCGAAAGCGCTCACACACCGGCCAGTTTCTGGCCGAGGTCATTGGTTAGGCGGATTGACTTTAACAACTCGCAATCCGCGCACCACACATTGTTTCGCTGCGGCGTTTGCAGATCGCCCCAGCGGTTTTACGAGGAACAGCATGAGTAACCCGAGAAAGACCGACGTCTCTGTCGCCAACGAAGAGCTCAGAACCCATGTGCCGCTTTTGATCCGCTGGGGTGTTGCCTGCCTGATGGTCATTGCCACCCTTGCGGCCCTGGCAGCCCAGGGGGAGGGCGACATGAACTTTCTTTCCGTAGCGACATTCTTCGTGTTGTGGCTCGGCTGCCTGTGGAAGTTCGGCCAAAGTGCATTCATCGTCGCAGCAGTATTTATCGAGCGTCGCCAGGATTCAGAACCGGATTAGGAAATGTATGGCACTGTGACGGGAGCAGGGAGGGCTTTCAGTTAAATAACTGCCAGATCGGGGTTACATTCGCGGGCAGCGAAGGTACCCGTCCGAGTTCGATCCAGGGATTACTGGATGTGTGAAAGTCACTGCCCCGGGATGCCGCCAGACCGTGACGCTGGCACAGGGCGGCAAAGTATTCGATTCTCTCCGCGGTCAGGCCGGAACCGCAGACTTCCAGTGCAGAACCGCCGCAGGCGCTGAACTCCGCCAGCAGCTTGTTGAGCTTGCGGTTAGTCAGTTTGTATTTGTGCGGGTGCGCGAGTACCGCATGGCCGCCCGCTTTGTTGATGTCCGCCACTACGGTCTCGATGTCGGGCCAACTGGTCTTGACGTCGCCGGGCTTTCCGGATCCCAGCCATTTTTTAAACGCCTCCGCCTCCGTTTCGAATAACCCTTCGGCCACCAGGTATTGAGCAAAATGAGGCCGGCCAACGATTTCGCTGGTGGCGTATCGCCGTGCGCCCGCCAGTGCACCGGTCAGGCCCTTTTTCTCCAGCCGCCGGGCAATCTTCAGGCTGCGTTCCTCTCGCGCGGCCTTTTGCCGCCGGACCGCATCTCTCAGGAGCAGCGGATCAAAATCCAGCCCTACAATATGGATGTTGATCCCCATCCACACCGTGCTGAACTCGATCCCCGATATCAATCGGATACCGCGCCCTTCAGCAGCCTTCTGTGCTTCCGTAAAGCCGTCGTAGTTGTCGTGGTCAGTGATCGCCAGTATCTCCACCCCCTGTTCAACGGCCCGCTCAACCACGGCGGAAGGGCTGAGCCCGCCATCGGACGCGGTGCTGTGGCAATGCAGATCGGCATTGATGTTGTGTAAGGCAGTGGGCTCGGGATTCATGGAATCGGGAGGACTCTTCAAACTGGGACTTCTGGCGCGAGCCATTCTAGCAGGTTCCGGCGTGGCCGGTGCCCCCCATTGGAAGAGGTGACCAGTGAAAGAGGGCGCAGACCTAATGTCGCACCTCTCCGCCACCTTGCTGCCGCGGTACGTTTAACAGAAAACTGCACCCTTCGCCGGGATTGTTGTGCACATCAATCGTTCCGTGGTGGGCCTCCACAACCTGCTTCACGAGAGACAGACCGAGGCCGAATCCGGTCCGGTACTCCTTTTTCCGAACCGGCTCAAATAATTGAAAGTCCTCGGGCAGCCCACCACACTGATCTTCCACCGTAAACAGTGCCTCATCATTGCACTGCTGCGCCTGCACCCGGATGCGACCACCCCGGCAACTGAATTTGAGCGCTGTTGAGAACAAATTGGTCATGGCTGAAAGCATCAGTTTGGGGTCCACTTCCCATTCCATGGGCTCCACATTGCGTTCGACGATAACTTCCCGCTCGTCCGCCTGAAACGCGACTTCGTTGTAGGCCTCCTCCACCAACTCCGCCACGGTCACCCGTTGCAGGTCCAGCTCGGGTGTACCCCGAAGGCGGGCGTCGATGAGCGAGTCGTCCACCAGTTTGGAAAGCCGCGTCAATGAGCGGCGCAGGCGGGCAATCTGCCCCTCGCGCTGCTCCTCCGGAACCATGCCGAGGATCTCCGCAATCAGCGTCGCACTGTTGAGCGGGTTGCGAATCTGGTGAGCCACAAAGGCAAAATGCTGAGCCACTTCATCCGTGTACTTGCGCTCCCAGAGTTCGAAATAGGAGCGCACGGCCAATGCTGTGCCGCGCCCCATGACCCGCATGAGCTGTTGAATGTCAGCGCTGGAAGGATCCACACCCTGCTCGCGGGCGAGTCCGAGAACGGACTCTTGCAGGAGCGACATCTCTTCCGTCAGCCCGGCGATATCCAAACCCACCTGCATTCGCTGGCGACCGTGAATCTGCGCCCAATCACAGGCCGGCCATTCACCGGCCGGACTTCGCAGCGTCGTGACCAGGCACTCGAGAAACGGCGGAAGGTCGTCGACGAGCTGAAGCTCGTCCAGCTCGCTGCCCAGTTGTTCCGCAACAGTTCGTTTCCAGCGCGCAATCAGTTTGTCCGGATTCTGTTCAATCAAGTCCGCCAATATCATTCGATGAGCCTCAGTCTGTAACGTCTTGCAATGCCGCCTGGTCGACCAAACGGCGCGGATAAACACCACTGAGCTTGGTAGCAAGCTTGGCGCCAACAAATGAGATGCCAGCTTCAGCGGCAACGGCTCTCTGCCGGCAGGGAACCGCGCGGCGGCCGCGTAATCTCAGATTCCTGAGCATGGGGACCGGGAGTTCGGTTCTGAAACGAAGTGCAGCAGGGCACTGGGTGGACCATGACAGAACGAAAATCCCGGAGGGAGACTCGGGGCGATACCTCAGCCTCGGACTCATCGCCCCAGCGCTGGCGCTCGGCAGCAACGACCTTGTCCGCCTCACAGGCCGACACACTGACGCCGGCGGATAGATACCAGGAGCTCTTCGTGGACGTTCAGATGAGCCGGGTATTCGAGGACAGTAAAACTTTTGTCGATTGCGTTCCGCGGTTGGAGCCCGAACAGATCCTGGACCTATACCGGAGCCGCTGCTACGAGCGGGGTTTTGATCTGCATGAGTTTGTGCGGGAGCATTTTTCCGTGGATGAGGTCCCGGCAAGCTCGTTCGTTGCCGATCCGGACTGTACCCTTGGAGAGCACATTGAGAGACTCTGGCCGGTCCTGACCCGCAGCCCTCGCAAGTCGCCGCACCAGTCTTCGCTGCTGCCTCTGCCATACGCCTACGTGGTGCCAGGCGGCCGCTTCGGTGAACTTTACTACTGGGATTCCTACTTTACGGTGATCGGGCTTCTGGACAGCGAGTACGCCCGGGGCGAGGATCTGCTCTTGTCCATCCTGGACAACTTCGCCTACCTGATCGATACCTATGGCCATGTTCCCAATGGCAACCGCGCGTACTATCTCAGCCGCTCTCAACCGCCAGTGTTTTCTCTCCTGGTGGAGCTGCTCGAAAAGAACCGGGTCTGTAACGCGGTGGACTACCTCCCGGCTCTGCGGCAGGAACACGCCTGGTGGATGGATGGCGCCCGCGAGTTGCGGCCGGGCGAGGCCCATCGACGGAGCGTCTGCCTCCCCGATGGTGCGGTGCTGAATCGCTACTGGGACGACCGGGATTCGCCCCGCGAGGAGTCCTACGCGGAGGATGTGCTGACCGCGCGACGGTCTCATCGGCCCGTTCATGAGGTTTATCGCGATCTGCGCGCGGGCGCGGAATCGGGCTGGGATTTCAGTTCGCGCTGGCTGGACGATGCGCGAGACATTGCAAGCATACGCACTACGGGTATTCTGCCCGTCGACCTCAACTGCTTCCTGCTCAAATTGGAGCAGCAGATTGCCCGGCTCAGTGAGCGCAAGGGGGAAAAAGTGGCCGCGGAGGAATTTCACCAGCGGGAGGGCCAGCGCCGGGAGGCCATCAACCGATGGTTCTGGAACGAACTGGAGGGGGCCTTCTTCGATTACGATTGGCAGTCGTGCACACCGCGAAGCAATCTGACCGCCGCGACGGTGACGCCCTTGTTCGTTGGCTGCGCCAGCGCCACCCAGGCCAGGCGTATCGCGGCAATTGTGGAGGATCGGATGCTGGCGCCCGGAGGCATTCGAACCACGGAAGCGGAGGGCAGCAGTGAACAATGGGACCCGCCCAATGGATGGGCCCCTCTCCAGTTCATGGCCACTCAGGGTTTTACGGATTATGGTTACACGGACCTGGCACAAACCATAGCCCATCGCTGGCTGCTGATCGTCTCGGAACTGTACGAAGCCGAAAGCAAACTGGTGGAAAAATATGTTTTGCGGCCCACCATCGAGCACGCAACCGGTGGCGAGTATCCTCTCCAGGACGGGTTCGGCTGGACCAACGGCGTTGTGGCTTGCCTGCTCCGCGCGCTCCCCGAGGACCCGGCGACACGGTGTCGTTCACCCCGCCGCAATAAATGAACACTCCTAGAATGGACGGGAGATCCAGGCCGGTGGATCACTGGCAGGGAAGGACTCGCGGCCGGCTTCGTCCAGCATTTCCTCGATTTTTTGTTTCGCCTCATCCTGGTTTGCCGGGCTCGACGCTTCACTTGATTGGCGCGGATGATAGATCGTGACCAGTGCCGAGGAATCTTCCAGCCCTTTGAGCGCATGCGGCTCCCCGCCATCGAGATAAAGAAGGTGCCCGGGTGTCAGTTTCTGGACGCTGTTCTCCCCGATCCGAAACTCGATCAAGCCTTCCAGACACTGCACGGTGATTTCCCCCGGAACCGCGTGATCGCTGAACTCCTCCCCCTTCCGCAGCACCACCCGAAACACCTGTATGTGATCGGATCTCAGAAGAGTCGTATTGATCGCTTGGGGTAGTGTTTTTCCCAGCCGAAGGTCAACAATTTCGCCGGGTGTCGCGTGGTGTAATGCCATTGGTATCCTCCAACAAGCTTGCAGAAGTGTTTGCCCCGCGAGTGGTATTGCCTTCGATTGCGTGCTGAGTGAAATGTTTGCCCCCGAGCTACAAGCGCGATCAAGTGGACACTTTGTGCAAGCTGACAGATGCATTAGACTGCTGGTCGGCCGGGACCGGGCGCCAACACCAGCCCGGCAGAGCCAATCCGAGGCAAGAGCCAGGGCGCGTACTGCATTCTTTTACTAACCAGCGACTTATCTATGGCCATCAGCGTATTCGATTTGCTATCCATCGGCATCGGGCCGTCCAGTTCCCACACTGTGGGCCCCATGCGGGCGGCGAAACAGTTTGCCGATAACCTCCTTGAAACTGATCGGCTTGCCGCCGTGAGTCGTATCCAGGCCGAGATGTATGGGTCGCTGGGCGCCACCGGCAAGGGCCACGGAACTCCCAAGGCCGTTCTTCTGGGCCTCGAAGGAGAGGTGCCGGAAACGGTGGATGTCGGCGCGATTGCCGGGCGGGTCGCCAATATTCGCGAACATAAACAACTGCGTCTTGCCGGCCGCCATTTGATCACTTTTACCGACGGCGAGGACCTTGTGCTCCATCGCCGTCGATCCTTGCCCCTCCATCCCAACGGTATGGAGTTCAGGGCCTTCGATGAAGCAGGGCAGGTACTGCTGGCAAATACGTTTTATTCAGTGGGTGGCGGCTTTGTAGTGGAGGGTGCCTCCGCCGACAGCGATCCAATCATCGAAGATACCCGGCAGCTGGCCTATCCCTTCAAATCCTGTTCAGAACTTCTGGCCCATTGCGACAGCAGCGACCTGAGTATTTCCGGCCTCATGCTGAACAACGAGGAGGCCTGGCGACCGGAAACGGACACCCGTGCCGGCCTGCTGCACATCTGGCAAGTGATGCAGGAGTGCGTGGAGAACGGCTGCCGGAACGAAGGTCTTCTTCCCGGAGGACTCAACATTCAGCGTCGGGCTCCCAAGCTGTATCGACAATTGCTTGAGAACCCGGAGGCCGCATTGGCCGACCCGCTCACCGCCCTGGACTGGGTCACGCTTTACGCCCTGGCCGTCAATGAGGAGAACGCCGCCGGCGGGCGCATGGTGACGGCGCCCACCAACGGAGCGGCGGGGATCATTCCTGCTGTGCTGCATTACTACTGGCGCTTTGTGCCAGGCGCCAGCGAGGAGGGCGTTATCCGCTTCCTCCTGACTGCGGCGGCCATTGGCATCCTCTTCAAGGAAAATGCCTCCATCAGCGGCGCCGAAGTGGGATGCCAGGGGGAGGTGGGTTCCGCCTGCTCCATGGCCGCGGGCGGTCTGGCCGAAGTATTGGGCGGTACACCTCAGCAGGTGGAAAACGCGGCGGAGATCGCCATGGAGCACAACCTGGGTCTCACCTGTGATCCGGTGGGCGGGTTGGTGCAGGTGCCCTGTATCGAGCGCAATGCAATGGCTTCCATCAAGGCAATAAGCGCTGCGCGCATGGCATTGCGCGGCGACGGTTCTCATTTTGTTTCCCTGGACAAGGTGATAAAGACCCTGCGCGATACCGGACGGGATATGAAGGACAAGTACAAGGAAACCGCGCGAGGTGGGCTGGCGGTTAACGTGATCGAGGTGCCGGTCAATATCATCGAGTGCTAGTCCGTTGAACCTCGCGCGAAACCGGATGACGGAACACCTGAGCGGGCCGACTGTCGAGGATCACTTGCCCGCCCGCGAGCGGCACACGGGATTGAAGGGATTCAGCGGATGCGAGAGTTCAACGTTGGGGTTCTTGCGGTTGCGGGCAGTGCCCTGGTTCTTGGTCTGCTCTCAAAACCTCTCAAACGTTATGGGGTGCCCGATTCAGTAGTACTGCTCCTGCTGGGCGTCGCCCTGGGGCCGAATGGCTTCGCGCTACTCAGACCGGAGTCATGGGGCGATCCGATGGCCATTCTCGAGCAGGTGTGTCGCCTGGCTCTGGCGGTTGGACTGATGGGCGTGGCGCTGCGGCTCCCCAAAGAGTATGTGCGGGACAACTGGCGCTCAGTGGCTGTCGTTCTCGTGTTCGTGATGCCTTTCATGTGGCTCACCAGCAGCCTCGTGGTGGGCACTATATTTGGCTTCTCCCTTGGAGCAGCTCTGCTGGTTGGCGCCATCCTGACCCCGACGGATCCCGTGGTTGCTTCGGCGGTGGTGACGGGGCCAGTGGCGGAGGAAAACCTGCCCGCATATCTTCGCCACATCATTTCTGCCGAGTCCGGTGCGAACGATGGTCTGGCTTATCTGTTCGCGGCGGTTGGTATTTTTATGCTCACCCTGACAGCCGAAGAATCCCTGTCGATCAACATGCTGCACGTATTCCTGGGCAAGATTCTCGGTGCGATCGCGCTGGGCATCGCAGCCGGTTACCTCGCGGGCGTCGCTTTGCGAAAAGCCGAGGAGCGAAACCTCATTGAGCAACCCTCGATTCTGATGATCAGTACGGCATTGGCGCTGACCGTTCTGGCCGGTGTGAAGCTGATCGGCAGCGACGGCATTCTGGCTGTGTTTGCTGCCGGAATCGCCTTCGACTGGCAGGTTGACGCGCGGGAGCGGCAGCAGGAAGCGCGCGTCACCGAAGGGGTTGACCGCTTCTTTACCTCGCCGGTTTTCATCCTGCTGGGACTGCTGCTCCCGGTCAGCGAATGGCTTGCACTCGGCTGGTCGCTCTGCTTTGCAACACTGGGCGTGCTCGTATTCCGTCGGCTGCCGGTGATGGTTGTTCTGGCGGGCCGGACCCGGGATCTGCCAACACAGCCGGACGCACTGTTTGCAGGATGGTTTGGCCCGATAGGCGTGGCGGCGCTTTACTATGCGATCATGGCCCAACATAGGACCGAGCTGCCGGAGCTCTGGCCGCTGGTCAGTTTTGCAGTGGTTGCGTCGATCGTCGTACACGGATTCAGTGCCACGCCGTTTTCACACCTGTATCGACGCGGCGCCCGATGACTTGTTGTGTCGCCTCCGCAGAGCGGGGGGCAGGGCAGGGAGTGAATGCGACCTCGGTCCCGACCGTCGGCCTGTCAGCTCTTTGGCAAATTGATAATGCGGCAATACTCGCCCGTCTCGCGTTCTGCGCAGACTTCAAAGCTCTCGCCCAATGAGGCAAACAGGTGTGCAATCTGTGAAGGGTCCTCCAACGGCTGCCCGTCGAAACGGACGAGGCGATCACCCGCTTGGAATCCGGCTTCAGCCAGCGGGTTTCGAGCAGATAACTCGGCTATGCGCATACCCGAAACGAAACCTTCACGGCCCTGCTCAACATCGAAGTGCGGCTCCAGGGTAAGGCTATTGAACAGGTTCCGTACAGCCGGCTGGATTTGAGCCGGATCGATCTTGTCCATGGCAACAGTCTCGTCGAAGCGATTTTGCGCTGCCTGGTTGAGCGCGATCATACGGCGGTGTCGCCGGGCCTCTTCCTCCGACATTACCGGTGGTGGTGCCGGTTCCTGTTCCACTGTTATGTCTGCTCGTTGCCCATCGGCAACATCCGATCCCGCTGTTTGGCTGTCGGCAACCTCCGCGGGTGGATCCCCTGACGCACCCGGGGCCAGAGCATCGTTACTTTGTTCTGTCACCGCCTCGTTGGAGGCGAACTGATCTTCAAGCCCCCAATGCCAGATGGCCAATGACAGAGCCGTTGCGACCAACAATAGCGATATCACCCTTGCACGACGTGGCATGAGCTTCCCCTGAGTTCCAGTTGGGACGAGCAGGGCGCCAGTAATGACGCCCTGAGTTACTACCTTCCCCTTATTTCAGGCAATAAAGTGTTACAGGCACCAGTAATTGGTGATGCAGAAGTCTTCGTCCATGAATCCAACCATGATACCCATGTCCCCTTCCTCTACGTCGGGGCGATAGATCTGGGTATGGAGTTGCATCTGATTTCCTTTGTTGATTTTGGGCCCACTGTCTCCGTCGGAGCAACTTGTCATATCGCTTATATGGCCGTTGTAGTTGCCCAATCCAATCGGATCCGAGGACACGGTGTTGTACGAGGTGGGGTGGGCACTGTCCGCGCCAGTTCCGCTGCCGATCGGCGCAAACTGAGAACCGGCAGAATACCCGGCTACCGAAGTGCAGATGTTGTCACCTGTGGTTTCATTCTTCCACGCGGTACTGATACCGAAGTCATGGACGTGTCCGCCGATATCAGTAACCTGGTGAGAACGATCGGCCTCCCAGGACCACTTCAGATCGTTGTAACCGGCCACGGCCGTGCGCTCCGAATCGTTGCATTGATCAATGTCGATCCAGATGGGACGAACGCGTTCCCCGCTGAATTCACTGGCCGGTTCCCAGGTGAACGTGAACTCAAAGTAAACGGTTTGCTCTTCCATGGCCATGTTCATCAGGTGGTAGGCCAGTCCCCACTCGTCACCGGCAGCCACGTAGTAACCGAAACCTTCCGCCATCTCGGATACAGTGCGTTCGTTGCCGGCTGCGAAGTATCGCTCGTTGCCCCCAACGATGCCGCCCAACTGCTTGATGACCTGACTGCTGAAGATGTTGGGCCGGCAGGTTACATCCGGTCGCGAGAAGTTGAAGTTGACAACATGGTGAAGCATGAGTCCGTTGTTGTAATTGCCGGTGGCTCCGTCCGCCGTGACCAGGTTCGGTACGATGCCCGTGATGTAACAGTCTTCACATGGCTTCGGAACGTCATAGTCCGCAACTTCCTCGTAAAGGCCCACCAGCGAAGCCCGGAAACCGTCAACCCCCGCGATCTGCTCGGAGTGACCCATGGCCGGGATAGTGATCGGCCCCCAACGAACAGTGGTGGTCTGTTCCGTGGCATTGGCTGAACCCATCGTTAAAAAGGAAAGCGCTAACAATAGCGGCAGAAATGCTAAGCCGTTAACCCTATTCGTATTCATAGTCTTCTGCTCCTGTAAGTGAGAGATGAGCTGAGTACTTCTTGGGATATCAACAGCGCGGAGCCATAGGAGGAATGTGACACGACCCCGTGTCAGGTACATTATTGCTGACATGGGCTCATGTCAATCATAAAACCGAGTAGTCACAGAGAGAATCGGAAAAACTTGAGATTGTGCATTGCAGAGTCACAGGCCATATCCCTTGACGGAATAATAACCAGGCGCAAGAGTGGTAAGGTAAGCTTTCCCTCCATCGCAAAGTGGAAGATGCATGACGCGCCTGGCCCGATACCAATGAAGATCTTCAGTATCATCAGGGCACCTTGGCATCTGCTTTGACAGGGAAATAGACGCCACTCGACAATGACGCAGCAGGCTTTTAAGGACAAATAAGGTTGGACCCATGGATCAGACTACCCCAAGCCGCAAACGCCGTTATCCGCAGGCAAACCTTGAGGAGCGCAGAGAAGTGCGCCGAAAGGCGCTGATGTCAGCAGGTATTGAACTGTTCGGAACCAAGGGCTACCGCGCCTGTTCCGTAAAGATGGTCTGCAATCGTGCAAGCCTTACCGAACGCTATTTCTACGAGTCCTTTGCCAACCGGGAAGCGCTTCTTGTCGACCTGTTCGATAGTGTGGCCGCAGACGTCGATGCGCGGCTGCGACAGATCGTGGACCATGAGGGTTATCACCCGGAAGAAAGGATTCAGCAGTTCCTCGATGCGTTCTTTCACTACGTGCATACCGACGCGCGGCGTGCACGGGTGTTGCTTTTTGAGATTCTCGGAGTCAGCCCGCGGGTTGACCGACATTACCAGAAAGCGGTCCGCAATCTGGCGGCGCTTGTGGAACACCCCAATCTCAATCTTTTTGGTACAGGCAGCCCGCGGTCCAAAGATGCCCGCCGGGTAATCAGTATCGGCCTTGTTGGTGCGATCCTGCAGATTGCGATCCAATGGGTGCTGGACGAGTTCAGCACCTCCCCGGACAAGGTAATCACCAATGCCCTGGAAATATTCCTTGCGGTGTCCAGCGATCATCGGCTGGATGTGTGATTCGGGCTTGTTTTTTTCTGCTGACATTTGGTTATTGGGGTGATGCGATATCTCCGACTCATGAACCTCGTGACCTGAAACCCGACTGTGTGCATGCGCCGGAGCGGATGAGCAGAGTACTGGTATACCGATTGCCTGATGAAAGAGTGTCCAGGAGTAGTTGGTAATCAAATTCGGAGAAGGGAAATGGTTGACCTGCAGGGACGACGGGCGTGGATAACCGGCGCGAGCAGCGGAATTGGCGAGGCCACTGCAACAGTGCTGGCGGACGCGGGCGCAGAGGTGGTGATTTCCGCTCGCAGGGAAGAGCGGCTGCATGAACTGGCGAAGAAAGTCGGCGAAAAGAAGGTAGTCGTCAAACCGGTGAACGTAAGCGATCGCGTAGCCATGGAAGCCCTCGGGAAAGAACTGGAAGGACTCGGTGGCATAGACATTCTCGTCAATAACGCTGGTGTCATGCCATTGGCTCCCATGCTGGCCGGGAGAGTCGATGAGTGGGAGCAAATGATCGACGTGAACCTGAAAGGTCTGCTGTACGCGATTCATGCCGTTCTTCCGGGCATGGCGGCGCGGGAGCGGGGGCATATACTGAACCTGGGCTCCGTGGCCGGGAGAGTCACCTTTCCCGGCAGCGCGGTTTACTGCGGAACCAAATTCGGTGTCCGCGCAATATCAGACGCTCTGCGCAAGGAGGCCCTGAACTACGGCGTTCGAGTGACGGCCGTTGAACCCGGAGCAGTCGCCACAGAACTCCACGAGTCAATCGGCCACGAGGAAACCCGCGAGGCGGTGACCGGGGAGGGCGGTTTCTACGCGCCCGAGGCTGATATCCTCCAGCCGCAGGATATTGCGCAAGCGATACTCTACGCGGTCAGTCAGCCACAACGTGTTTCCGTGAGTGAAATCCTGGTGCGGCCATTCATTCAGGAAATGTAGCGCAGGCGCCCGCCAGGGCCTGAAATCCCGGTGTACGTGGTGAAGAGCCGTATGCGACTTCCCTTAGGCTCGGTCACGCAGGGACCGCTTCGTCGGCCTGAAGCTGAGCTGGTTCTTGCTTCCTGTTCACGCCATTGGTCGCGAGAACCGTGACGCGGCGGCACAGGTAGTCCAACTCAATGTTTTGCACAACCTCCAATCCGGCCGATTTGAGCAAAAACGGATAGTTGTGCGAAAACGAATATTCCCCGCCATAAGTCATGGATCGAGTTTCCGCCTCGAGATCGTGGTCCGAGCCAAGAGGCTCGATCAACAGCGCTACCAATGAGTTATGGCTCCGCTGGGCGATCGATGCAAATAGCCGTTGAACGCTCGAGCGGCACAGATATTCCAGTACGCCGCCGTAAGTCAGATAAAGCGTGTTATCACTCGGATTCCGGTCAACCCACTCACAGACATCCGCAGCGACAAACTCCATTCCCGAGTACGTCCGGCGGTTGGCGTCGATCTGGTCGGCGCAGATATCAATGCCGGTATAACTAAGGCTTGGGCCGAAGCGCTTACGCAGCAAGTGCAGGAATTTTCCGTTCCCTGTTCCGAATTCACACACATGCCGAATGCCGAGCGCCTCAACCAGGTCCCGGATTTGCTCCAGCGTGGATTCCACATGAGCCGGGCGATCGTCAACCCGGTCCCGTGTCGCAGAAAACCAGCCGTCCTTCGAATGCCCTCGCCAGAATTGTTTATGAATCGATTCAAGTCTATGTTCCGGCTCACGGGTGGTCATCTGCCGGGCGATGGCGTAGCGGATCAATCGATCCACTCTGTCGTTGCGGATTTCCGGATTCCAATACGGCAGTGTGAAGTTTTCCTGGATAAGGGCGGTCCGGTGCGGAAGAACACGTGCGAGCAAAGAGCCAAGCCCGTATCTGAGATCGTTTTTGGTCTGCGTCATGGGGTGCCTCCGTGGAGTCGGACAGGCGTGCGGGTTATTGTGTCAATTGAGAATCAATCGACAAAAAATGGTTCCGCTTGAGCTAGAGCAATCCAACTAATTTCACGACAATATTCTCCGACCAGGGTCAATTCGTCCGGGTGCCTGTACAATCGTCGAGGGCAGCGTCATCGGGCCGCCAGCGCGGCCGGCCCGAAACCGCCGTTGGAGCGCTGGAGTAAAGCCGACTGATTACTTCGTCGCCATGAGCCTTGATCGCCAAGGCGAAACGGAGTACATGAAGCCTGAACAAAAAACGAATGACTCTTACTACTCAGGTCCTTTGGTCGTTCTTATAAACGGGGGCGTGAGAAGCGGGAAGGAGGCGCTTGCATATCAGTTCAAAAAAACAGCTAGGGCTACACTGGTAGGAACGACCACCGCCGGCGCATTCGTGGGTGGCCTCGGCGGCTTCGCAAACGAGGACCGCGGGCTGATTCTCTATCTGGCAGTATTTGGCATGTTCCTGGACGATCGCGAGATCGAAGGGAAAGGTATCTCTCCGGACATCGAAGTTGCACCTGACCATGGCCATCATGATGACCCGCAGCTGGAGCGGGCCATTCTGGAAGTTATCCGAGTGGCACGTTAGCGATCAAGAGTCACTCGACCATGCTGCCGAAAGGTTTTCTTCTAAAGTGCAGATAGGCAACCGGCACCACCAACATGTTTAAGGCCGTCGAGCTGAGCAGGCCCCACAGAATCACCACCGCCATCGGTGCTTGGATTTCACTGCCTGGTTCACCGCCGGCGAGCGCCAAGGGCACAAGCGCCAGCGCTGTGGCCAGTGCTGTCATCAAAATTGGCAGGAGCCGCTCTTCGGCGCCGCGGATCACAGCATCGCGAATGGGTACTCTTTCGTCGCTCATCAGACGACCGATGTGATCGACGAGAATCACGCCATTGCGAGTGGCGATACCGAATAGAGTGATGAAACCAATCACGGCGGCGATGGACAGTGTGCCGCCAATGATCCAGACACCCGCTACGCCGCCGATCAATGCCAGCGGAAGATTGAGCATGACCAGCCCGGCGTCGCGCACGGAGCCGAAGGCGGTCACCAGCAGAAAGAAAATACCGAAGATTATGATTGCACTGAGCATGAGCAAACGCTGCCCGGCGCTCTCTGCACTTTCGAACTGGCCGCCGTACTCGATGTAATAACCACTAGGAAGTTCGATGCTCTGATCCACCGCCGCGCGAATATCGTCTACCACGCTCACCAGATCCCTGCCGGCCACATTGGACATTACCACCAGCTTGCGTTGCACATCTTCGCGGCTGATGGTGTTGGCTCCGCGAGTCCGCTGAACCTCCGCCAGGGCAGCGATAGGTACGATCGCACCCGAGGGCAGAGTGAGCATGGTTTCTTCCAGCGTCTGCAGGTTTTCACGGGCGCGCTCGGAAAAACGCAGGACCATGTCGAAACTCGCCTGACCTTCCACCACGCGACCGACGGTGCTGCCGGTGAACGCCGTCTCCAGCGCTTCTGCCGCTTGCGCCATGCTTAGCCCGTAGTCCGCCAATGCGGAACGGTTGAATTTAACTGAGACGAACGGTATCTCCGCCTGCTCTTCCATGGCTACGTCGACGGCGCCGGGAATTTCCGCCACCAAGGATTCGACCTGCTGGCCGAGGCTGCGCAGGCCATGGAGATCATCCCCGAAGATCTTGATGGCGATGTTGGCTCGGGTACCCGAAAGCATGTGATCGATACGGTGAGATATCGGCTGGCCGATAACTACATTGGTACCGGGCAAGGTTTCGAATTCACTGCGCAGAGTGGCGAGCAGTTCTTCCTTGTCGCGCTCGCGCATTCGCAGATTCACTTCGATCTCTGAAGCGAAAACCTGTTGCGCATGGGGGTCCCGCTCGGCGCGCCCGGTGCGCCGTGTGGTGGCGACCACTTCCGGTTGCGACAGCAAAATGGCTTCCACCCGGCTGCCGATGTCGTCAGATGTTTCCAGCGCCGTACCGGGCAGTGTCACCACGTTTACAGTCAAACTGCCTTCATTGAACTCCGGCAAAAAACTGCGACCGGCAATAAACAGGGCGACGAGGGAAACGATCAGCAAAGCGAAGGCGCTGCCGATTACGGTTCGCCAATGAGCAATGGACCACAACAGCATCGGCCGGTAAGCAGTCTTGAGCCAGCTCACGAGTCGCGTATCGTGATTTTCACGAACCGCCTTGCTGCCGGGCAGGGCGAAATAGCACAGCACCGGCGTAATGGTGATGGCCACTAGAAGAGACGCCGCGAGCGAAATGACGTAGGCAAGGCCGAGCGGCTGGAGCAGACGGCCTTCCACACCACTGAGAAAAAACAGCGGCAGAAACACCAAAATTATGATCAGCGTGGCGAAAACAATCGAGCCCTCGATTTCCCGTGTAGCTTTCGAGACTACTTGCAAAGCGGAGGCCTGCCGGGCCTGCTCCATCGCGGCGTTTTCGCGGAGTCGTCGGGTGACGTTTTCCACCACGATGATGGCATCATCCACCAGCGCACCCAGGGCGATAGCGAGACCGCCCAGGGTCATGGTGTTCAGGGTTCCGCCTAGCCAACGGATAGCCAAGACCGCAGTGAGCAGCGATAAGGGAATAGCCAGTAGAGCAATGCCAGTGGCGCGGGCGCTGAGCAGGAAGACAAACATGATCGCCACCACCAGAATGGCGCCATCCCGCAACGCAGTGCCCAGGTTACCAATCGACGTATTGATAAAGTCCGCCTGACGGAAGGCATTGGTTTCGATTTGCATGCCGTCGGGAAGGGTGGTCGCGACGCTCTGAATCGCCCGGTCCAGTTCATTGGTGAGCGCAAGAGTGTTGGTGTCTGGCTGCTTCTGAATACCGAGCACCACCGCCGCTTGATTGTTGTAGGAGCCAGTACCGCGACGCGGTGCGGGACCGATCACGACGTCGGCCACATCGCGCACAAGTACCGGATTGTTGTCCCGCTGCGTAACGACGGCTTGGGCGATATCCTCGAGAGTGTGAACGCGCCCCAGGCCCTGGATCAAAAACTCCTGATTGTTCTCACTGAGAAAACCTGCCGAGGCGTTGCTGTTACTGTTGGCGATGGCATCTCGCAGTTCGTCGAGCGAAACCCCGTAGGCCGACAGGCGTTCGGGCGAGGCAATTACCTGGTATTGACGGGTCTCGCCGCCGATGGGAATCACTTCGGCTACGCCCGGTACCGCCAGCAGGCGTGGACGCACAACCCAGTCCGCCGTGGTCTTCAAAGTCATCTCGTCGTGACTTTCGGAGGTGAGAGCGACGAACATGATCTCGCCCATTATGGACGTCACCGGGGCAAGCACCGGGGCGGGCAAATCCGGGGGCAGATCAGCGCGGGTGGTTTGCAGTTTTTCCGAGACGATTTGCCGGGCGCGGTAGATATCGGTGCCCCAGTCGAATTCAACGTTGACGACACTGATGCCGATGCCGGTGCTCGACCGTACCCGGCGTACCCCGCTGGCGCCGTTCATGGCCGTTTCGATGGGAAACGTAACCAGGCGCTCCACATCTTCCGGCGGCATTCCGTGGGCTTCCGTGACGATGGTAACCACCGGTGCGGTCAGATCCGGGAACACATCCACCGGGGACTGGCTGGCGGTCCAGCCGCCCCAGATCAGCAACAGCAATCCGGCCGCGAGTACCAGCAAGCGGTTGTGAAGGGACCAGCGAATAACGGCATCAATCATCGGCTGGCCCCTTAATGCGCGTGGCCATGGCCAACGGCGTCACCGCCGACAGTGGCCAGCTTCACGTAGTAAGCACCATTAGAGACTACGCGTTCGCCTGCCTGCATGCCACTTTGCACCTCGAAGTAATCGCCGTCGCTGATTCCCAAAGTCACGGGGCGTCGCTCGAAGGTCTCGCCGCTGGTCTGTACGTAAACCACTGTCTGCCCGGCATCGTCGATGACCGCGGAGCGGGGGATGACAAGCATGGGCCTTGGGTCGCCGGCAAAGACATGAGCGGCGAACCGTGAACCAATCAGGGTCGGCCCCTGGCTGGTGGGGTATTCAAGACTCACGCTTGCCGTCCGGGAACGCGGATCGATGACGGTATCGGTTTGTACAACGCGCGCACCCGTGTCGGCGTCGAGAATCAGCGTTCCTTTTTCCTGCTCGAGCCACGCACCGCTGGCACTGGTTAATCTCGAGGCATAACGTTCGGGCACGCGAACTTCCAGCCAGCGACGATCGGGGGCGGCAATGCTGAACAGGGCGTCGCCGGCTTTCACATAGGAGCCGGGCCGCACACTAACACTGGTTACCTCGCCTGCGATCGGTGCACGCAAGGCGATGCCGGCTTTCTCGCTACCGCCGGCTTGCTGGTTCAATCGGGACTGTGCGGTTTGCAGCTCCACCTGCGCCACTTCCAGATTCTCCCGCGCTTCGACTAGCCGGCGTTCCGGCACAGCGCCACGCTGGAACAAGCCTTCCAGTCTTTCCACGTCCTGACGGGCAAGTGCCACCCGGGAGCGGGCCCGTTCCACTGCCAGAGTCAGCTGGCCGATGTCTTCACCGGCACCGAGGCGGGGAACGATGAAGCCAAGGTTTTCACCGCTCTCGACTTTTTGTCCGGCTGTCACCAATTCCGCGCTGCTGAAATAACCGTCCGCTGCCGCGCGGAGCAGGGCACTGGCATCCGCAGGTGGCAGTACCGTGGCAAAACCCGGTACGGAAGGGCGGAGCGGCCGTTGCTGGGCGACCTGGGTAGCGAAGGGGTTCACCCATTGCTGCTCTTTCAGGTAAGTGATGTCGCCTTCGGGTTCCGGCCGATTGATCGCAACAGCCTCTTGAGTCGAGAACACCGTGACGGTACCCAGTTCATGGCGGGCCTTTAGATTTCCCGTTGTCACTTCTATCGCCAGCTCGAAGTCGCCGCTATCGCGGGGAGTGACTGCGGGAGTGAAGATGCCCGTTCGGGCCGGCTCGCGTACCCGAAAGCGCGCGACTGTATTTCCGTTTTGGCTCAGGATGACATCGAGAACGCCAGAGCGCAGCGGTTCGTAATCGGAGAGGCGAGTGAGGTGAGCGGCGAAGGTGGACGCTTGTCCCGTAACCAGGGGTGGGAATTCGACGAAGAGTTCCGTCTGGTCGGTATAATTCGTGTATACCAGCGACCCACCACCACCGTGGTCGTCGCCATGAGCGGCTTCGGATGGCGAATGGGCGTGCCCGTGATCGTCGGTGGTGGCCCCCTGATCACACCCGGCCACGGCCAGTGCCAGCAAGCCAAGGCCGATGCAGCGTTGGATAGACCTGCGTAAAACCGGTTTCTGCTTCAGGTTTGTGTTTGCAAATATGTTTGCGGGACAAGCGCTGGGAAAAATCATGTGAATCGGTTCAATCTCATTATCGTGCGCATCCCTGCACCCTGGTTGTCTGACTCGCCGGTATGCTTAGTGGTGGTGATCTTCGGCACCTTCCTCGTGGTGATGATCGGCACTCTCATGCTCGTGTGCGTCTTCCTCGCTGTGGCTGTCCCCGCTGTTCATCTGTTCGTGGTGATGGTCGGAGGATTCATCGTGTTCGTGGTCGAGATTCGTCACGCTCGGGCCACCGGCTGTCCCGACTTCGCTGGCGGACTCCGCCTGATCACCGTAAAAAACTTCGGTTTCGGAGCTGTCATGGGCATGGTCTTCGCCGCCTTCGTGGCTGTGTGCATCGCCATCGTGGGCGTGACTTGCGTCGGCAGCCGAGCCAGCGGCTGGCGTTTCCTCAGGAGATTCGCTGCAGGCGGAGACTAAAAGCGCGGTAAAAAGGATCAAGAAATATTTCATGGCTCTTCCCTCAAACGTTGAATTTCAATAAAAGTCAGCCGGGCATCGAGTGCCCGTTCGATGAAGCGGCGCCGCAAATCCATCTCACTACGGTAGGCGTCGATCAATTCCATGGTGCTCAGCTCTCCGGCCTGGTAAGCCTCTTCGGCGATGGCGCTGAGACTGGTGGCTCCGTCCGCGAGCGTATTCTCCAGGCCACGAGCAGCTCCTCGTTGAGCCTGCAGACTCTCGAGCGCTGAGCGCAGGTCAGCGGCCAGAGTCGTCGCCGCCAATTCATACTCGAGGCCGCGTTGACGGGCGCGGCTTTCGGCGACCTGTGCTTCACCCCGACCGCGGTCGAAGATTGGCACCTCGACGCCCAGGGAAACGGTATCGCCATCGCTTTCAAAGCCCGCTTCCTCCACTTCGCGACGTCCAACACCCACGGTGATCTCGGGCCACTTCTTGCGCCTCGCCGCTTTCGCGTTCAGGCTTTCACTCTCGGCTTCCGCTTTCAGTGCTCGCAGCCGCGGGTGCTGGCGGAGCAGACTGTCGACCGTGATGTTCTCGACAGCTGGCGGTAACAGTTGCCCCGCTGGTTCGCCCGGCTCGCCGCCGATGAGCGCGAACAATGTTTGTTTCGCCGCCCGCGCTGCAGCACTGCTTTGCAACCATTGGCTGTTGACCAGCGCCAGCTCTCGCTGCATTCGCATCAGGTCGTAGCGGGAGGCATCCCCGGCCTCGAAGCGTTCACGGGTGAATTCGGTCAATTCTTGCAGCCGTTCCCGGTAATCGCCGGCTATTCCGCTTTCGTCGGCGGCTGCCACGGCACGATAAAAACGCAGCCTTATATCCGCCTGCAGATCGCGACGATTCAGTTCTGCGTGAGCGATGTCTGCCTGTGCTTGCTGCCGGGCCGCTTCACGTTGCAAGCCCTTGCGGCCACTTGGGTCCAGGGGTTGCCGAATCCAGAAGAATCGTTCTTCGCTGTCCCCTCCGGCGAGATCGATTGCTTCTCGAGAATATTCAATTTCCGGGTTGTCCCAGCGTCCGGCGGCAGCTGCACGTCCCAGTGCTTCGCGACGCTGGGTTTCAAAGATTTCCTCAAGCCGTACCATGCCTCTCTGTACCGCTTGTGTTTCAGTAAGGTCTTCGGCCTGCGCCAGAGAACACAACAGGAATAGAATGAAAACCGACAAACGCATGAGCATCCTCAAATAGCCAGTCCAAGCAGAGTTTCCACCTGGTGGTGGCCACCAAAAATCGCAGCACCCATCGCTGCCAAGGCCGCGAGGTACAACCATCGAAACAGAACAGGCTCTCCGTGGGTTGCTGGTGTCAGCAATCGCTGAATACGTTCGGCGGGATTGGTCCCGGCCACAGAAAGACCGACCCTCGGTTGGAAACCACCTGACTTGCTCACCGCAAGGAGGGTGCTCGCGACATCCAAGGCTCCGAAGCGCTGAGCCACCTGATCGTCGGCATGCTCTTCAATGGCGCGGCGCCATTGCATACGGAGCCGACTAGCTGTCCAGGGCAGGTGCAGCATAAGAAAGAATTCGAAAGCGAATCTTTTTTGTAGATCGCGATGGCGCAGGTGTGCCGCTTCATGAGCGACGACGATGCGCCGTTCGCGCGGCCCGAGCGAGTCCAAAAGCCCTTGGGACAAAAATATGGCCGGGTTACGAAGCCCGGCAACGAAGCCAATGACCCGATTGTCGTCGAGTATATGCAGGCAGCCCCGGGCCCGACTGGATAGTCCCGCCAGCGTCCCGATGTGGTGAGCCTGACGGCTCTCTCGAGTCGCAAAGCGAGTGCACAGTAGGAGAAAGTAAGTTCCCAACAATCCGGCGGCAGCGAACTCCGGGTAGCTCAGAAACAAGCTGGGCAGATGCGTCAGGCACAAGTGAGGGTGCCCTGGGCCGTGAAGCAGGCAATGGTCATGGACAAACCCGAACCGCTGGCCCGCCGCAAGCAGGAGTGCAGAGAGCACCAGGGTCAGAGGAAGAATCCAGGGGAGGGCGGCGAGGAGCCACAGGCGCCGGCGTCGCTCTGCTGGGCCGACTCGCGACGATAGACCGATCGGAATCAGCAGGGGGAGCAGTGCAGTGGCGAAGACCCAGCCCGCCACGGCCAGTAGCAGCAGTAACCAGGCGAAGCTCAGTAGACCAGTCAAACTGAACGCTCCCGCCGATTCTGGATTTCCGCTTCAAGTAATGACAGGCTCGCCTCGTCGAGCTGCTCGGTGGCATTGAGAATGGCCGCCACTGATGTGGGAGCATCGCCTCCGAAACGGCCCAGCACCTCGTTAATTAGCGCAGCCATGACCTGCTCGCGCTCGATCGCTGGAGCATAGAGATAGGCGTGACTCTGCTTGGAACGGCTGAGCAAGTGCTTCCGGTGGAGCCGTTCCAGCGCGGATTGGACGGTATTGAGGGAAATGCCGCGCTTGTCGCCCACGAGGCGGTGTGCATCTTTGGCTGAGACGCTTCCTTCGGCCCAGACGCAGTCGAGCACCGCCACTTCAAGATCGCCGAGTCTTGGAATTTTCATGCTGCCCACGCTAGAAAGAATCGATGAGTGATTGTGGGAGCCAAAAAACCGATTGTCAATCGGTGTTTTTCTATGAGAGGCTCCGAACAGAGGCTTACGACAGAAGAGGGGGGATCCTGTGTTCAGCATTCTTAAAATTGCGATCGCCGCGTGTGTCATCGCTTTTGCATCCTGGCTCTCGGGTCGAAAGCCGGAGCTGGCGGGCTTTATTACAGCCTTGCCGCTAGTCTCTATTCTGGCAATCGCCTTCAGCTATCTCCAGTACCAGGACCCAGAGACAACCGCACAATACGCCCGCAGCATTATCTTTGCCGTGCCGATTTCCTGGTTGTTCTTCGTCCCGTTTTTCTTCATTGAAAAGTGGAGCATAAATTTCTGGATCAGCTATGGCTGCGGTCTAATTTTGCTCGTTGCCGGATACTTCCTCCACCAATTCATTATGAAAACTGTAGCCGGGTAGTGGAACACCTTTGTGGTAATTTTCATTGAAGGTGAGATTTGGAAAAGCTGAATTGCTGAAATGCATGACTTAACGTGAGATCGGTGTAACCCGGTTTTGTGCACGACCTGTGAGAATCTTTGCTAAATGGTCGTAAAAAGTGCCATTTTTCCCGAAGCCGCCATCCAGGAACTCCCGGTAGTTGAGGTCGGCTTTGCTGGCGTGTTCGCACAGCGTATCCAGTGAGTCGTGGAGATGGTCCATTTTGAGGCGATCCAGCAGTTGTTCCAGCTTCATGACAGGACCTCCTCGTAGGCACTGAGCTCGCGTTTTTGTACGCAGGTCGACTGCCACAGGGGTTGGTGGTGTGCTGGCTGCGTCTGCCAACCGTGATGTTTGGGCTTCAGGCGGTGCTCTGCAATCAGGGCGCTGCTGCTGTCGTAAACCCGCAGGTCGTCATCCAGGCTGATTCGGATGCTGACCCCTTGGCCGCAATTGCCTTCCGGCACGCTGTAACGGTTGCCTCGCACCTCGATGTAGCCGTCCCAGCCCACTTGGCGAACGTCCCGGTAACTGGTGTCGAAGTCCGCCCTTGGGAGAACTTCGAGCGCCGGGCGTTCTTTATCAAAGCGCTCGTTTGGTGATTGCTGGAATTGCCGAAGAACCCGTCGATCGGCGACCGCGGCTAGCCAGTGTTCCAACAACTGGTTTAGGTGAGCCCAGCTGTCGAACTGCCGATAGCGCTGAAAGAAGTGGTCTTTGACATAGCCCACCATCCGTTCCACTTTGCCCTTGGTGCGAGGCCGTTGCGGACGGCAGGCCTTGGGGGTAAAACCGTAGTGGTGGGCCAGTTGCAGGAATCCCTCGTTGAAGCGTACCGTGCCGTCGGCGCTGTGCCGCAGAACAGCTGCCTTCTGGTTGTCGACCAACACGGATTTGGACACACCGCCGAAGTGGCGGAACGCGCGAACTAAGGACTCATAGGTGTGTTCGGCATCTTCGCAAGGCGCCGCCCAGACGTGGAATCGGCGGGAGTAGCCCAGCACATTGACGGCGATGTGAACCTTACACGGTTGGTCGGCAATCCGCGTGTCCAACACACCCCAGTCATGGTGGAGTTGCTGTCCGGGAGCTGTCTCAAAACGCACGGTCTTCTTGCTGGGGCGCAAGGCTCGCTTGGGTTGGATGTAATCGCGCAGCAATGTGACTCCGCCCGGATAGCCTAAGCCCTTGATTTTCTGGAAGATTACCTCCGCGTTCCAGACCCCCTCGGCCAACTCCTGGTCTATAAACGGCTTGTACGGGTCAAGCTTGCTGCTCCGCGGTTGCTTGGGGCGTCCAGTCTTGGGCGCCGGCAGTGCCAGGTAGCGTCGAACGGTCCGGTCCGAACAGCCAATCCGGTGGGCGATGTCCACAATGTGGGCCCCTTGTTTTCGCAGTTGCTTTATCATGTAGAAGTCCTCTCGACTCAACATTGGGGGTTCCTCTGGGTTTGGTCACCTTTAAGGAAACCCCATTTGGGTTGGGAGGACAATCTAAGCCGGTGATTTACGGTCTTTTAGCACCGGTGCTGACACAGTTCGTGAGAAACTTTGCCAAATGGTCGTTTAAGCTGAGAACTCGGTACCGGAATCGGAGGTGACGTTACAGGAAGAGGCAAAGCAAAAGCTTCACGAAATCCAAAAATCCAAGGAGAAAAAGCCACATAACCCAAAACTACAGAAGTTCGATTTTCGCTATGGCGCTCGTGTAACCAGTAAGGGGAAGGCCGGGATGAAACCTCCCCCAAAAAAGTAGACGCCTACCTTAACTGGGAGGAAGGGGACATTGATACTGATTACTTCGAGTTAGATCTTTGGAGCATGGCCACTGGCTGATATACTGATTTTACGAACATCACAGATAGCAATATTTACGTCGCGAACGGGCTAAACGCCGATGGGCAGGCTCGCGTCCAAAGCTGCAACGACTGGTACTGCACCGCGTCTGATGTTGTGGGAGTCGGAGCTATCTGCGGCGGTTCGCCTGATGATTTGTGATTTTTAGCATCTAGCTTATGGAGGCGGGCTCGAGGCCCACCACCATTTGAAACAACCGAAGAGGTGGGGGATGCATGCTGCGGACCATTATTGTCGTTGCGATCATCATTGTTTCAATGCCGTCCTACGGGAGTGCGGGTTGCCTCCAAGAGCGCGAAGCGGATCTGACCGATACCACGCATTATCAGGTGAAAGCCAAGCTCAGCGAACCTCACTACTATTATCGGCTCGATGGAGAGTACGTCGTTTTTATACCGGCGTCATTTTTGGAGGCGCATTATGAAAAGAGGCGCCTAGTGGCCACTCAATTGATTCTCGGTGAGGCGCCACTAACCCAGCACACTGATATCCTCCAGCCCCTCATCCTCGAAGAATCCTACTTTTGGGGCGAAGCATACAAGCTAATGATTGATGCCGTTGAAAGTGGCGATGCGGCCGTATATAGCAATAGGTCTGGGTACGCAACGGACATTAAGGCAAATACCTATTCTGATGGCCTGGTATGCTGGTTTTTCAGGGATGAACTCGTAGAGAGAATCATTCTAAAAAAATGGCTTCACTGAGACTTAGCCCCCCGACCTAATGAGTTCTATTTTGTGTGGCCCATGGCGGCAGGCTGGCGGCCTATGCGATTTGCCGACCAGGTAGGTGAAATCCTAGCTGCAACGCCACTCGCGCATTCGTTACCACCATTACCGTTCAAGCATTACATTCAGACTGAGGCAAAAATTCCACATTTGGAGCGCTACGGCTCTATATGACTTTTTAATGAGACCAGCCAACCTAAAAGGGGCGGGTATCCCAGACGCCTGGCGCAAAAGGACTGGTCTTAATCCGGGCAGTAAAACTAGCGGTACTGCCCGCTGGATCGGTCGAGCCAGACGTGGTAATCCACGCAAGTGGCTACACGTGAATACCCATTACAGGCGCTGACGCAACAGATCGACTGCTTCTTGGAGAGTTGTGAATGCATCTTGAGAGAAATCTTTGGCGGGCTCGAGAAAAAGTAGCTCAAAGATCGACACGCAAGTTGGAATTGAAGTTTAGGTTGGGATAACCCGTTGATTGTAAATGGATAAATTCATTCTCACGCTATCCAACGTTCTCATTTTCAATGATTTTTACCAAGGTCTGAACAAGGGCCCGACGCTAATGCTCGCGTCTCTGGTGCCCCACCCTTGTTTTTGCGGTGGTGCTTTGGGGACTCATTCGCTGGGGACTTTCCGAGAAGAGCAAATCTAGGCGTGCCTAGCCAAGGCGGAGGGCCCGGCATCAAAATGCCGTCCGCTCATCGCTGACTGCCGGGCATAGAACCGCGGCAGTTGGACTACAAATGTAGTTCCCTTTTCTGGGGAAGAATGAACGTCGATTATGCCGCCGTGGCTTCATTGCGCTTTCAGGCGTGGCGGTGCTGAACGGCCTTGTCATGCTGTCATTTATCCGTGAGCGCTGGCGCAGTAGCGGGGAGTTGACGACCTCTGTTGTCGAAGGCGCCCTGATACGTTTGCGCCCGGTCTTGATGACAGCTCTGGTGGCCAGCCTCGGGTTCGTGCCCATGGCCCTTAATACCGGCACCGGAGCGGAGGTGCAACGGCCGTTGGCGACCGTGGTTATCGGTGGGATCATCTCTTCCACGATCCTGACCTTGCTGGTTTTGCCCTTGCTCTACCAATTGGCCCACGCGAAAGATCGTCGGCCCGAGGAAGCTGAAGGACTGAAAGCGGCAGAATCCTTGCCTTGAGACTGTAAATATCGGCTGCTAAGGAATATTTGGCATGGAAAGCATTTGGACGGTCTTGCTGCTGGCGGCGTTACCTGCCGCCGGCAATTTCGCTGGCGGGCTGTTGGCGGAGTTCAGCCATACCCCGCTACGCTGGCTAAATCGAGCCCTGCATGGCGCCGCCGGGATTATCATCGCGGTCATCGCCGTGGAGATCATGCCCGAAGCGCTGGAGCGCATAGCCGCCTGGATTATCGCCTTGGCTTTTCTGCTCGGCGCGGCCACTTACGTTCTCATCGAACGGGGAGTCGAGTCCCTGCAGTCCAGAGCGACGCACGGAAGTGGCAAGGGAATGTGGATGATCTACGTCGCCGTCAGCGTGGATCTGTTTACCGACGGGATTCTCATCGGCACTGGCTCAGTGGTCTCGTTCTCACTTGCGCTGGTATTGGCGACGGGGCAGGTGCTGGCAGATGTCCCGGAGGGTTACGCCACCATCGCCAACATGAAAGATAGCAATCTTTCTCGCGCAAAACGCTTATCGTTGTCGGCCTTCTTCGCCGTGCCGGTACTGTTCGCCGCCGTTCTGGCTTACTACCTGCTCAGAGAGCAGAGCGAAACATGGCAGTTCTCCGTACTGGTTTTTGCAGGTGGCTTGCTGGCAGTCGCCGCAGTGGAAGACATGCTCAGTGAAGCCCACGAAAACGCGGAAGACACCCATTGGTCCGTGCTGGCATTCGCCAGCGGCTTCTCCCTTTTTGTTCTTGTTTCGGCAGGTCTCGGTGGCCTGGTGAGACAGAGCTAATCCCCAACGATCTTCAGCGGTCCCCTACGTCAGATTGGTAACAATTGGGTCTCTATTCGCCAGACACTTGACCTGCAACAAGATAAAGCGCGCCGGATTCAGGCAACCTGTGAGTAGATCCAATTGCGGCCTCAACCAGTTCTCGAGGGAACATAGATGAACCAATCTCACCAGGCGTTGGAAACCACTCAGCTCATCGTCCCGGGAATGGGTAGCGACCATTGTGCCGGGATTATCAGCAGCTCGCTCAAACGGATTCCCAGCGTGCGGGATGTGCGCACCAACATCGCCGCCCACCGCGTGGAGGTGGACTATGCGGCAGGCGATCTGGATGCCAACGTGATCCGTAGTGCGGTGGAAAAGGCAGGCTACGAGGTTGCTGCCACCAAAGGCGCGCACGAAAGCCGCCGGGTGGAGTTGATCGTCCCCGGCATGGGATCCGACCATTGCGCAGGCATAGTGCGCACCAGCTTGCAGCGGCTGCCCGGCGTGAAGGCGGTGGATACCAGTATCGCCAACCACAGGGTGGAAGTGATCGTCGAGGGAGACGGTCCCAACCCCAATCAGCTCAAACAGGCTGTGGAAGGGGCGGGTTACGACGTGGCCCGGTTCAGCACCGAAGGTGAGGACGATAGAAGCGCAGACGCGGAGATCGAGGAAGCCTACTTTCAGCAGGCCTGGAAGCGCCTCTGGATTGCGGCTGTTCCCACCACGCTGATCATGATTCTGATGATGGTGGAAATGTTCTGGTTTGCGATTCCGGGTTATTTGGCCATTGTCGCCTTGCTGGCTTTTCCGGTGGTCTTTCTCTATGGCGGTGCCGCCACCCACAAAGCCGCCTGGCGGTCGTTGACCAATCGCACCTTCAATATGGATGTGCTGATTTCCATGGGCAGCCTGCCGCCTTACTTCATTGGTCTGGCGGGTTTCATTTACCCGATGACCTCTTTCATTGAAATGGCCGCCACCATCATGACCTTCCACCTGCTCGGCCGCTATCTCGAAGCGAAAGCCAAGGGGCGTGCCTCGCAAGCTATCCGCCGTCTGCTCACACTAGGCGCGAAAACAGCGCGGGTTGAACGCGATGGCAGTGAAGTGGAGATTTCGGTGAAAGACCTGCGCCCGGGCGATGTAATGGTCATTCGCCCCGGCGACAAGATTCCCACCGACGGCGAGATCGTGGACGGCGAAAGCCATCTCGACGAGTCCATTGCCACGGGCGAGTCGGTTCCGGTTTACAAGCAAAGCGGGGACAGCGTCATCGGCGCCACCATCAACAAGGAAGGTCGTTTGCGCGTACGTGCCACGCGGGTTGGCGGTGATACCTTCCTTTCCCAGGTGATTCGCCTGGTGGAACAGGCCCAGGGCTCGCGGGTGCCGATTCAGGAATTCGCTGATCGCATGACGGGACGTTTCGTACCCTTGGTGTTGATCGTCTCGCTTGGCAGCCTGATCGTTTGGCTGCTGGCCGGCGACAGCCTCAGACCGATCCTGTCTTGGGGCGCTGACTTCCTGCCCTGGGTGGATCCTGATGCAAGTATTCCCGTTATCGCCATTCTCGCTGCAGTCGCCGTGCTGGTGATTGCCTGCCCCTGCGCACTGGGTCTGGCCACGCCGACAGCTTTGATGGTGGGCTCGGGCCTCGGCGCGGAGCGGGGCATCCTGATTCGCTCCGGGGAAGCCATTCAGACCTTCAAGGACATCAAGGTCATGGTGCTGGATAAAACCGGGACGATCACCCGAGGTGAACCGCGTCTTACCGAGGTGGTTGCGGCTAGCGGCATTGACGAGAACGACCTGCTAGAGCTTGCCGCTACAGTTGAAAACGCCTCCGAACATCCTATTGCGCGAGCCATCGTTGACGGAGCCCGCGAGCGCAAGATCGAGCCGCGGGAAGTCAGCGGTTTCCGCTCAACCGGTGCGCGGGGCGTATCCGGCAGTGTTAATGGACGCACTGTTCTTATCGGGAATCGTCGTCTGTTGGAAGAAGAGGGAGTCGATGGCTTGGCTGAACTCGATGCGCAGCTGCAGGAACTCGAGTCGCGCGGTCGAACGGCAGTGATCGTGGCCGGCGATCGTCGCGCTCTCGGCATTGTCGCAGTAGCGGACACGATCAAGGAAGAATCCAAGGCGGCGATCCGCGGCATGCACGAGCTCGGCCTGCACGTGGTGATGATTACCGGTGACAACGAGCGGGCGGCGCGCGCGGTGGCCGAGGAAGTGGGAATTGATGAAGTTCAGGCTGGAGTCTTGCCGGAAGGCAAAGTGGACGCCGTCCGGGAACTCCAGTCGCGCTATGGCAATCACGTGGCCATGGTTGGCGACGGAATCAATGACGCACCAGCCCTGAAGCAAGCCAACGTGGGCATCGCCATCGGCGCCGGCGCGGATGTTGCCATCGAAGCGGCAGACGTTACGCTGGTGCGTGGAGAACTGACTGGGGTAGTGGAAGCCATGGCGCTGTCGAAAGCCACTTTCAGAAAAATTGTTCAGAACCTCATCTGGGCCAGCGCCTACAACGCTGCCGCAATTCCGATCGCAGCGGTGGGTCTTTTGCACCCGATGATCGGGGTTGTCGCGATGACGGCCAGCTCTCTGTCGGTGATCGGTAACTCCCTGTTGCTGAAGCGACAATTCGCTGGATCGCCTGAAATGACCTCAGATCCGAAATCGATTACATCCCCGGCGGAAGCTTATGGCGCTTGAGTGTTACCTGCCTCGTCACCTGATCCACTGAACCGACATGGAGTTTACTGAATGAAAATTGAAACGCTTCAAGACCTTATTGAATGGACCCGCAAAACTCACAAGCACTTGGCCGAATGCTTCAAGCATTGCAGTACCAAGCAGGAAGAACAACGTGCCAAGTGGCTGCTGGAATACCTTGCCGAGCACGAAAAGGTGCTTGCCCAAACCGTGGATCGCTTTGAAAAAGAAGCAAACGCCGGTGCCTTGCACACGTGGGTGTACGATTATCTGGGCCACACCCCCGTCGACCCGCACAAGATGTGCTCGGCACCTTACGCACAGATGAACTTCGATGAGATAAGTGCGAGTATTTTTGATACTCACAATCAGATCATCGACCTCTATCGCTATTTACAGGGGAGAATGGACACGCCGAGAGCCAGGGAACTGGTTGAGAACCTGCTCACGATGGAAGAGCACGAGACCATGCTCCTGGCACAGCAAGCCAATCGCCTCAACGATCTGTAACCTTCCATACGAGAGCTTCAGAAACTAATGAACACTTCGCTGTTTAGCCGCAATCCGCGCAGCCTGGCGGCCCTAGGTCTGATCGCAGTGGCCACGATGTTTGGTTTCCTCTTGCAGTGGCCCACGCTATTGAATCTCGTCATGTTTCCCATATTGGTGGTCGTCTATAGTCGGCTGGCCAAGCGGGAGGAGGTACAGACGCTGACTGTTTTCGGAGCAGCCTACGAGGAGTACAGGCGAAGAACGCCGGCATTCATCCCCGCAATTGCCAATGACATCAATAAACCTTCACCCACCGCCCACAACCGGTAAAACCAAGGAGTCGGATATGAAAGCTTACCTATTGAGTGCATTAGTTTTCCTCATCGCTTCACCCATGGCGCTCGCTCAAAACCATGACCACGGGAGCGATAAACCATCTACTGCCCAGGGGCAGATGGGTGGAATGATGAATCATGAAAACATGATGAAGATGCAGGATCACATGCAGAAGATGCAGCAAACCATGCAGAAGATCAAGGCCACCGAAGACCCGCAAGAGCGACAGGAACTTATGGAGCAACACATGCAAGCCATGCAGGAGGGCATGCAGATGATGCACGGCGGAATGATGCAGGGCCATGGCGACAATCAGCAAAAGATGCAGGACATGAAGAACATGAGCAGGGAAGAAAGAATGGAAATGATGCAGAATCATATGGAGAACATGCAAGAACATATGCAAATGATGCAGATGATGATGGGGCAGATGATGGAGCACCAAGCGCAGGATCAGTAAACGACAGGTTCGATAATCGGCCCGATTATTGGGGCGGGGCCGACCATATCGCTCCAAGGAATGGCCGCGAACTTGCGGCAGGAAAATAGAGCCAATTGGCTCGCCAGCTAGCCCCGAACCACAAGCGAAAACAAGGGGCATCGTTCGATGCAAAGCAAGTCTTCATCCGAGGCGCCTGGTGTTCTAAAAGCGCTGGACATGGGAATCGATACCCACCAGGAGCCTGTCGTCTACATGCGGTCGGATTGCCATGTCTGTCTCGCCGAAGGGTTTAGCGCCAGCTCACGAGTCGCCATTGCCAGTGGCGGGAAAGAAATCATCGCGACCCTGAACGTCGTCGATGAAGTGGCATTGGCGGCCGACCATGTCGGCTTTTCCAAAATCGCTTTTTCCCGCCTGGGAATAGAAAATGGTGACGAGGTGGTGGTACGCCACGCACCCGTGGTGCAGTCCCTGAGCGCGGTGCGCAAAAAAATCTTCGGCCACGACCTCAGTGCTGCCGAATTTCAGGATATCGTTGAAGACATCAGCGCACACCGGTACAGCGATATTGAAATCGCCGGCTTTGTCAGCGGTTGCGCCGGGACTCGTCTCACCGTCGACGAAATCACTTATCTCACCCAGGCCATGGTTAACTGCGGCAAGCGTCTGGAATGGCCGGGCGAGAAACGCATTTTTGACAAGCATTGTATCGGCGGGCTGCCGGGCAACCGCACCACACCCTTGGTGGTTTCTATTGTTAGCGCTGGCGGACTGGTGATGCCAAAAACCTCTTCCCGCGCTATAACCTCGCCAGCGGGCACGGCCGATACGATGGAAGCCCTTACCCGCGTTAACCTTTCTCTGGATGAGATTCAAGAAGTCGTGCGTGAGACGGGCGCCTGCCTCGCTTGGGGTGGGGCGGTCAACCTGAGTCCCGCGGATGATGTATTAATCCGAATTGAACGGGCATTGGATCTGGATGGGGAAGGGCAGCTCATTGCGTCGGTCTTGTCCAAGAAGATTGCCGCGGGCGCCACCCACGTGGTCATCGATATCCCAGTGGGCGACACGGCAAAGATGCGCAGCGACGTCGATGCCGACCTGCTGGCTTCGCTGTTTGACCGTGTGGGCAGCGCCTGCGGAATTCATGTGCGGTGTGTATTGACCGATGGCAGCAAGCCAGTGGGGCGTGGCATCGGCCCGGTGGAGGAAGCGCGAGACCTGCTTGCAGTCCTGCAGAATCACGAAGATGCACCCATGGACTTGCGGACGCGAGCCTTGTCGATAGCCGCGCAGGTATTTGATCAGGCCGATCAACTGGGCCCGGAGCATGGCCTGATCAAAGCGACCGGCCTGTTGGAAAGTGGCGCCGCCTGGCAACAGTTTCAGCGCATAACGGCGGCCCAGGGCGGCTTGAAGTCACTGGGTAATGCCCGCTACTCGCACACCGTTGAAGCAGCGCGAGCGGGAATCCTGACCCGCATCGATAACCGGCGTCTGGCGAGACTGGCCAAACTGGCAGGTGCGCCCTTTGATCTCGCTGCGGGCTTGCGTCTGCACGCGGAGGTGGGTGATTACCTCACAGCAAGTCAGGCTTTGTTTACCCTGTTCAGCGAAAGTCGGGGCGAGAGGGACTACGCCTTGGATTTCTACCACAGCAATCCCGATATGTTTACTATCGAATAACCAAAACGAGTTCTCCCGCGTGAAGATAAATGCTCAAGACTCACCACTGATATTTTCCCTTCAAACTCACCCGCTTGAGGCCAGTTTGGTTCAAAAGCTGCGAGCCGAAAAAGGCGAGTTTGCCAGCCGGCAGTTTCCCGACGGCGAAACCTATTTGGATATTACCAGTGATGTCCGCAGTAGGCATTGTGTGGTGCTGGCGGACCTTTCCCATCCGAACGGGAAGTATCTGCCCTTGCTGTTTATGTTGGATACATTGCGCGAACTCGGCGCGGCAAGCGTGGGGCTGGTAGCTCCCTACCTCTGCTACATGCGTCAAGACCGTCGATTCGTGGCGGGCGAGGCAGTAACTTCGCGCCTTTTTGCACGCAGTCTTTCGGCGCATATGGACTGGCTTGTTACGGTTGATCCTCATCTTCACCGCTACGAATCCCTGGATCAAATCTATTCCGTTCCCAGCCGGGTCGTGCAAGGCGCGCCGGCGTTAGCGGAATGGCTGAAGTCGCGGACGGACCTGTTACTGGTTGGCCCGGATGCCGAGAGCGAACAGTGGGTTGCCAACATTGCGCGCTACAGCGGCCACCCCTTCGTGATCGGCGAAAAGCAGCGCTACGGTGACCGGGATGTGGTGGTCGAACTGCCGAATCTGGGCAAGGACACTCAGCGAACCGCCGTAATCATCGACGACGTTATCTCCAGCGGCCATACAGTGCTCAAGTGTCTGCAGGCGCTGCAAGCACAGGGCGTCAAGCAGCTTGAGTGCGCCGCGGTGCACGGCATTTTCGCCGACGGCATCGATTCCGTATTAATGCAATCGGGTCTTCGGACCCTGGCAACAACCAACACGATTCCCCATTCTTCCAACCTCATCGACATCAGCGATCTGCTTGTGCCCGCTATCCAGCAACTTTTGCAAACCCCCTCGGAGTAAAGTCATGCGAATAACCTTTCTTGGTGGTGCCGAAACCGTCACTGGCTCTAAATTTCTCGTGGAAACGAAAACTACCCGCGTGTTGGTGGACTGCGGACTTTTTCAAGGTTTCAAATGGCTGCGCGAACGAAACTGGGAGACACTACCGGTGGATCGAGATTCGCTGGATGCGGTCCTGTTGACTCACGCGCACCTGGACCACAGCGGCTACATTCCGCGTCTGTACAAACAGGGTTATCGCGGACCGGTCTTCACCCACGCGGCCAGTCGTGCTTTATGCGGCATATTGCTGCCGGACAGCGGCCACATCCAGGAAGAAGACGCCGCCTATCTGGCCCGGCATCATCTGAGCAAGCATGAAAAACCCGAGGCGCTTTACGACCAGGCCACTGCCGAAGCGAGTCTCACACTTTTTGAAGGCCTTCAGTTTGGCGAACATTTGCAAGTGGGTGATCTGGACATCACCTTTCAGCCGGCAGGGCATATTCTCGGCGCTGCCAGCATCATCATTAGGGGCGAAGGAAAAACGGTGGGTTTTTCCGGGGATGTGGGCCAGCCGGACGACATTTTGATGCGAGCACCCCAACCCCTGCCTGCGCTCGACTATTTGTTTCTGGAATCCACCTACGGCAATCGCCGCCACGAGTCCACCGATCCCGCCAGTGAGCTGGCCCAGGTGGTCAATGACAGTGTGGCCAAGAGCGGGGCACTGCTGATTCCCAGCTTCGCGGTCGGGCGGGCACAGGCCCTGCAACATATGTTGGCGACGCTGATGGGCGATGGACGCATACCGCAACTGCCGATCTATCTCGATAGCCCGATGGCCATCAACGTTTCTGGAATCTATTGCGATTTTCAAGACCAGCACAAATTGACTGATCGGCAGTGCCAGCAAATGTGTGAGAAAGTGACCTACACCCGCACGGTCGACGAATCCAAGGCACTCGCCGATATTCGTTATCCGCACATCATCATCGCCGGCAGTGGAATGGCCACCGGCGGGCGCATTCTCCATCACATGAAGCGCCTCCTCGGCGATCATCGCACCACGCTGATGTTTGCTGGCTACCAGGCAGGCGGCACCCGTGGTGCAAAAATGCTGGCGGGCGCGGATCATGTGCGAATCCACGGTGAATGGGTGAAGGTGAAGGCGGATGTGCGGGAGATTCGCGGCCTGTCCGGGCACGGTGATTATGCTGACATCGAGCAGTGGCTGAAAGACTCGGCAGTGGATAAACGCACCCATATCCATTTGGTACACGGCGATCCGGAAGCGCTGGACAGCCAACGTGACGTTTTGCGCCAGTCCATCACGCCCCATGTCGAGGTGGCGGGCTATCGCAGCGTCCTGCATTTATAAGCTGAAAAGGAGTAGAACGTGCGCACAACCTGGTTGTGGACGGCGGGTGTCCTGCTTGCTCTGGCAGGCGGTTCCTACCTGCTTTATGAATCGCTTCAGAGCCCGCCGCTGCCTGCGCAGCTGATCTATGCCAATGGCCGGGTTGAAGCCACCGAAGTACGCATCGCGACGGAGGTGGCGGGCCAAGTGGTCGAAAGTGCCCTGGTCGAAGGACAAGCAGTAGCGGCAGGCGAGTTGCTGGTCAGGCTGGACCCGACCGACATGCAATTGCAGATTGCCCGTACCCGCGCGCAAGTCGCGGCCCTCGGGCAGGAAAAGGCTCAAATTGGAAACGAATTGGCAGTGGCACGCCACCACCTAACAACGGCTGAAGCGGAAGTATCGCGTGTTCGCAAGCTTCGGGAGCAGGGTTCGGTTTCGCCTCGCCAAATGGAGCAAGCGGACAACCTGTTTCAGGAAGCCAAGGGGCAAGTGGCGGCGCTGGAAGCGACGCTTCGAGCCACGGATGCACGCATCGACGCGGCGGAACGGGAACTGGATCTGCTGGGGAACCGCTTGCAGAAAACCACGGTTCGGGCACCACGGGATGGCACCATAGCGATCAAAGGGGTCGAGCGAGGCGAATTCGTCCAACCGGGGCAGTCCGTGGCAATTCTGGTGGATCTGAGCGACGCCAGGGTGAAGGCTTTTGTTGCCGAAAGGGAGATTGGCAAGATCAAGCTGGGAGCACCGGCCCGGGTCCGTGTGGATGCCTATCCGGAGCACTTGTTTGAAGCGCGGGTGGCACGGATTGACCAAAGCGCTCAATTTACACCGCGCGACATCCATATGCCGGAAGAGCGGGTACGGCTGGTCTTCGGTGTCACCCTCGGCGTGGACAATCCAGAAGGAATTTTGAAACCCGGCATGCCAGCCGATGCATGGATACTCTGGGACCCGGACGCTGGCTGGCCCGACCCTTTGTTCGTGCCGCAATAAAAATGCCCCCGGAGACTGCCAGCAGAGTCGTCATCGAAGCCAAGGGTTTGTCGCGCCGCTTCGACAGGCGCTGGGCCTTACGCGATCTGGACTTGCGTGTTCAAGCCGGCGAAGTCGTCGGTGTGGTGGGGCCGGACGGCGCCGGTAAAACCACCTTGTTGCAAATGCTCGCCGCCATTTTGGATCCCAGCGCCGGCAGCTGTCAGGTGCTCGGCTTTGACAGCGTGCGCCAGGCGGACCAGGTGACTTCACGCATCGGTTACATGGCCCAGGGCTTTACGCTTTACGAGCGACTGACTGTGGCGGAAAACCTCCATTTCGCCGCCAAGATTCGAGGATTGTCCGACCAAAGCTTTGCGGAGCGTCGGGGTCCCCTGCTTGAAATGGCCGGTCTGCAGGATTTCCCCAATAGGCGGGAAGGAGATTTATCGGGCGGCATGCGCAAGAAGCTGGCGCTTTGTTGCAATTTGATCCACGAACCCGATCTGCTGTTGCTGGACGAACCTGGTCTGGGCGTGGATCCATTATCCCGGCGCCAGCTTTGGCTCATGCTTGAGGATCTTCGCCAGCAGGGGACAACCATTGTTCTGGCCACGTCCTATATGGACGAAGCGGAGCGCTGCGATCGCGTTTTGTTTCTAAATCAGGGTGGCTTGCTCGCCAGTGGTGCGCCGGCAGTTCTGCGCGAGCGTGCCGCCAACCAAGTGTTTAGCATTCGTGGCGATGCCCCGGAGACGATAGACACGATACTATCCGCTGCGGATGAGGTCATGAGTTTTCAGTGGCTGAGTGATCAGATTCGTTTCACACTTCGCACGCCTGCCGACTTTCCACTGGGACTGAAAAGGCAACTGGAGGAAGTCGGCACACTGGCGCCGAGCGAAGCGCGAATGGAGGATGTGTTCGCGATCATCAGTGGCGATCGCCAGATAGTCGAACAACAACATAGCGAAAACCCAGTCGCCGCGACCCATGACCCGGCACTTGCCGAGAAAACAGCTGCGATCAGCACCCAGAATCTAACCCGACGCTTCGGCGATTTCGTCGCCGTCGATGCCGTTTCTATCGACATAAATGCGGGCGAAGTCTTCGGTCTTTTGGGTGCCAACGGTGCCGGTAAAACGACGCTGATTCGCATGCTCTGCGGACTGCTTCCGCCCACGGCAGGCCGCGCACAAGTGGCTGGAGTCGAAACCGGCGAGCGACTGCTGCGGCACAGGATCGGCTACATGTCCCAACGTTTTTCTCTGTATCCCGACCTAAGTGTCGCTGAAAATCTTGCATTTTTTGCCAGTGCTTATGGACTCGCGGGTGAGCGGGCCCGTCGCGCCATCGGAGACGCCTCCGTACTGGCCGGATTATCGGAGCGCCAAGGAGAGCTGGTAGGCAGCTTGTCCGGCGCCGTGCGCCAAGGTGTGGCGCTGGCATCCAGCCTGTTACACCAACCCTCCGTGCTGTTTCTCGACGAGCCCACGTCAGGCATCGATCCCCTGGCGCGTTTTCGTTTCTGGCGTCTGATCCGCAAGCTTGCCCGTGGCGGCATGACTATCGTGGTGACAACCCATTATCTCGAGGAAGCCGCCTACTGCAACCGCCTCGGGCTGATGCATCGCGGCCGCCTGATCGCTGCTGGCGATCTGGACCGCTTGCGCCAAGGCTTTCCCAACCAGCGGCTCGAGTCCGTGGAGGACATTTTCCTCGCCCATATTGAACGAGCGGGAGGCAGCCAGTGAAGAGCAGTCCTGTCATCGCCGTGATCACCAAGGAAACACGGGAAATTCTTCGCGACCCGATCACCGTGGCCGTGGCACTGTTGATGCCACTGGTCATGCTGTTTCTGTTTGGGTACGCCATCTCCCTGGATGTGGACGATGTAGCCTTGGGCGTCTTGGACCGGGACGGCTCGGTTGCCAGCCGGGGCCTGGTGGAGCGCTTCGTTGCCAGCGGTTATTTCCAGGTGGAGCAGCGCTTTACCAGCGATGCCGCGATGGAAGAAGCTTTGCAGAACGGCCGCATCAAGCTCGCGCTGATCATGCCGCCGGACTTCGGCGAGCGGCTGGCCCGCGGGAGCGGGGCGCCGGTGCAAGTGCTGGTGGATGGCAGCTACTCTGCCACGGCCAATCTCGTCGCCTCCTATGCGGACGCCATCATCAGCAGCTACGGGCAAAACACGCCGCCCCGAATCGAGGTGCAGACCCGCGTCTGGTACAACCCCTCCATGAAAAGCGTTAACTACATCGTGCCCGGCTTGTTCGGCGTAATACTCATGGCCTTCCCGCCCTTGCTCACCGCCTTGGCAATTACACGCGAAAAGCAAAGTGGTTCCATTCAGCAAATCTTCGCCTCGCCCTTGCGGCCGTCGGAGTTTATCGCCGGAAAGCTGATCCCCTATGCCTTCATCGCATTTCTGCAAATCACCATGGTAGTTGCCGTTGGTTTTCTCTGGTTCGAGGTTCCGCTGCGCGGCAGCTTGGGACTACTGCTTGGAGTAGGGCTGATCTACGTGTTTTGCACGGTGAGCATCGGACTGCTGGTATCAACCGTCACCAGCAGTCAGGTGGTAGCCATGTTGCTGGCTTTGATTGTCACCATGATGCCGTCCTTCCTGTTTTCCGGCTTCCTGTTTCCCATTTTCACCATGCCCTATGCGCTACAACTGTACACCCGAATTTTCCCGGCCCAGTATTTTGTGGACTTCTCGCGAGGCGTGGTTCTGCAGGGTAGTGGCTTACCGGAACTGTGGCCCTCTGTCTTGCTGCTGTTCGCTTACGCGCTGACGGTTTTCATTATCGCCAGTTGGCGCTTTCGCAAGAAGGTGGCGTAATGGGAGTGCGCCTGCGGGGACTGCTGGCCAAGGAATTCATTCAGCTACTACGCGACCGGGTGATGCTGGTGCTCATCCTGTGGTTGTACACCGTGGAAGTGGTGATATGCACCGTGGCCTTGTCCTTCGACGTGAACGACGTGCCGCTTGCCATCGTCGACCAGGATCGCAGTACGGCGAGTCGTGAACTGATCCAACGCTTCCTGGCCACGGACGTTGTCGAATTTGCGGGTGAGCCATCGAATGTCACGACGGCGGCGCGCTGGCTGCAAGACGGCAATGCGCGCCTTGCCTTGATTATTCCCGAGGACTTTCAGCGGACGATCACCCGCGCGGAGCAGGCCGACTTACAAATTCTATTGGACGGTAGCAACTCCAATCTCGCGGCTCAGGCTCGCGGTTATGCACTGCAAATCGTTGCCGATTTCGAGACGGCTCTCGATAGCGAACCGCCTGCACAGCTTGGCGTCGATCCAGTGACCCGCGTCTGGTACAACCCGGACCAGAGCCAAACGTCGTTCATGGTCCTGTCCATGGTGGCACTTGCCGCCCTGATGGTCGGGGTCATTTACCCGGCCGCTTCCATCGTGCGGGAAAAAGAATCGGGCACCATCGAACAGTTACGCGTAACGCCGATCACGACGGGCGAGTTGTTTGTTGCCAAAACGCTACCCACCATCGGCATGGGCCTGCTGGCGGTTTTTCCCAGCCTGCTCATCGCCCGCTGGTTTGACGTGCCCCTGCGGGGCAGTCTGCTTTTGTTTCTAGGGCTCACCGCTCTGTTCCTGCTCAGCGCCGTTGCTATCGGGGTATTTGTCGCCAGCGTGAGTCGCAGCTTGCAACAGGCATTATTGCTGTCCTTCTTCGGTCTTTTCCCGCTACTGTTTTTATCCGGCACCCTGGCACCGGTTGAAAGCATGCCAGAGGTATTGCAAACCGCCTCGATGGCCAGTCCCTTGCGCCACTATATGGACGTTATTCTGGGCATCTTTCTGAAAGGGGCCGGCATTGAGAACCTCTGGCCGCAGGCATTGTCACTGCTGGCCATCGGGGCACCGCTGTTTGCAATGGCGGCATGGAGCTTTCACCGACAAGGGAAGTAGTCCGACTGGGAGTTCCAAGCAATAAATGCAACTGATTCCAGCCTCCCGCGCTACGCCGTGGACGCTGTCCTGCCTTGCGCCCTGTCCGCGGACCGAAAGTGCAGGTAAATGATAAAGCTCAACAGGGCCGCGAAAAAGCACCATACGGAGAAAAAGGCCTCCGTATAGAACCAGATTGAAATGGCAAATAGCGCTAGGGCCGCGGCCCCAAAAACCCGGACAATGGGATAGCTGGAAAAAAAGCAACTCACGCAAGTGGCTGCCAAATAGAGCAACATCATCGGCAGTTCGTAAAAATGCGGGGAAACGTACACGATATGTTCCCTGACTTCAGAAGTCAGAGGAAATCGGATGATCAAGTAAAGCAAATAGAAGCCCACCGCGAGACCCATTAGCAAAAACAGCCAGATCAACTGTCGACGCCGCACAGAGGGCTCCATTATGCCGACGGCGAGCGGTATGAAAATCGGCCACAGTACGTGGGAGAACACGGTAAAGGCATAGGTGGTGACGACATTCAGTGATTCGCGCTCGTAAAGAAACGAGAGCCACAGAAACCCTTCGATAATCTGTTGGACACCGAACAGCAAGGGAATCGCCGCAAACGCAAGGTCGGCTGGTCTTCGGGTCTTCCTTAGGGTTGCGGCACCGAAAACTGAAAGCGCGGCGCCGGCAGTAAAACTCGCGGTTGCTGAAAAGCACATTTTGGTTTCCCCGTGATGGCTGGCTTCAATTGCCAATTATACAAACGTCTGCAATTTGGACGATCACAGGTCGGAGAAGGGCCATGATTACGTGGCCCTAAAGTACAGGAGCAAACAAGTAGGCCCCCCTGGAGAGAACGTGGAACCAAAGCGGCTTCTCGTTCAAACCTTGCCGGGTCATGAGCCTCGAGCGGCGAAAGTCCCGTAGGAACATGTTTTCTACTTCCACTGCAAATGCCTCGTCCAGGACAATGGCCGTGCTTTCGAAGTTGAGCCTGAAAGAGCGGTTATCCAGGTTGACGGTGCCGACAGCCGCACCAACGTCGTCCACCACAAAGGATTTTCCATGCAGGAAACCATTCTGGTAGCGGTAGATTTTAACGCCAGCCTCCATGAGGTTACCGATAAAAGCGTATGCCGCATAGTAGGCGAGGCGGCTGTCCGGCGTTTCCGGGATGAGGATGCGAACATCGACTCCGCCGAGCGCAGCCAGTTTCAGCATGCCTTGCACCCCTTCGTCGGGCACAAAGTACGGGCTGGAGATCCAGATCCGATCAGTGGCTGAGTGAATCGCCTGCTGCACCATCAGACTCGCGGTATCGAACCTGTCCGCCGGCCCCGAGGGCAGTACCAACACGGGCGTATTGCCTTGCCCCGACGGCATCGGCTGCCAGGGCAAATCGAGAATACTGTTGGTGGCCCAATGCCAATCCTCGACGAAGGAAAGTTGTAACTCTAGCGCCGCCGGGCCGGTGATCTTGACCTGAGTGTCCCGCCAGCCGCTGGAACCGGCACTATTTACATATTCATCACCGATGTTGGCACCGCCAATCCAACCTGTTTCGCCATCTACAATGATTACTTTGCGGTGGTTGCGAAAGTTAACCTGAAAGCGGTTACCCGAACCGCGGGTGGAATGAAAGCTGTGCACCTTGACTCCCGCCGCGACCAGTTCATCAACATAGCGCTGAGGGAGACCGTAACTGCCGATTTCGTCGTAAAGGAGATAGACGTCGATGCCCGCGCGGGCGCGGTCGATCAGCAGCTTTTGAAATTCCCGACCGATTTCGTCGTCGCGGATAATGTAGGATTGGGCCAGGATGTACTTGCGAGCCGACTTGATGCCACGGAAGATACTGTCGAAAATCGCTTCTCCATTCACCAGTAACTCCAGGTCGTTGCCCCTCACAAACGGCAGTTTGGCCAGCGCCTGCACCGCCCGGAGGTCCTTGTACTCGTACGTGTCGGGCAGCTGATACGAGTGCAGTTCGGTGATCTCTTTGCTCAGGGCCATCGCCAGTTCAGAGTCCTCGGTCTGCCGGGCTATTGTATAGCCCTCGAACTTGGTGCGACCGAATATCCAATACGCCGGCACGGCTACATAGGGCAGGGTATTGAGACTCACGATCCAGGCGACAGCGCCCTGGGCAGTTCGGGTTGAGATCAAAGCATCAATTGATGAGCTGAAGCCAGCAAGATGAGCCACTACTATAAATGCGGCAACCAGCCGGCGCCGGCGCTTCCGCCGGCATTTTTCTGATTCAGAATTGGTCGATGGGCTACTCGTATTCATGGGGGCGTCCAAGGATCTGGTTCGCCTTCTCTTGCGCCAGGTGCTTCAGTTTAACAGCCCTGATTCTCGTGCACTACAGCTGCAAAGCAGACCATTCTCAACCCGCAGGCGCCATTTGTCTTGCTTGACCTGGGGAAAGCCCTGGGTTGCTGTACCGATGTAATCGTTTAGAGTAGGTGACGGCGAAGACGGATAGGACTGCTATTGCCGGTCGATTCAGCACAAGCGGGTGACTTGTGAACCAGCCCCACAGCGGGGCAGTAGCGGCGATTGCCAGGCCAGGTGGCTGTTGCAAGACCGGTATGCAAGGCGAGTGTATCGGCCTCGAGGCCGATTTTTCCCGCAGAAAGCCGGGCAACAGGGGCATTGCCAATGCCATAGCCGAAGCGGTCTACCATTCGAAGTCGCGTAAATGACACTCGGTTTCACGGCCATCGCCTTCATTTTACCTGGGCAAAAAAGCAACATCTTTCAAGATGTCCGGTCTGGAGAGGGTACTCTACAAGGACTGCACGGAAACTCATGGGGTTTGATCTGCGTCAACATTGCAGGACATCGCTCACATATAATCCGTACTATTTTCAAAGGCATACCGCCGTGACAACGTTCAGGATCCAGATGGAGAACTGATGGCAACACTACCCAAGTTCCTGCCACGTACACGTGTGGCCTACTTCTCGATGGAGATTGCACTTCGTCCGGAAATGCATACCTACGCGGGCGGGCTCGGCATCCTGGCGGGGGATACGGTTCGCTCCTGTGCCGATCTGGCCTTGCCCGTTGTCTTTATCACGCTGGTCAGCCGCAACGGATACTTGCGCCAGGTAATCGACGCCAAAGGTCGGCAAGTGGACCAGCCCGATCCGTGGGAACCCGCGGACTGGGCGACCGCTCTGGATGCAATGGTGGCGGTCCGGATTGAGGGGAGAGCCGTTTGGATACAACCATGGCTGTATGTAGTCACCTGTCCCTTGGGCCATGCAGTGCCGGTATTACTCCTCGATACCGAGCTTGCGCATAACCATCCGGCCGACCGCCAGATCACGGGTCGCTTGTATGGTGGCGACGAAGTTTATCGCCTGCGACAGGAAATTGTGCTCGGCATTGGCGGCCAGCGAATACTCCACGCACTGGGATTTACGATTGAGACTTATCACCTGAACGAGGGGCATGCCGCCTTGCTCCCTGCCGCGCTGTTGCAGCGCTTTCCCAAGCGAGGCGGTGGCCCCTCAGAAGGACTGCACTATGACGGCGAGCGGGTTCGCGAACAGTGCGTCTTCACGACGCATACACCGGTTGAGGCGGGCCACGACCGGTTCGACTACGACACAGCGATGCCCCTGCTGAACGAACTTATGGAGCGACAACAGCTGCAGCTCGTAGCGGGCGACGACTGCCTCAATATGACGCGTCTGGCGCTTAACTTGAGCGGATATGTCAACGGGGTTGCAATCCGCCACGCCGAGACCGCACGGCAAATGTTCCCCGGCTATGCAATCCGGTCCATTACTAATGGTGTCCATCCTCCTACCTGGGTTCACCCTGCATTCGCGCGTTTGTATCAGGACATGGCCCCGGACTGGGGACACGATCCCGAGCAACTGGCGGGGGTCGACCGGCTACCGGATGATGCCATTTGGTCGGCCCACGAAACCGCGAAGGCTGAGTTGATTGCTGAAGTTCAACGGCGAACGGGGGTAGAATTGCGACCGGACTTGCCACTGATCGTCTTCGCTAGACGGATGACCGGCTACAAGCGCCCGGACCTGATATTCAGCGACCTCGACCGCCTGAGGGCTATGGCCAGTGCTCAGCCTTTCCAATTGGTAATGGCAGGCAAAGCCCACCCGCGCGATAGCGGAGGTAAAGCTGCGATTGAGAAAATCCATCAGCACATGCACAGCCTGCGCGAAGCGATCCCAATGGCCTTCGTGCCGAACTACGAAATGGCTATCGCGCAGAAGTTGGTGGCAGGTGCCGACGTATGGCTGAACACTCCGTTGCCTCCCCACGAAGCATCGGGTACCAGCGGTATGAAAGCGGCCCTAAACGGCGTGTTAAATCTGAGCACAATGGACGGCTGGTGGGTTGAAGGCTGTACGGAGGGAGTGACCGGCTGGGCCATCAGCGGCGATGACGACGCTGAAGCTCTATATGAAAAGCTGGATCACGTGGTACTGCCACTATACTTTGATGATCGTCGACATTGGACCTGGATGATGAAGGAGGCCATAAGCAAAATCGGCCCTCGCTTTAATAGTCAGCGCATGATGCGCCGTTATGCGAGTGAGGCTTATCTGCGTTAGGTGTGCCAAGTGAACCCCTGACCGAATAGGGGCGATGACGAAGTGGTTGCGAGAACGCGAGCTCAGCCGTTGCCTACTGAGGGGGCAGGTGTTTATGTGGACTGAGGGTCAGGGTATTTTGACACATCCGCTTTTTGCTTGACCGCCTCTTCAGGCGCGCTCGGATGAACCTCTTCTTCCACGGCTTGTTCGGCTTCGCGCTCGGATTCGCGTAGCAACAAGCGCTCGATCCGGCTTTCGAGCAGCAGTGTTTTTTGTTCGCGCCGCTGAAACTCCAGCGACAGATCCTTGTATAGTGCGAAGGTCATTAACAGCATCACCAGCATAAAGGGAAATGCAGCGATAATGGACACAGTGCGCAGCCCCTCCAGGCCGCCGCTGAGTAGCAGCACCGCGGCCACCGATAGCTGCAAGCAGCCCCAAAGAATCCGGACGAAACGCGTCGGGTTGAGCACGCCTTTTGAAGTGAACATGCCGAGCACAAAGGTGGCGGAATCGGCGGAGGTGATGACAAACATGGCCACCAGCAAGGTGGCCGCAACCGATAGAAGGGTACTCCAAGGGAGTTGGTCCAGTAAGACGTACAAGCCTGCGGGAGCCTCTCGGGCGACAGCATCGGCGATACCGGCCTGCCCACTCAGTTCGAAGTGAATGGCAGAACCGCCGAAGGACGAAAACCAGAGCATGCTCAGTACAACCGGCACAATCATCACGCCCAATACAAATTCGCGGATGGTCCGCCCCCGCGAAATGCGGGCGATAAAGCTGCCCACAAAGGGCGCCCAACTCAAGCCCCAGGCCCAGTAGAACATCGTCCATTCCGCCACCCACTGGTTCTCGGAGTGGGGTGTGGTCATTAAGCTCATTTCGATGATGTTCCCCAGATACTCGCCCAGAGTTTGAGTCATCTCGCTGAGAATAAACGCCGTTGGTCCAAATAGGAGGACAAAGAGAAGCAGCGCGGAAGCCAGTAGCATATTGGCATTGCTGAGATGGCGGATGCCTTTGTCCAGTGGGGTCATGGCGGACGCCATGAAGAGTGCGCCGACCACGGCAATGATTGCGAACTGTGAGAGCACGCCGTAGGGAATATCGGCCACTCGGGACAAGCCGCTGTTGATTTGCAGGGCACCCAGTCCCAGCGTGGTGGCGACGCCGAATGTTGTCGATACCACCGCGAGGATGTCGATGGCCTTCCCCCAGCCTTGATCCACCCGGTGTCCGAGAAGGGGGCGCAAGGTTTCACTGATCAAACCGTAGCTGTTGTGCCGGAAGCGGACATAGGCGATGGCAAGGCCGACCAGTGTAAAGCTGGCCCACTGGTGAAGTCCCCAGTGGAAAAACGCATAGCGCAATCCCGCCTGGGCCGCTTCGGCGCTGCGGGGGGTTCCAATACCCAACGGAGGTTCATTGAAGTGCATCATGGGTTCGGCAACGCCCCAGAACACGAGCCCGACGCCCATCCCGCCGGAGAAAATCATGGCAAGCCAACTCGCGTAGGAAAACTCTGGAGGCTCGCCGTCGGGACCCAGCCGTAAGCTGCCAAACCTTGAACCCGCCACCAGCAATGCAAACACGACGAAGCCGCTGGTGGACAGAAGGTACATCCAGCCGACATTGGTCGCGGTGACGTCCAGTATCCGCTGTGCTCCCTGTTCCACTGCCTCGGGCTGTATAGCGGCTGCCGCCACAAACAGCGCAACCAAAACCGATGAGAGATAGAAAACGGAGCCCACGTCCCCCAACACATTTTTTGCAATAGCAGATAATCGACGCATCGTATGTTCTTTGTATCCTCCTGAATTTGCCCTGCCCACTACCGACGAGCTTGACTATAACACGGGGGAGGCAAGGGGCTTACCCTGCCGATCCAGATCCAGCGCAAAGGCCCGTCTGGCCTTGTGAAACTGGCTGGTGTTTCTGACTTCCTTGTTGTAGCCTCCAAACGGTATACCAGTCGCTTTGGCGCATCAGACGGGAGACAAGCAATGCATGTGGGAATGTGGGGGCTGGCGGTCATCGTCACAGTGATCATTTCGTGGTTGATGTATCGTTATTTGGCACCGGACAGTTGGAAAGAGTGGACCCGTGCGGGTGTGTTACAAGCGTTTATTATCGCCTTCTATGCGGAGATGTATGGTTTCCCTCTGACCATCTATTTTCTTGCGCGCTTCTTCGGGCTGGATCTGGCGTGGGGCGAGGGTGGCAATCTCTGGGCACAGCTCTTCGGCACGCCAACGGCACACATCGTCGCCATGCTACTCGGGTATAGTATCGTTTTTGTCGGCGCAACCCTGGTAGCTGACGGGTGGCGAAGAATTCACCAGGCGCGCCGCTCCGACACGCTGATGACCGATGGTATCTATGCACGAATGCGTCATCCACAGTATAGCGGGCTTTTTTTGATAGTCTTCGGCGAAGGCGTCGTCCACTGGCCAACCCTACTGTCGGTAGTTGCCTTTCCGATTATCGTTGCCGCCTATACTTTTCTGGCGCGCAAGGAAGAGAAGCAGATGCTGGCCAAGTTCGGAGACGAATACCGGCAATATCAGCGCTGCGTCCCCATGTTTATCCCCCGACGCGACGGACAACAGTCAAGGAGTTTCGAATGAACCCACAAGGCCTGACTTTGATGAGCGGCATCGCACTTCTGTTGGTCTTCGTGTTGGTGGCCTGGTATACACGGCGCCGTCACAGGCAAACCGATGAAGCAACGAGAGTTGATGATGGGCAGGACAAGAGGAGAAGATAAGTGAACAAGCATACGATTATGATGCTCGTCGGTTGTTTATTGCCGCTATTGCTGATATTCGTCCTGCCCTTACTTGGTGTAGATAGTGGCGTGGTACTGTGGATTTTTATCATTCTGATGTTCGGCTGCCATTTACTGATGATGGGTGGGCACGGCAAGGGTGGGCACGGCACGGATGGACACCATAAAGACAAGGAGTCTTCATGAATATAATTGGGGTCAGGAGACTGGGATTTGCGGTTGGCACGACGATGGCCTTGCTTTACCTGGGCTGCATGTTGGTGATGTGGTTTACCGGCGAAGCGACAACCGTTCGCTATTTCAATAGCCTGCTGCACGGGCTGGACGTGAGTACGATCATTCGTCACGACGTGCCCCTGTCAGAGGCGGCAATGGGGATTGTTCAGACTTTTGTTTTGGGATGGCTGATAGGCGCCAGCATTGCGGCTATTTACAACGTTTCGTCAAGCAAACGATAGACAAGCTGGTCTCCGTTCGGACTCAATTCGATCCATTAAGTCGAAGCTCACGGCGGGTGGGAAGCAGTAGATTATGACGGGACCAGAGAAAATATTGGTACTGAACCCAGGTAGCGCAACGATCAAATGGGCGCGCTTCGCATCTATCGAAAGTGATGTGGCCACGGAAGTGGGTAACACCTCGGTGGAAAAGCTTAAGGCAATGGTACGGAATGTGGCTGAGCGAAGCCACTGCCATCGGTTTATCGTTCGCTTTGTTCACGGCGGATCGGATTACCTCGAGCCGACTCCGGTAAACGAATCCAGCCTCAAACACCTCAAGGCTCTTGAGAAACTGGCGCCCATACACAATCACAACAGCCTCCTTTGTATTCGATTACTGCTCGAGGCGCACCCAGCCGCCACGGTCGTCGCGGTTTTCGATACGGCTTTTTTTCGGGACTTGCCCAAAGTGGCCCAGTCTTATGGCCTGCCACATGCGCTAAGCGAGAAGCACAAACTGCGACGCTTCGGCTTTCACGGTTTTGCGCATCAAGGCATGGCAGCAACGTGGGCGCAAACCAGCAAGCGGGCTAGTGGCCGACTGGTTACCATGCAACTGGGTTCTGGCTGTTCCATGGCCGCCATTTTGAATGGAAAACCAGTGGACACGACGATGGGCTTTACACCCAACGAAGGCTTATTGATGAGCACCCGCAGCGGCGATGTGGATCCGGGTTTGCTGACCTGGCTGCAGCGGCGGGAGGGCTGGTCACCGGACGAAACCGACCGAGTCCTGAACCAGGACTCTGGCTGGCTGGGAGTGTCAGGCGAGAGCAAAAACATGGCCGATTTGCTGAAGAGTGAATCGGAAGACGCCCAATTGGCCATCGACCTGTTTTGCTTTCGGGTGCGTAAGACCCTGGGCGCCTACTACGCAGTGCTCGGGGGACTTGATGGCATCGTCATGAGTGGCGGCATTGCCGAACACTCGGCGATCTTGCGTGGCCGTCTGGTGGACGGACTGGAGCATCTTGGTATTCGCATCGACCGACGACGCAACGAAAGCACTGTATACGAAGAGCGAATCAGCACGGACGAATCCGCAGTCTTTTGCATGGTGGCGCCCGGCAGAGAAGAATGTCAGATGCTGAAAGCCTGTCGGGAACTCCTCGCTGGCCTCTGAGCCGGTCAGGACAGTAATTGATCGCAGGATCGATCAATGCGGGCCATCAGCTTGTCAAAGGGCGCAACGAATTTCTGGATTCCCTCCTGTTCCAACTCCATGGCCACACCTTCCATATCGATGTTCGCAGCAGTCAGGGCGGCGGATCGTTGGTCGGCCTCTTCGATGGCACGTTTTAGGCTGGGTTCAGCCTTACCGTGGTTGCGAAAGGCGAGCAGTGTACCAAGGGGAAGGGTGGTTACTGTGCCGGGGGCAATGAGTTCCTCGACGTACTTGAGCTCACTGTAGCGGGGGTCCTTACCGCCGGTGCTGGCCCACAGCAATCGCTGAGTCCTGGCGCCCGCCGCGCCCAGTTTTTCCCAGCGGGGGGCTTGCAGTCTTTCTTGATAGCGCGCGTAGGCGTGGGCGGCTGCGGTCACGGCGGCGGTTCCCCGCAACTCAGCTAAGCCTTTCTGGTCAAGAATGCGGTCGACCTTCACATCAATTCGGCTCAGGAAAAAGCTGGCGACCGAGGCAATGCCCTTCACGGATTGACCGTCTGCCAGACGATCTTCGAGACCCGACCAGTAGGCATCGGCCACTTCACCGTAGCGCTCCGGACTGAAGAGTAGTGTCACATTGACGTTAATACCTTCCGCCGTCAGTGCACGAATGGCCGCCAGACCGGCACGGGTTCCAGGCACCTTTATCATCAGGTTGGGCTTATTTACGCGCGCCCAGAGGTGCTCTCCCTCACTGATCGTGGCGTGGCTGTCATTAGCCAGATACGGGGATACTTCCAGACAGACATACCCATCCTTTCCACCACTTTCTTCATAGACCGACATCAACAGGTCGGCCGCGTCCCGAAGATCTTCCACCACCAAATGCTCGTAAATATCTGTAGCACTTTGACCCTGCCGTGCCAACCTTTCGATAGCCGTGTCGTAAACGTCGGTCCTGTCGATCGCCCGTTCGAAGATGGCGGGATTTGAGGTTAGCCCCGCAAGCCAGTCGTCCCGTACCAGTCCGGCGATCGTGCCGTCCTGCAGATACTGCCGCTGCAAGTCATCGAGCCAGACGCTTTGACCGAGTGCCGAAAGTTGTTTAAGTGGATGAGTCATGCCACTGCTCCTTTGCAGTCCGTCGACTTACTCCGGCTGCTTCCACTGCCAGTTGCGAATTTCGGGCGGGTCCTCACCGAATTCCGTGATGTACTCGCGGTGATCGATCAGTTTGTCCCGCACCATTTGCTTCACATAGGCGGCTGTATAGCCAAGAGAGGGCACGCGATCGATCACATCGGCGACGAGATGAAATCGGTCAATGTCGTTGCGAATAGCCATGTCGAACGGTGTTGTGGTTGTACCTTCTTCCTTGTAGCCACGCACGTGGAGGTTGCCGTGGTTGGTGCGGCGGTAGGTCAGACGGTGAATCAGCCAGGGATAGCCGTGGTAAGCGAAAATGATCGGTTTGTCGCTGGTAAACAGACTGTCGAAATCCCGATCGGATAGCCCCACAGGGTGTTCTTCCTTGGGTTGCAGTGTCATCAGATCCACGACGTTGACGACACGAACCTTGAGATCGGGAAGATGCTGCCGCAGCAGGTCCACGGCTGCCAGCGTTTCCATGGTGGGCACATCGCCGGCGCAGGCCATTACTACATCCGGTTCGCTTCCCTGATCGTTACTGGCCCAGGGAAGAATGCCAATCCCGGCCTTGCAATGTTTGTTAGCGCTATCCATGTCGAACCACTGAGCCTGCATTTGTTTTCCCGCCACAATGACGTTGACGAAGTCCCGTGAACGCAGACAGCGGTCGGCCACGTACAAAAGCGTATTAGCATCGGGTGGCAAATAGACGCGAATCACGTCCGCCTTTTTGTTAACGACATGATCGATGAAGCCCGGGTCCTGGTGGGAGAAACCATTGTGGTCCTGCCGCCAGACATGAGAGGTAAGCAGGTAATTCAGGGATGCAATGGGGCGGCGCCACGGGATTTCGCTTTTGCAGACCTTGAGCCATTTTGCATGCTGGTTGAACATGGAATCCACGATGTGGATGAAGGCCTCGTAACAGGAAAAGAATCCATGCCGGCCGGTGAGCAGGTAGCCTTCCAGCCAACCCTGGCAGGTGTGCTCACTCAGGATCTCCATGACTCGGCCCTGGCTTGCCAGATGCTCGTCGCTTTCCTCCCGGTCGGCCATCCACACCCGGTCCGTTTCATCGAAGAGTGCGGTTAGGCGATTGGAAGCGGTTTCGTCGGGGCCGAAAACGCGAAAATTCTGACTGTCGCGATTGCGGTTCATTACGTCGCGCAGAAACTTGCCCAATTCCCGGGTGGCTTCGGCCAGCACTGCACCCGGTTTCGGCACATCCACGGCGTAGTCCTGATAGTCGGGCAATCGTAAATTTTTCAGCAGCAAACCGCCATTGGCATGCGGGTTGGCCCCCATGCGCCGTTTCCCTTCTGGTACGCAGGCCGTCACCACGGGCAAAGGACGACCGCCTTGGTCAAACAGCTCCTCGGGCCCGTAACTGCGCAGCCACTCTTCCAGCAAGCCGATATGCTCGGGCTTGCTGTTGAAATCCGTTAACGGAACCTGATGGGAACGCCAGGTGCCTTCGGTCAGTTTGCCATCCACCTCGTGAGGTCCGGTCCAACCCTTGGGGCTGACCAAAACGATCATCGGCCAGCGTGGTCGGCTGTGATTACCTTGACGCGCCGTCGCCTGAATGCTGCGTACTTCCCCCACAACCCGTTCAAGTGTGGCCGCCATAACCTGGTGCATGGCGGCCGGCTCGGATCCTTCCACGAAATAGGGCTGATACCCGTAGCCTATCAATAGGCTTTCCAACTCTTCGCGGCTGATGCGCGCCAGCACCGTAGGGTTGGCGATCTTGTAGCCGTTCAGATGAAGAATCGGAAGAACGGCGCCATCCACAGCTGGATTCAGGAACTTGTTGGAGTGCCACGCAGTGGCTAACGGTCCCGTTTCGGCTTCGCCGTCGCCTATCACACAGGCCGCAATCAGCTCGGGGTTATCAAGAACCGCACCGTAGGCGTGCGAGAGGGAATAGCCCAACTCCCCACCTTCGTGAATAGAGCCGGGGGTCTGCGGTCCCACGTGGCTGGGAACGCCGCCGGGAAAGGAAAACTGCTTGAACAAGCGCTGCATGCCGTCGCCATCTTGCGGCACTTCCGGGTAGACCTCGCTATAACTTCCTTCAAGCCAGGTATTGGCTACCAGAGCGGGTCCACCGTGGCCAGGGCCGGCGATGTAGATGCAGTCCAGATCGTGGTTTTTGATCGCGCGGTTCAAGTGCGTATAGATGAAGTTGAGGCCGGGCGTAGTGCCCCAGTGGCCCAACAAACGCGGTTTTATGTGGTCCGCCTTGAGCGGTTCTTTCAGCAGCGGATTGCCCAGCAGATAAATCTGTCCGACTGAAAGGTAATTGGCTGCCCGCCAGTGGGCGTTGAGTCGTTCGACTTCTTCAGTCGAGAGCGAGTTTGTCGCACTGCTTGCCTGATGCATATCGGTACTTTCCTAGTCAGGAGGACTGTAACGGGTATTTTGCCCGCATCGCTTGATATACATCAAGCATAGGATCGTAGTCTGGGTATTGTGGTCACAAATGATTCGAATCGGTCGGATGCCTCTGCATCCATCGTGCGCTAATGCCGCAATAAGGATGTTGTCGATATGGGCGACTCAGCCGAACCTACTTCGGCCATCTGGTCCTATGACGCCGTAATCTTTGATATGGACGGTGTGATCACCCGCACCGCTGATCTTCATGCCATGGCATGGAAGTCTTTGTTCGATCAATTTCTGCAGCAGCATCCGGAGTTGCCCGCCGAGGCGCGCCGACCCTTCGATATTGAGCACGACTATTTTGGTTACGTGGACGGAAAGCCCCGCCATGCGGGTGCACGCGCGTTTCTGCACGCCAGGGGAATAGAGACGCCCGAAGGCGAGCCCGCCGACCCGGAAACGGTCGAGACTGTGTATGGGCTTGGCAAACGTAAGGATGCGCTGTTCGAAAAGCAGCTCCACAGCCGGGGCGTGCAGGTTTTCGAGGGTGCTCTGCAGCTGATCCGCGCACTCCGTGAAGCCGGCATCCAAACCGCGGTTGCCACCTCCAGTCGACACGGTCGTCAAGTGCTAGCCTCAGCCGGACTCACCTCTCTTTTCGACGCCGTTCTGGATGGAATCGACATTCACGAATTGGGTCTGACTGGCAAGCCAAGCCCGGACGCCTTTCTCGCGTGTGCGCGGCGACTGGGTGTGAATCCTGCGAGAGCAATCATCGTGGAAGACGCAATTGTGGGGGTTCAGGCCGGGCAGGGAGGCGGCTTCGCTCTCACTGTCGGGGTGGATCACGGCGGCAAGGCCGAAGCGCTGGCCCGCCACGGGGCCGATGTTGTGGTGTCCGACCTCGCGGAGCTTGATCCCGCCGAACTGGCGAGCCGGGTGGAAGAGCGGCGACAGCAGGAAGCCTGGTTTATAGAGCAGATTGGCTTTGATCCGTCCCGGGAACCGGATCTGGAAAGCATGTACACCGTCGCCAACGGATACATGGGCGTCCGGGGCGCGCCGGATATTCCACTGCCCAATTCGCAGGGTGATCTGTTTGTGGCGGGGATTTACGCCAGTAAACATCCCAGCCGACCATACTCCGAAGCAGAGTTCATGACCGAAGAACGGGAAAGCAAATACGCGGAGCTCGTTTCACTACCTTTTCCTTTTCGTCTGTCCGTTGATGTCGATGGCGAAGAACTCACGCAGGCCGACAACCGATGGCGACGTAACCGTCGTCTCCTTGACATGCACAATGCAGTGGTCCGACACGAGACAACTTTTAACACTGGTGACGGGCGGGAAACGTCCATCGGCAGCCAGCGTTTTGCTTCACTAGCGAACCGACATGTACTCGCGCATGAATTCATACTCTGCGCGGACAATCATTCCAGCAACATCCACCTCAACACCTCCTTGCTGACCCCGCACCTTGCCGACCGCCATCCCCACCTGCGGGCGTCGCCGGTCCAAATCCGCCAAGGAATGGAGATCCAATGTTATCGCACGACAGGTTCCGACCTTTGTGTTTGCGTTGCCTCGAGAACCTTGCACCAGGGTGACAGTGAGGAGGGCACGGACTGGCGGCTCGCGGGCCGCATTGGTGAGCCGTTGGCGTTTCGCCGCTTTGTTGTGATCTATACCAGCAGGGACTGCGATAATCCGTTGGACGCTGCCTTGGAAACGCTGAAGACCTTCTCTTGGGACAGTTTCGATCAGTTGATGGCTGCGTACCGTCGAGCGTGGCAAAAAATCTGGCAAAGTGCCGATATCGAAATTGTTGGTGCTCCCGCGGTGGTGCAGGCGTTGCGTTTTCACGTATATCACCTTACTGGTGCAGCCGCCAATGACGGCAAGGTGTCAGTCGGTGCCCGGGCCCTGACGGGGCGGGCCTATGAAGGCCATGTCTTCTGGGACGTGGAGATTTTCATGTTGCCGTTTTACCTTCATAGCCAACCACTGTTGGCGCGCAGCCTTCTTTCATACCGCTACCACACACTTGACGGTGCCCGACTACGTGCCAGGGAGCTGGGCCATGTCGGCGCATGCTACGCCTGGGAATCCACCGCCAGCGGCGAAGACGTGACGCCGCGAAAAATCATCTTGCGCACCACCCGGAAAGAAATACCCATTTACACGGGTACGCAACAACTTCATGTCACCGCCGATGTGGCCTATGGTCTATGGCGCTACTGGGAGGCAACCGGCGACGAGGCGTTCATGGCAGAAACCGGGGTAGAGGTGTTTGCTGAAACAGCCCGCTTCTGGCACAGCCGCTGCGTCGAAGAGAACAACCGCTATCACCTGCGCGGCGTGGTCGGCCCTGACGAGTATCACCACTCCGTGGATGACAATGCCTACACCAACTGGATGGCCTGGTTCAATCTGGTCAATGCGTGTCGAGCGGTGAACTGGCTGTGGCGAAAACACCCATCCCGCCACGCCGAGCTGGTTAACCGAATAGCGCTCGCGGAATCGGAGCTTCAGGCCTGGCGACATTTGCTGGACAGGCTCCACCGTCCTCAGCCGAATAAGAATGGGATCATCGAACAATTCGAAGGATTTTTTGAGCTGGCGGATTATCCATTACCAGCGGAAGAGCGATTCAAGGCACCCATCAGCCGGTTATTCGACTGGGAGGAAATCAACCGTCTGAAGCTGATTAAACAGGCGGACGTCCTCATGCTCCTGCACCTGTTTCCGGAATGCTTTCCGCCCGATGTGCTGGCAGCCAATTACGACTTTTACGAGCCGATAACCGACCACGGCTCGAGCCTGTCACCCTCCATACACGCGGCCATCGCCGCCCGCCTGGGGCGCCAGGAAGCGGCGGAGCACTATTGGCGGCAAAGCCTTTTTCTCGATCTCTCCAATGTGATGCACAACAGTTCACTTGGCGTCCATCCAGCGGCGATGGGTGGCACCTGGCAGGCTTTGCTGTGGGGCTTTCTTGGCGTTTCATTCGCAAAATCTTCTCCCACCGAACATAGAGAATTGAATGACGAGCTTGAAAAACTCCCGGACCGGCCGTTTGAAAGCCCTTTATGGAACGCGGAGCAGCCTATCGTCGGTGATAGTGCCGCACGGCGGCTGCCGCAACGCTGGCGTCACCTTGCATTTACCATTTACTGGCGAGGTCGATCCCACCGCGTGGAGGTAAGTCGATGAGCATAGTCACTTCCATTCTGGTGCCACTCGACGGCTCGGCACACGCGGCAAAAAGCTTGGGTAGCGCCGTCTGGCTTGCGGACAAGCTTGATGCAAAACTGCACCTGCTCCGAGCTGGCACAGAAGCACTGCCTTCGCGACAGGCTTTGATGGACTTGAAAATTCCGAGGCAACACTGGTCGCATATCACCCTTCATCAATCTGCAAGCTATCCGGAACAGGCGATTCTCCAGGCTGTACAGGAGCTTCGGGTGGATCTGATTGTCATGTCCGCGCAGGGCCAGAGCGCCAATGGCAGGGAGGACAACGTAACTCCGCTCGGCCATGTTACCCGCACTGTCATCATCGACTGCGAAGTGCCTGTGTTGCTGCTGCCTCCCGCATTCCATGAAAAGTTGCCCTGGCGTTCTCTGCTGGTGCCCATCAGCGGAGAGGTGGAAGCGGACCAGGTGCTGACTCTGGCCATTCGCCTCGCCCAGCCCCTGGGTTTGGCAGTGCATGTGGCTCATGTTGTGGATGGCGGTGACTACGGATACCTGGCGGAAACGGAGTACGCTGATTCGCCCTACCACGAATACGCAGGTCGGCTTGAGGCGATGGTGAATCGAGCTTCGATGCAATGCAGTCCTGCAGAGTGTCGCTGCCTCGTTGAGGATGTGGCGCTTTGCCGGGGCGATATCGCTGAGGAATTGGTCAAGATCATCCGCAAAAGAGATATCGATGTTCTGGCGATTGGCTGGCACGGCCACCTTGCCCCAGGCCGGGCCCGTATCCTTACGCAGCTATTGCAACGCTGTGCAAAGCCCGTTTTGTTACTGAAGTCAGAGCAGCCGCCGGAATTTGCGTTGAAGGTGGGTGAAGCGCTGGAGTAATTTACTCCAGAGAGCCGCTCCCAAATCCAAGCGTTGAAAGGAAGTATCCATGGATCAAAAAAAAGAAGACGAGCTTGAACAAAAAAAACCACACCCGCAGATCCAGGCCGCCGAGGCGGCCAAAGTGCAGGGGCATGCCGGGCATCACGATCGGCATGGTGAGGGCGCTGGTCACAAGGGGCACGGCGATCATGCCTCCCACGACCATCACGCGATGATGGTAGCGGACTTTCGTCGCCGCTTCTGGGTTTCCCTGCTCATCACGATTCCGGTACTCGCTCTTTCCGACGGGCTGTGGGGACTGTTTGCTCTGGATACGCCCGTCGCCTTCCCTGGCGACCGCTACGCACTGTTCGGACTGTCAGGCGTCATCTATTTCTACGGCGGCTGGCCCTTCCTGAAAGGCGCCTTCAACGAAATCGTGCGTCGCCGCCCCGGAATGATGCTGCTGATTGCCGTGGCGATAAGCGCAGCATTTTTTTACTCGGTTGCGGTTACCTTTGGCTTCCCCGGCATGGGGTTTTACTGGGAGCTGGCAACCCTAATCGACGTAATGCTGCTTGGTCACTGGGTGGAGATGCGGTCAGTCATGGGCGCATCCGGTGCGTTAGAGGCGCTTGTGAGACTCTTGCCTTCTGAAGCGCACCGCTTGCGTGATGACGGTTCGACCGAGGACATCCCCGTCACCGAGCTCAAGCGAGGCGACCGCGTTTTAGTAAAACCCGGTGAGCGCGTGCCCACCGACGGTGTGATCATCGACGGCCAGACCTCCCTCGATGAATCGATGTTGACTGGCGAATCCAAGCCGGTGGAAAAGAGCGCGGGCGCCGAGGTGATTGCCGGATCTGTGAATGGCGAAGGAGCATTTACCCTGGAAATACGAAAGACCGGCGATGATACCTACCTTTCGCAAGTGATGGAGATGGTGCGCCGTTCCCAGGAGTCCCGTTCTCGCACCCAAGATCTCGCCAACCGCGCCGCCGTCTGGTTGACCGTCATTGCCCTGGGCGGTGGTGCGCTCACTTTCGGCGTCTGGTTGTTTTTGGACGGGGGGGTGCAGTTTGCCATTGCCCGGGCTGTAACGGTCATGGTGATCGCCTGTCCCCATGCACTCGGACTGGCAGTTCCTTTGGTGGTGGCAGTCAGCACCAGCATGTCGGCAAGCCATGGACTGCTGATTCGGGAACGCGCTTCCTTTGAGCGCGCCCGCGAACTGCAGGCGGTGGTTTTTGATAAGACCGGCACGCTGACCGAAGGCCGATTCGGCGTCGCCGATATCCTCACCTTCGGCGAAATGGACGAGGAGGAGTCACTGCGGCTGGCGGCGGCTCTTGAGAGCCATTCCGAACACCCCATCGCCAAAGGCGTGGTCCGAGCCGCAAAGGACCGGCAGTTGCAAACGCCGGCGGTGACCGACTTCAAAAACATAACCGGGCGCGGTGCGCAGGCCCGGATCGGCGGACGGGATGTGAAGGTGGTCAGCCCAGGTTATGTCCGCGAGCAGGGTTTCGATCCAGATGAAGCTGCACGGAAAATTGGTGGCGGAAAAACCCTCGTGTTCCTTCTGGTGGACGGCGAAGTGATGGCGGCCATTGCGCTGGCGGACGTGGTCAGAGCCGAGTCCCGCGCCGCTATCGACAAGCTCAAGGAAATGGGCATCCAATGCATGATGCTGACCGGCGATTCCAAGGCCGTGGCAGAGAGCGTTGCGCGTGAACTGGGGCTCGACGATTACTTCGCCGAGGTATTGCCAGAACAAAAGGCGGACAAGATCAGAGAAGTAAAAAGCCGAGGCTTACGTGTCGCCATGGTGGGTGATGGGGTTAATGACGCGCCGGCATTGGTGGAGTCGGATCTGGGCATCGCTATCGGTGCAGGGACGGATGTCGCCGTCGAGTCCGCCGACGTTGTTCTGGTGCGCAGCGATCCACGCGATGTAGTCGCTATTGTCGGACTCGCCCGTGCTACTTACCGGAAAATGGTCCAGAACCTTTTCTGGGCAACCGGTTACAACGCGTTCGCCATTCCACTCGCCGCCGGCGCGGCTGCAGCGTGGGGGATATTGTTGACGCCTGCGGTGGGTGCTGTACTCATGTCCGCCAGTACGGTGATTGTTGCGATCAACGCCCGTTTGCTCGGGCGACAACCAGTTGAAGCGGTGAGATGAGCCTACAAGCGGCAGGAAGTCATCCAGGGCGATTCGTAAGGGCAGGAACGCAGGAACCACGGAATGTCCGGCACCGGCACGGATCGATCGACGACTTTCCTGCAGTCGGCAGCTGCGCCCTGCTGTTGAGCACCGCTGCCGCTCTTGTACCAGCGTATACAAGGACGAATGACTAAGCGATGCAGAAACAACCATGCAAGAACATATGCAAAACGATATTTGGCTGATGATCGAACATCAGGCCCCAGACCAGTAAACAGGACCTAAAGAACTGAAGAACCGCAAGAAGGCAGCATCAGCGGTGTGCGAGGGCAGGTGAAAGTCACCTTCAGCCGCTTTCATTGGGTACGGATATCGTCAGGCCACCAGATCCGTCTTCGACGATATATTTCGTGTGGTCCGCTGCTAAACGCGCCCTTAGCTAGCCGCCATTTTGCGACACAAATCGGCACACTCGCGACAGGCTTCGGCACAGCGCCGCATGAGGTCGCCGCCTGCTTTTCGGCATTCAGCTTCACAGGCCTCGCAAAACTCGGCGCACGCCCTGCAGGCGATCTTGTACTGCGCCACTCTGCTATTTAGCAGCTTGAGGCAATACAGGCAGGTATCGGCGCAGGCGTAGCATAGCTTGGTGCACTCGGCTAACGATTGTTCTCCCTGTTCGGCACACTCGGCGCCACACTGCTGGCAGAGATGGAAGCAATTGATGATGACATGGTGATGTTGGTCTCGCTGCTGCTGATATGGATCTGTCATGGCTACTCCTTGCTTGATTGGGTTTCGGACTTCGTGCGCTGTCCAGAAATCCCCTGAACCCCTTGGTGCGCAGAGTCTATCGAGACTCCAGCTGCAGTGCCGCATTGATCAGACCGACGTGCGAAAAAGCCTGAGGGAAATTGCCCAAGTGCTGCTTGGTTCTCGGATCAAGTTCCTCGGCATACAGGCCACAAGATCCTTGTAGGGACAGCAGCTGCCTGAAGATCGAACTTGCGTGGTCGTGGCGTCCCATCCTTGATAGCGCATCAACCAGCCAGAAGCCACAGATAACAAACGCGCCTTCTGTGCCTGGCAATCCGTCGTCCAAGTCAGCAGGGTACCGCCTGATGAGACCCGAATCGGCATCGCCCATACGGAGTTGTTCCTGAACGGCGCGGACCGTGTTTCGAAAACGCTGATCACAACCGTCAACAATTCCAAAACGCGCAAGTAACAAAAGGCTGGCGTCTGGGCGAGGGTCGCCATAGGCGCGAATGAAGCGCTTGCCGTCACTGCTCACGCCGCGCTCGAGAACCTGGGCCTTGATACTGTCTGCCGCCTTGCGCCAGGCATTTACGTTCCCTTTGAGATTGTGTTTCGCCTGCATCCACAGAGCACGTTGCAGGCCCGCCCATGCAGCGGCTTTTGAATGCACCAGGTGCCTGGCAGCGCTTCGCACTTCCCAAATGCCCTTATCCGCTTCCTGCCAGTGGGAGGCGATGAAATCTGCGGCTTGGTGGAGGTGGTCCCAATGGCGCCGCATGGTATCGTCGTCCATGGTGTCGCAGATGAACACGCATTCGAGCAATTCGCCGTATATGTCGAGTTGGAACTGCTCGGCCGCGGCATTTCCGACGCGAACCGGAGCGGAACCTCGGTAGCCCTCGGCGCCCGAAATAATCACTTCCGTAGCTGCGGGTTGGCGGTCGACCGTGTAGCGGACCTGTAGAGGCATCCCATGCGCTACAACAACCTCCTGCATCCATGCTGCCCAGCGCTGGGCTTCTCGTTCGCATCCGATTGCGTAAAGGCTGTCCATTACCATGCCGGCGTCCCGAAACCATGTGTAACGGTAGTCCCAATTGCGTACCCCACCGATTTCTTCCGGGAGCCCCGTCGTACCGGCGGCGACCATCGCCCCGGTGGGTTCATAGATGAGCAGCTTGAGTGTGATAGCGCTACGGACGATGTCGTCGCGATAGGATCCACCCCAGCGTATGCCCGCGACCCATCCCTCCCAAGCCTTGACTGTACTTTCGATGGCCGTTTCAACCAACCGAAACGGGGGGTTCACATCTTGCGCCGGTTGCCGCACCAGCTCCAGGCAGAACACGGCAGTGTCGCCGGTGCGAACTTCGTGGCATCCGACGATCCGCTCGCCCACTTGGGAGAGAGCTGCAGAGCTCCGAAACGACAGGGCATATTGCTCGGTGGCAATGTCGGCGCGGTTAAGATCCACGGCCATACGGCAAGCTGCCCTGCCAAAATCGGGGCGCGGGCACAAATCGATGCCGATTTCGGTGGTACCCTCGACACCAGTAATTTTCCAGAGCATTCGCTGCCGGCCCTGGTCGCCGGGCCATTCCATGCATACACAGGCTCGTGCAGAGCCGGTCTCCGTTCGCCATTCGAAGTTCAGCACGGCAGTCTCGGCGTGGTAGCTCATGCAAGAGGCCGTGAGCTCTTGCGCCCCGACCCGGAGGTAACCACCGGCGTTACGGTCCAACAATGACCAGAATAACGGAGGTGCATCAAACCGCTCCGGACAGAACCATTCAACCGTGCCATCGCTCGCCAGCAGTGCCAGTGAATGACCGTCGCCAATGGCCCCAAGGGAACCGATAGGCGGATAGTTGCAGTTGATGCTTCGAGACTTGTTCATTCCAGCCGTATGCATACAAATGCCGTAGTTTTCACCCGAGGACCAGGCCTAGAAGGAAGACAGCGAGCAGCAATAGAAAGCCAGCGCCATTCACCCAGAAGTTCTGGTTTTTGACATGCCAGAGTATGGGCTTGCGGCTGATGGAGCGGTCCGAAAACGGGCCTTGCTCGCTGTGCAGAGCGTCAATTGTTTGAAAGAGATTGTCTGGGCTGTGGGGAGGTGCTTTCTCCCCCGTAAACTGGCCCTCCCAGGCTTTCTTGGCCATGTAGCGGTCCAAAAAGCCGGGCAGTAACTTATTGCCCAGGATCGCTTGCCAGCTGGGCCAGCCCACCCACACTTCCCGCTGCGGGTTCTTCGCCGTCCACACAATCGCCTCCGCCGCCAGGGCCGGGCCGTGGATGGGCGGCAGAGGTTGCGGCTTCTGATCCAAATGGCTGCGGCCCCACAGGAACTGGGGTGTATTGAAGGCGGGTAGCTGGACCATGGAAACCTCGACCTGGATACCTTCATGTATCAGCTCCGAACGCAGCGAATCGGAAAAGCCGCGCACCGCATGCTTTGCCCCACAATAGGCGGACTGCAGAGGAATCGAGCGGTAGGAGAGGGCTGAGCCCACCTGAATGATGTGCCCCCTGTTGCGCGGGGTCATGCGCTTGAGTGCCGCCGTCGTGCCGTGCACATAGCCGTGGTAGGTTACGTCCGTCACCCGCCGGTATTCGTCTGGCTCGATGTCCACCGCGCGCGAAAAAACCGTGAGCATGGCGCAGTTGACCCAGATATCGATCTCGCCCAGTTCTTTTTCGATTCGGTCCGTGGCGGATTCCACCGCTTGCCGGTCACTCACGTCGCAAGGCAGCGCCAGAGCTTCGCCACCGGCCATCTTGATCTCTGCATGCACCTCGTTCAGTGCGCTTGCGCTGCGGGCAATCAGGCCGACTCGCGCGCCTTCACGGGCAAAGGCTTTGGCGATGGCCCTTCCGATCCCGGCCGAAGCGCCGGTCACTGCGACGACCTGCATGCAGTCTCTCCCTGTACCCGAATGTCAGTATCAGTTACCGGTAAAACCCCACCGTGCTTGGGGCTTCACCAGATCAGTTTGTTCCAGCCAGCGTAACGATAGTGGATCTTCCCTGCTGGCAGGCTCAAGCCGATGACTAAAGCACCGGCGATCACACCACCAATACCGGCAGCCAGACTGCCTCCTGTCAGCAGCCAGGGAGCGGCGATAAGCCAAAGGCCAATGACAGTATTGAGCAGCCGTAGTGTGCGGGCCACTTCCGCCATTGCCAGAACGGATATGGTGATAACCAGAGAGCCCATCAAGTGGTCACTGTCGGCGAGCGAACCTTCGGTGCCGAAGATCAGGCGGGTGAACATAAGCCATACGCCAATTGCACACAGCGCGAGGAGGGAAGGCAAGGGCGTAACGCCACGCAAGCCCTTGTGCATCATCTGTTTCGTACTTCCTTCGAACTCCGCCTCCGTGCCCTCCGTCGCGCCGGACATGGCGTCGCCTTTGAAGAAGGTGCGCCACAACGGCTTGCCTCGAGCTTTGGCGTCCTTCAGAAATTGTCCCATGGCGACCAGTTCATCGAGGGAATAGGGCATCATAATCAGCATCGCCAGGGCCTGGACAAGGCACAGCGTGCACCAGGTGCCGATTACGATAGGCTGGGCGATGATGAAGAAAATGCTGACGACACCAAGCGGCACCACCACTACGCCAAACCCGGCCACCATCCAGGGCATGGTTCGCCAGCGGCGGGCGTCACCCATTACAGCCATCAGCAACTCCAGCATGTACGCAAGCACGCCGACCCCGGCGTCCGACACTGGCCAAGCCTTCGACATATCCGAGGTGATGATTCTTTCCGTCCCGTTCGGCTCGATGCCAAAGAAAGGGTCCCAGGCATTTTCTGTATGGCCGAGCTGGTAGGCCGCCAGGTAGCGAGCGAGAATAATCCCGATCAGTGCCAGAAAGGCGATGGGCAACCGCTGTAGCCAGGTCGAGGGGTTGTAGTCCCAACCCGGTGGCATGGCCGCTTTTTGCATCATGCCTTCCATGCTCATGCCCGGCATCATCGGCACCAGCACGGAAAAGGTTACCACCAGTCCACCCACCAGCAAGCCGGTACCGTAGGCGGCCGGGGAGGGAGTCCAGAACAGCAGCGGTGCGGACATCAACCAAATGCCCATCGCTGTGTTCGCCCACTGCGCCCAGCTGACGCGTTTCAGGCTCATCACCGAGAACAGCACGATCAATGCACCGGAAATGACATCGCTCCAAGCCATCAAGAGGCTGCGGGTAGCCACGTCCGGCAAGCTCCTTTCGCTCGCCAGGCGTGGCAAGTCAAAGTCGCTAGGTTCGATCGTGAAATAGCCGAAAATGAAAGGAGCACTGAGTAGCCATAGCCCCAGTGCCGCATTGGCGAAGTGGCACCACAGCGTAGCCAGTCGGCGCTTTTCCATCATCATCATGTGTTCGTCCATGGACATGCCGGCTTTCATGTCGCCTTGCCGCAGGTATTCTCCACGATTTTCCATACAGCAGTCCCTTGTCGCTTTACACCCGGGTTAGGCGAAATTGCCTCGCTTCCCTGCGGCAGTATCCTCGCGAATTTCCTTCCTGCCAAAAGGTGCAGGCGAAAATCGTTGATACAGTTCGCCGGACCCGCGGAAGCCGCGTTGAAACCGCACCGGTAAGTTAATAATGCGACTCGTCGAGACCTCAAAGGTTGCCGGCGGAAAACTCATGGCCTTCGCGAAGGTCGAATTGAGTCCGAGCCACAGGATTCCGCCTGCGCTGACGGGGCAGGGGGCAGGCAAACAGCGGTGGCACGTTGCCGCCGGAGCATCCGCAGAAGAGAGGGAGCTGTGAAAACGCTGAACCGACGGGAGTTTATGCGGCTACTTGGTGCATCGGGACTGCTGTTCGGGCTGCGTTCCTTGGCGCCCGCATACGCGGCGCCAGCTGGCTCAGGGAGTGTTCTCAATGTCAAGCCGGAAGGGGTTGACCTTGAAATCCGGGAAACGCCCTTCGAAGTTGCAGGTCGCATCGGCCATGCGTTGACCGTGAATGGCACAGTCCCCGGCCCGCTGTTGCGCTTTCGAGAGGGCGAAAGCGCCGTGCTGCGGGTGACCAACCACCTGGATGAACTAACCACCATTCACTGGCACGGCCTGCTGGTGCCACCCGGAATGGATGGGGTCGCAGGCCTGAGCTTTTCGGGAATCGCACCGGGGGAAACATTTACCTACGAATTCGACGTACGCCAGAATGGGACCTACTGGTATCACAGTCACCAGGGCTTGCAGGAACAGTTGGGACACTATGGTCCGCTGATCATCGATCCACAAGAACCGGATCCCTTTGACTATGATCGCGACTACGTGGTGTTTCTGTCGGACTGGACTTTCGAAAACCCCTATGAAGTTCTGGAACACCTGAAGAAGCAGGCGGACTATTACAACTTCCAGCAACGCACGATTGAAGACCTCGTTAAAGACATCCGTGAACACGGTTGGTCCGCGACACTGGACGATCGCCTCGCGTGGGCCCGCATGCGCATGTCGCCCACGGACATCATGGACGTCACCGGCTACACCTATACCTTCCTGGTCAACGGACTGGCGCCCGAAGACAACTGGACTGGACTATTCAGGCCCGGCGAAAAGGTCAGACTCAGATTCATCAATGGTGCAGCCGGAACATTCTTCAACGTCCGCATCCCGGGCTTGCCCATGACCGTCGTACAGGCGGATGGACAAAACGTTCAGTCAGTTACCATTGATGAGTTCCAAATCGCGGTGGCGGAGACCTATGACGTCATTGTGGAGCCTCAGGCAGACAAGGCCTACACGATCTTCACCGAATCCATGGACAGAAGTGGCTTTGGACGCGGCACACTGGCGCCGCGCCCGGGAATGACAGCGTCCATTCCAGCGCTGCGGGAGCGGCCCCTGCGCTCCATGGTGGACATGGGTATGTCCATGGGAGCGATGGATATGCAAGAGATGAAAACGCCCGGTGCCGTCGGCACTAGCAAGGAAGCGCATGGCAAACACGCCGCTGTGCCGCACCCGGAGTCGGAAGCGCACAATGCGATGCCTGGAGGCGAACATGCCGGCGCCATGCTCGGCATGGAAAAGGCCGGTCCCGTGGTCGCACGTCATGGCCCGGACACCCACGGCCCCGCAAATGCATCAGTCGCTACCGTACAGCGATATCGCCTTGGCGAACGGGGCACCGGCTTGGAAGATGTGGATCACCGGGTGTTGGTGTACACGGACCTAGAAAGTCTGACGCCCACCAGCGACCCGCGTCCCCCCGGGCGTGAAATCGAAATCCATCTCACCGGTAATATGGAAGCCTTCATGTGGGGTTTCGATGGCAAAAAGTTTTCCGAACTCGACGAACCTATTTACCTCGACTATGGCGAGCGCGTTCGCTTCACGCTGGTGAACGATACGATGATGGAACACCCCATGCACCTGCACGGCGTTTTCATGGAGATAGAAAATGGCGCCGGCGCCTACAAGCCGCGTAAACACACCATCAGTGTGAAAGCGGCGGAACGCCTGTCCTTTGATGTGACCGCCGACGAGCCGGGCAACTGGGCATTTCACTGCCACCTTCTCTATCACATGGACGCCGGCATGATGCACGCCGTCAACATCGGCTTGCCACAGCGGGAGGGGGAATGATCGTCAAAAGAATCACCGTGCCGGCTTCCTGCGCCGCATTATTTTTCTTCACCAATGTGGCTGCCTCGCAACAGCACAGCGAGCCAGCGCGTCCATTCCCTTTACCGCCGCCGCAGTGGCCGGCGACGATAGACGATACGCCCCTGATTGCCTTCGGCCTCATCGATCGCGCCGAATACCTGTGGGACGATGATGAAGAACTACGCGTCTGGGATGCTCAGGCCTGGCTCGGTGGCGACTGGAACCGCCTGTGGCTGAAGAGCGAAGGCGAAGACGTGGTGAGCGGCGGCAGCGAAGGCAACGTCGAAGCCTTGTATGCCAGAAGAATAAGCCCCTACTGGCACCTGCAAGCCGGCATCCGCCACGATTTTTCCTCGGAAGGCGACTCTCTCAATCATCTTGCCCTCGGTGTACAGGGACTTGGCCTGTACTGGTTTGAAGTGGAGGCAACCGGCTACCTTAGCGAGGACGGTGACTTCACCGCCGAACTGGAAGCGGAGTACGACATCTCGTTCACCCAGCGACTTGTCCTGCAACCACGTATCGAAACCGGATTGTCGGCAAGTGAGGTCGAGGATCTGGGCATCGGGAATGGCTTTAACGAGGTCGCGTTGGGGCTGCGCCTTCGTTACGAAATTCGCCGGGAGTTCGCGCCCTATATCGGCTTCTCGTGGAAGCGCAAATTGGGCGATACGGCTGATCTTGCCGAGGCCGAAGGCGAGGACACAGAAGGAAAGTTTGTATTGCTTGGGCTGAGGTTATGGTTTTGACCACGCGGCCGAAGTCGCTGGGATTATTATTTGCTGTCACATCTTTCTCGCCACTGTCTCCATACCCGGTCATGCCGACGTAGTATATGCAGTAGAGTCACTCATCATCACTGTTCGCAGGTGTACCATCCGCGATAGCCCACTTTGAGTCCCTGTTCGAGATCAAACATCATGTTGGCGGGCCAGCGGCGCGAGCCATCGAGTTCCTCGGGTGATTTGCCGCGCACAGGACCAACTGTCACGCGGATGGGCCCGGCATGGAAACTGCCGCCATTGATGAGCTCTTCAAAGCTCGCTACTGCTTCGGAGCGAAGCTGTACAAGCCGGCCGTGAATCTTGACCACTGCTACGGCGGTCGCCTCGGTCAGGCCGGTTTTAAAGATGGGCTTGCCCTCGGCTGTATAGGCGAAACCGCAGCTGGGGCCGCGCGGGATGACCTTTTCGATCTCCGCTTCGTCCATCGAAGCGGGGTCCGTCTCAGCGAGGTTGGGGCTGCGCAGAGCTTCCTCGGGTGGAACGACTTCCGGGAGCGGCGCCTCCATCATCTGTGGATTGCCTCCATCATTTTCACTCAGCACTGCCACCAGGTACTTCATCTCAGAGATTTCCCGGCGTTGTGCTTCGATGATCTCGTCAGCAAGTTTGCGCACGCGCGGATCTTCGATTTGCGCTCGCTCACTGGTCATGATGGCAATGGAGTGGTGCGGCACCATTGCCTCCATGTACTCCACCTGATCAATGGTCGCCTGGCTGCGAACGAGCCAGAGCGCGCCACCGAAGACAATGATACTGCCGACGTAAATGCCCAGATTCACGGGTTTGCTCTGATACATGTTGAGCATGTAGCTGAGCATGATCACCGCCATCGTGGCACCCATCACGAACGCCATCCAGAAGCGTGTTTCGCTCCACATCACGTGCTCGAAAGCATAGGTGTTCAGGTACATCAGCCCGAACATGACGCCCGTGGACGTCGCGATCATTGCGGCAAAACGCCAGTAGGACATGTGCACGTCGGTGACCTCCTTTTCGACGAGTCGTGAAGTTTCTAATGGGAATGAGAGTGCTCGCCCGACCCCTCGGCTTCGAAAGCGGCGTACTGCTCCTCAGTCATCCCCGGTAGCTGCTTGACGAATGCGGCGATGGACCACAGGGTCTGGCCATCGTGGTCCGGCCCGAACGCCGGCATACCCGCCATCTTTATGCCGTGCTTGACGATCCAGAAGACTTCGTTGACCTCCCAGTGCGATGCCGCGTCCACAAGCTTCGGGGGAGTTGGGCGCATGCCGGTAGCCCACCCGGCGCGCTCGATAGCGGGCCCGCCGTGGCAGTGTTCACACATGGATTTATACTCGCGGGCACCAGTGGCGATCATGCTTTCGGTGGCGGGAGAGGGTGCCTCAAAGTTCGCAGCACGGGCCTCTACGGAGTTGTGAAGGGTAGTGGTGAAGGCCCAGCGGACAACCGACGTGTGTTCCTCGGTAGCAGCGACGTTATATGCCCCGGAATAGACGACGATCAGAGCGACGATCACAAAAACAAAGAGAACGCCAACGACGCCGGCGAGCACTCCTTTAAGTAGTAGCTTCCCTGTCTTTTCCATTGCGATTTCCTCCGCAAGCCCGCTCCATGTTCAATTGAGGACACTAAGCGGTGTCGTGAGTTTCGGAATACAGGCTGCACGGGTCATTGCTCAGGGAGTGTGGCTTGCCCCCGCCATCAGCCCCAGTGCGCCGAGCGTCATCCAGATAGCCATAGCGATCATCATCAGGTTCTCTGTGAGCGACACAAAACCGAGAGGGACATTGCTGGATCCACCGACACAGGCACATTTCAACTCGCGCCGATCTATGTATACAGCTTTGAAGACAGAGACTGCGCCAACGGTGCCTATAAATAAAGCTACGGGGACCGACAACCACATCAGAATCCCCGCTATCATCAGTATGCCGGCGAGTCCCTCCGCAAACGCGTATATGTAAGAGTAGGGCACCCAGCGTTTCGCCAGTAAGTCATAGTTTAGAAACATGCTTGAGAAGCTCTCGACGTTCTGCAGTTTCAACATTGCGAGGATCGCCATGCTGAAGGCGATAAACCACTCGATAGCTCGCACCGTGAAGGGCGATCCATAGACCGCCAGACTCGCGGCAAGCGCCATCAAAAATGTCGTGCTAAACAGTGCGATGACCGGCTTATAACTCGTCGCATTCGGGTCGGGCACGGACTTGCCGAAATGGCGGCGCAGGTCGTCGTAGCCACCCACTCGCTCGCCGCTGATAAACACCTGCGGGGTTGTTTTCACTCCATGTTCAACTTTGAAGCTTTCGGTTTCTTCGCGGGACCTTAGCCAGTGGTCCTCGACCTCGAATCCCTCTCGGCGCAGAAGATCCTTCGCTTTCAGGCCATAGGGGCAGGTATGTTCTTCCATGACCATGCGGTACAGCTTCGCCTTGTTGTTGGACACGCGGGCTTCCTGGGCCATGATTATTCACCTCACTTCATAATCGGAACAGCACGTCCATTGCTAATCTGCTTTGCAGGCATGGATCAGCGAAGGCGGGAAAACGCGACCCCAGCCCCTCTGTGATTTCTGCCACGTCCGCCCGGCTGCGCAAATCTCATCTTTCAGGCTGCGAAAGTCGTTCCAGCCGCTCGAGACTGCAGCCAGAGCCTAGATTGTAAAAACGGGAGCGAAGCCGCCGCCTTCAGTGCGAAAATTGGTAGTCTGCCCCTGATAGAGCCTCGCTGCCATCAGCAGCACTTCGCTGCCATAGGTATAGAGGCGGACATCGACTTTCAAAGTTGTTGGTTCGCCGTCGACAAGGACAACGCGCTCGGATGGCGGTACAAAGCTTTGAGCGATGTAATCATCCTGCAAGATGAATTCGAAGGTCGCCTTCGTCAGCTTGCTGCCTCGATAAACGCCTTTGCTGCCGTGACCGGCGGCAGGCTTAAAGAAAAGTGATTTGCGTTGGCTCCAGAGCTCATCTTTATGCTCGGGCGAAACCAGCCGGGTGCGCGGAACGGTGCGTGCAATCCGCTGGGCGGCAGTTTCGTCCAGGCCCCAGTTTTTCAGGATACTCGCGTCGGAAAGCAGTGACATGTTGCGCTTATCCGCCAGCAGGGCATGAACGCGAGGATTCGGGGTGATCACGGCGAAGCCTTCCAGCCACGCCTGCCGCACTGCCGCGTGCGCAGAATGTTCGAGTCCGAAGTCCACGAGCCGGTTGTAAACCAGATCAATTCGCTGGCGACTGTCTTTCGTCAGGAGCTGCCCACCTTCGACAATAAGCTGAGCAGGGTCGAGGATCATGGCTTCAAACCCGTGCCGCTCGAAAACACGCTTAGCCAGCCGGAACTCGGGATACAGATACTGAGAGGCGGGCTCGTTATCAACGATGGCGATGGTTTGAGGACGGCCGCTGCCGCGTTGCAGGCGCCATTCATCTTCAAACATACGGATCACGGACTCTTCAAAGCTATCGGTCAGCCCGTCCTCCGGCTGCGGATGGCAGCATTGTTTCTGGGCACGCGCCAGGACCGCGTTGAGGAATGCGCCACCCGCGTTGGTGTTGATCTCAATCAGGCGCGGACCGTCCGGCTCCAGATGAAAATCGTAGCCCATGAAGGCGCCAGCCGGACCGGGGTCCATGTCGGCGCTCGACGGTGCCCAGCTTAGCACCGCCTCGCGATAGGCGGGCAATGCCGCCGCGGCTTCCAGTGCCCTGACAACGGATCGCATCTGTTCGAGGTCGGATTGAGGAAGAAACACCGCTGAGCTCGCGAAGGCCTGCTGCCAGAGCGGACTGCTCAGGATTGCGTCGGCACCGCCGAATTCCTGAGCCAGCGCATAGTCGAGCGCAGGTCGGTCGATGGTCCGGCAGGCGCAAAATTGGTTTAGCCGTTCGGCGGCGCTTGGTTCTTTGGACTTCTGTGTCATACCTATCCTCACACTGGATGGTGGCATCGCCCAGTCTAAAGCGATCCCGGGGCGAGGTGCAGCCCAAAGAAAAACCAGGGGAACAAGCTGCCATCGAGCTGTCCAATTCCGGGCAAAGCTGAACTTGTCAATTGAGGCGCTGCTCTGCTATTCTGCCTTGAACCTGATACGACTGGTACGACCGTGCTTACTCCTCGCGTCCGCAAATGTCTGTTTTTTATTCTGCTGACTGTCTGGCTCGGCCAAGCATTCGCAGAGATGATGCCTGCTGGCCCGGATGAGAAGCCTGGCACGGAATCCGGTTTTACCCGTCAGATGCAAAATATGCACAGCCATGACGACACGGGCATGGATGAGGTGCGTTCCCACAGTCAGAGCAGCCACTGTCAGGGCCAACACTGCTCGGATATGGATGGCTGTCCTGACGGTCACTGCAGCCCGGTTGCTGCGGTAACTTCCGCTTTCTTCCCCGCGCCGGTTCCTTCGGCCCTTTATTCAAATGCCGCCCCCCAGTCGCCGACCAGGACCGGTCATTCTTTCTTCCGCCCTCCAATAGTTCGCTAGTACACGACAGATCCGTCTGTCGTTTGTCATTTCGCCGTTGAGCGCCCGGGAAACGTAGCCGAGCCCAGAAGCGCGCGAAATCATTCAGCCATTCTGCACGCTGAAGCTCTTTCGGGCTCAGTTCGCGCAGAAAGCCCTGGACGATTGCGAGCAAATCAATGAGATTTTCGAAATATTTTGACGCCATTGCGTGTGTGCTATTGCTGATGCCTGGGATGGTTTACGGCCAGGAGCAGACACTTTCACTGCAAGATGCCATTACCGGAGCCATCGCAGCAGACCCCTGGCTAGCGGGAAGCCGCCACAGGCAAGCCGCTTTACTTGACGAGGCAACTGCGGCAGCCGCGCTTCCGAACCCCCGGCTGTCTCTTGGCCTCTCCAATTTCCCCACCGACGACTGGGACTTCGGACGGGAAGCCATGACTCAGGCCACAATCGGTGTCAGCCAGGCCTTCCCCCGTGGCGAAAGCCGCGCGTTGGCGAAAGAGCAGAAGCGGGAGCTCGCCCGGCAACAGCCTTTCCTCAGGATCGATCGCAAGGCGCGCGTGACTGCAACGGTCACTCAGCTTTGGCTGGAAGTGCTGCGCGCCCAGCAAAGCATCCACCTGATCGAATCCGACCGGGCTCTCTTCGAGCAGCTGGTTGATGTCGCGGAGGCAAGTTATGGATCGGCCCATGCCCAAGTCCGCCAACAGGACGTGATCCGCGCACAACTGGAGCTTACCCGACTGGATGATCGGCTCACTGCCTTGCAGCAGGAACAGGAGATTGCCCAAAGACAACTAAGCGAGTGGATCGGCGAGTCTGCCGTACTCGCGGTAGAACCCGACTTGCCTGTGCTCGAAGTCGCCACAGAATTGCCCGCCCATAACGATGGCAAAGGCCACTGGAAGAACGTCTTGGTACAACACCCCGCGGTGGCCGCTTTGGAACAAGAGATCGCATCGGTGGCGACAGGCATCGAGTTGGCCGAACAGGCTTACAAACCCGAATGGGGGCTGAGCGCACAATACGGCTACCGGGATGAAGACCCACTGGGTAACGAGCGTTCGGATCTCTTGTCCGTGGGCGTCAACATAGACTTGCCGCTTTTCACCGAAAACAAGCAGGACAAAGAAGTGAGCGCGGCCGTCTCCCGCACCGAGGCCATCAAAACCGAACGCACGCTGCTGCTGAGGAGACTCGGTGCCGAGCTGGACGGCGCAATCGTCCAGCTACAGCGGCTGCAACAACGAGAATCACTGTACCGCGAGCAACTACTGCCACAAATGCAGGACCAGGCCGAGGCCGCACTGTCCGCTTACAACCATGACGCCGGCGATTTTGCCGAGGCCGTGCGCGCACGAATCGCCGAACTTAACGCAAAGATCGAGGCGCTCGCCATCAGAGTCGCCGAGTTGAAAACCATCGCCCAGCTTAATTACCTGCTCGCCCAAGCTCCACAGGAGCTGGGCGCCGGGTCGGAAATAACAGGTGAACCGAAATGAAAATGTCAGGCAAACACCTCTTGCTCGTAACCGCTGGAATCGCAGCGGGCGTTGTCGGCACCTTAGTGATAGGCACCCTGGGTTCGGGGGACGAACAGGGTGCGACGGCGAAAAGCGAACGTGAACCGCTCTATTGGGTTGCTCCCATGGACGCCAACTACCGACGGGACAAACCGGGCAAGTCCCCCATGGGGATGGATTTGGTTCCGGTTTACGAAGAAGAGCAGGAGCCAGGCCTCGTGAAAATATCCCCCGATGTGGTGAACAACCTGGGCGTCCGGACCGCGACGGTTAAACGAGGGGAGCTGACGTCCCGCGTCAAAACCGTCGGCTACATCCAGTATGATCAGGATCAGCTGCTAAACCTCGATCCGCGGGTTGAAGGCTGGATCGAGAAACTATACGTCACGGCGGAAGGAGACCCGGTCAGCGAGGGCGATCCGCTGTACACCCTCTATTCACCCACTCTGGTCAATGCCCAAGAGGAACTGGTGCTCGCCCTCAACCGGGGGAACGAAGGATTGATCAAGGGCGCAACCGAGCGGCTGCAAGCACTCCGGGTGCCGCAGCAGACCATCGAGGCATTGCGCAAGAATCGCCAGGTGCTGCAAAACATCACGGTTTATGCACCGAAGACCGGCGTCGTCAGTGATCTGCAGGTGCGCGAGGGAAGCTTCGTCAAGCCCAGTGACCGACTGATGTCCATCGGCGTTCTAGACCAAGTATGGGTGGCCGGCGAAGTCTTCGAGCGCCAACTCCCTTTGGTTAATGAAGGCGATCCCGTCATCATGGAATTGGATTACATTCCAAGCCGCGAGTGGCATGGCGAGGTGGACTACATCTATCCGAGCATCAGCCCGGAGACCCGGACTGCGCAGATACGGGTTCGCATGGATAATGCCGATCACGCACTGAAGCCCGGCATGTTTGCGCAACTCTCCATTGCTGGCCGCCACAAGGACTCCGTGCTGTTGATCCCCCGAGAGGCACTGATTCGCACGGGCAGCGACTCCCGCGTGGTACTGGCCCGCGGAGAGGGGAAATTCAAGTCCGTCAACGTCGAGGTTGGCCGGATAGTGGGTCGGCAGGTGGAAATCCTGGCCGGACTGGAGGAGGGCGACCGGATCGTAACCTCGGCGCAGTTTCTTATCGATTCCGAATCCAGCAAGAGTTCGGATTTTCAACGCATGGACCACGACGATTCGGAGCCACTTGCAGCCGATCAAAAGCAAAGTATCTGGGTCGCAGCCAAAGTCGAGAGTGCGATGCCTGAGCACAGCATGGTCACTCTTGCCCATGAAGCCATCCCGCAATGGGAATGGCCGGCGATGGTGATGGACTTCAGCCTGAGCGAGGATGTGGATCCGGCACTACTCACTACTGGTGCGCGCGTGGAAGTGCAACTGTTCCAAGTTGGGGAGGGTGATTACCTGGTAACTGCGGTACGCCCCAAATCCGACACCGACGCAGAAGTTCATCCGCAGCCGTCGGAACCCATATCCGGACGTGATCACGCGGACCATGAACATGGAGCGCATCAATGATTGGAGCTCTTATTCGCTGGTCCGTTGACAATCGTTTCTTCGTTCTGCTCGCCACCCTGATTCTGGTCGGGGTCGGCATTTACTCAGTGCGCAATACCCCCATCGACGCCATACCCGACTTGTCGGATGTGCAGGTGATCATCAAAACCAGTTATCCGGGGCAGGCACCCCAGGTAGTGGAGGACCAGGTTACCTACCCGCTCACCACGGCGATGTTATCCGTGCCGGGAGCGGTGACGGTGCGGGGCTACTCGTTCTTTGGCGATTCCTACGTCTACGTCATCTTTGACGAAGACACGGACGCATATTGGGCGCGTTCGCGCGTGTTGGAATACCTATCTCAGGTGGCGCCCACCCTACCGGCCAGTGCCAGACCGCAGCTGGGTCCCGATGCGACCGGCGTTGGCTGGGTTTATCTTTATGCGCTGGTGGACCGCAGCGGTCAGCACGACCTGAGTCAGTTGCGCAGTATTCAAGATTGGTTTCTGAAGTACGAGTTACAGACGGTTCCCGGGGTGTCCGAAGTGGCGGCGCTGGGCGGCATGGTCAAGCAATACCAAGTCAATGTGGATCCCGAAAAACTGCGCGCTTTTCACATTCCGTTGACGCACATTCAGCAAGCTATCGAGCGGGGTAATCAGGAAGTGGGAGCGTCCGTCATCGAAATGGCGGAAGCGGAATACATGGTGCGCGCCAGCGGGTATCTGGAAGGGATCGAAGATCTCGAAAATATTCCGCTAGGCCAAAACCAGAACGGAACGCCGTTGTTACTGAAGGATGTTGCGGACGTCGTGGTTGGACCACAAATGCGCCGCGGCATCGCCGAACTCAATGGTGAAGGCGAAGTAGTGGGCGGCATCGTTGTGATGCGCTTTGGCGAGAACGCCCAGGAAACCATTGATGGTGTCAAGGCAAAGCTGGAAAAACTCAAGGCCGGCTTGCCCGACGGCGTGGAAGTGGTCACCGTCTACGATCGTTCGGATCTGATTAGTAGCGCAGTCACCAATCTCTGGAAGAGCTTACTGGAAGAGCTTGCAATCGTGGCACTGGTTTGCGTGATCTTTCTATTTCACGTGCGATCATCGCTGGTGGCAATGGTTAGTCTCCCTGTGGGGATCTTGGTGGCATTCATCGTGATGCACTGGCAGGGGATCAATGCCAACATCATGTCTTTGGGCGGCATCGCGATCGCCATCGGTGCCATGATCGATGGCGCCATCGTGATGATTGAAAACCTTCACAAGCACATGGAACGTACCCCGCTGACTGCCGCCAACCGGTGGGAGGTGGTTGCCAAGTCGGCGAGCGAGGTAGGACCGGCCCTGTTCTTCAGCCTGCTGATCATCACCGTAAGTTTTATACCGGTTTTTGCTCTGGAAGCACAGGAAGGGCGGATGTTTTCGCCGCTGGCCTTCACCAAGACCTATGCCATGGCCGCCAGTGCGGCCCTTGCCGTAACGCTTGTGCCCGTTTTGATGGGCTACTTTATTCGCGGCAAGATTCTTCCGGAGAGCAAGAACCCGGTAAATCGTCTTTTGATCAGAAGCTACCGGCCAGTATTGGACAAGGTACTTCGTTACCCGAAAACAACCCTGGCCTTGGCGGCGGGCATTCTGTTGGTCGGATTGTGGCCCGCCACCCGAATCGGGAGCGAGTTTATCCCGCCGCTCGACGAAGGTGATCTGATGTACATGCCAACCACTTATCCGGGATTGTCCATCGGCGAGGCACGTGAACTCCTGCAGCAAACGGACAAGCTGATCAGTACAGTTCCCGAAGTGGAAACCGTGTTTGGCAAGATTGGCCGCGCCGAGACCGCTACCGACCCGGCGCCGCTCACGATGGTGGAGACATTCATACAGCTTAAGCCCCGTGAAGAATGGCGCGAAGGCATGACCACCGAAAAGCTGAAAAGTGAGCTCGATGCGCTGGTCAAGTTCCCGGGGCTGACCAATGCCTGGGTGATGCCGATCAAAACACGCATCGATATGCTGGCCACCGGTATCAAGACGCCAGTGGGCATCAAGGTGGCTGGGCCGGAACTGAAAACCATCGAACAGATCGGCAAACAGCTGGAAGATATCCTTGAAGATGTGCCGGGCACCGCTTCTGTCTACTCGGAACGTGTAGCGGGTGGCCGCTACATCAAAGTAGACATCGACCGGGCAAAGGCCGCGCGCTACGGGCTCAATGTGGACGACGTCCAACAAGTAGTCGCCGCGGCAATCGGCGGCAGGAATGTGGCGCAGACGGTAGAAGGCTTGGAACGCTACCCCGTCAACATTCGTTATCCGCAGGAATACCGTGAGTCCCCGGAAGCGCTGGGACAATTGCCGGTGATGACGCCGGACGGCGAGCACATCGCACTGGCGGATGTTGCCCGCATCGTGATCGAAGGTGGACCGCCCGCTATCAAAAGCGAAAACGCACGCATCAACGGCTGGACCTTCGTGGATATCAATACGGATGTAGGTCGCTATGTGAAGGTGGCACGCGAGGTGGTCGCCAGCGAACTGGAGTTGCCTCCTGGCTATTCGATTACCTGGTCCGGCCAGTACGAGTACATGCTTCGTGCGAAGGAAAAGCTGACCTATGTCGTCCCACTCACGCTGGCCATCATTATCGTCTTGCTCTACATGAATTTCCGCCGCTTTGCGGAGGTCGCCATTATCCTCGGGACCTTGCCCCTGGCAGTGGTGGGCGCTGTCTGGCTGATGTACCTGCTCGGCTACAACTTTTCCGTTGCCGTCGGTGTTGGTTTCATAGCACTTGCGGGCGTGGCGGTGGAGATTGGAGTCATCATGCTCACCTATCTGAACCAGTCCTACGAAGAGATGCGGAAACGAATCAGGCAGAGCGGGGCGGCGATGACGCGCTCTGATCTGTTGCACGCGGTAACACAGGGCGCTGGATTGCGGGTGAGACCGGTGATGATGACGACCATATCCACGATCGCCGGTCTGCTGCCTGTGATGCTCGGAACAGGCACCGGATCGGAAGTGGTAAGCCGGATCGCAGCACCCATGGTGGGCGGCATGTCCAGCGCCTTGGTTCTGACCTTGTTGGTGTTGCCGGCCGTTTACTTCGTCTGGAAATCGCGCTCGCTCGGCGAGGAAGCGGCAACAGAGCACGAAGAAGACGGGCAGCCTGTTCGCGCAAGTTAACAACATCGTTTATCGTAAGCGGTGGAGGAGAGTAAACGCGGTGCTTAAGAGATCGACCACGATCGGTGACCTGACGTTTTTTTGGACTGCTAATTTCTTCTTGCATGTAGCATGGGAAAACTGGCAAATACTCTTCTATCGGGGAATGGCCGATGCTCGCCACGCCGAGGCTGTCTGGCTGTGTACCAGGGCGGCGTTCGGTGACGCGAACATAGCGCTTGCGGCCTACACACTGGCCGCGCTGGCTGCTCGAAACTGGCGTTGGCCCGCGGCAGCGTCCCGTTTGGCTCTGGCAGTCTATCTGTTTGTTGGGATCGCCATAACCATTGTGTTCGAACACTTGGCGACCAAAACCTGGGGCCGCTGGCAGTACAGCGACATGATGCCGGTGCTCCCAGTTTTGGGAACAGGAGTGCTGCCTCTTGTACAGTGGATTCTCGTACCCCTGATTTCGCTCGCCCTGATCAGGATGAAATTTCGTCGCCATACAAGTGAGTAGTTGCACAGGAGGGAAAGTGGAGAGTTCAGATCGCAGTCCGCAGTACCGGAAGAATAGTCTCACCCTTCTGGGCGCAGTGGCGCTGGGGACGGGAGTCATGATTGGTGCCGGCATTTTCGCCTTGACCGGTCAGATGGCACAGATGACCGGGTCACTGTTCCCGCTGGCATTTCTGTCCGCTGCGCTGGTGGTTGCCTTCAGTGCCTATTCTTACGTCAAAATGTCCCAAAGCTATCCCTCGGCCGGCGGCATCGGCATGTATCTGGCGAAGGCTTATGGCCACAGCCTGCCAACCGCCTTTCATGCGCTGCTGATGTACTTTTCCATGGTTATTGCGCAGAGCTTTTTGGCCCGCACCTTCGGTGCCTACACGGTGCAGCTTTTCGATGGCGACGACGGTAGTCACTGGGTTCCAATCCTCGGGGTGGCTTTGCTGATCGTGGCTTTCCTTATCAACCTCGCGCGAAACCGGGTGATTGAGCAAGTCGCCTGGTGGATGGCAGTGATCAAAATCGGAGGCATCATTGTCTTCGGGCTTGCGGGCATCTGGGTGTCCGAGGGCATAGCCACCGACTTCACTGGCACCCTGGGAGAACACAGGGAAGCTGGTCCCATCAGTTCTTTTCTCGCGGCTACCGCGCTCGGAATTCTCGCGTTCAAAGGCTTTACCACCATCACCAACAGCGGTTCGGAGCTGGTCGATCCCCACCGGAACGTGGGACGTGCAATTGTTATCTCCATTCTCGTTTGCGTTGTCATCTACGCTCTGGTTGGTTTTGCGGTGGCAAGTAATCTGAGCATCCCGGAGATCATCGACACCAAGAATTATTCGCTCGCAGCCGCAGCCCGACCCGCAGTGGGTGACTACGGATTGTGGTTCACGGTCGTACTTGCCATGATCGCCACGGCCGGTGGGATCATCGCCAGTATTTTCGCGGTGTCCCGGATGCTGGCCATGCTCACCGAAATGAAACTTGTTCCTCACAGCCATTTCGGCATGCCCGGCAGCATCCAGCGGCACACCTTGGTCTACACCGTCGCGCTTGGGCTGCTGTTAACCGCGTTTTTCGACCTCAGCCGCATCGCGGCACTCGGAATCGTCTTCTACCTGGTCATGGATATTGCGATCCATTGGGGCGTATGGCGTCACCTGCGACAAGAAGTAAAGGCGAAGGGCAGCATCCTGCTCACAGCGATCGTGCTCGACCTTGTGGTGCTCGGTGGATTCATTTGGGTAAAGGCTCAGACAGACTGGTTCGTACTGGTCGTCGCGGCAGCCGGGATGTTCATCATTCTTGTTGCGGAATTCTTTTTTCTCAGACGCGCTGACCAGCGATCGGCTGCGCACCAGCACTAAAGACTTGTGGCAGGGCGTTCCAGCGCCCCGCCTCCCTCTGATACGCCCCGTGGGACTAGGCAAATCTGGCGTACTACTCCTACGTACACCTTGTCGTTGAAGATTAGGTGTCCACGAAATTGTTCAATTCGCGCCGACGGCGAAACCCCACGGAAGGCGTGCAGGGCGGATCTACCCTGAAGTGGCTGCGGAAAGCGCCGGACCGAACGCGCCGTCTGTATCTCGCGGCAGCGTATGCCGCTCGACGCGCCTTTCTAGCCTCGATGATTTCCTGTTGCAAAGCTTTCGCCCGGCGGCGAAACGTCGACTCACTTGGCGCATAGCACTGATAGTCGAGCCTGTAATGTTCCTCCAGGAAGCGTGCGTAGGCAAACTGTACACTGGTCGACTTTTCGATGTGAAGCTTCCTGATGAAGTCAGTCATCAGTTGATTGACCTCGTCGTCTACTCGTTTTGGGGCCGGTTGCAGTTCGGCACACTGTTTTTGTGTGAATAAAAACAAAGTATAAGTGTATTGATTCATGCGTAGTCTCCCGGTTGCTTGATCGCTGGTGTTTTCCGAATGGGCCAGATCACTAGCTTTTCCGGCATTTTCGTAGTGCCTTCAGGGTTTCTGGATTTCGCTTATAGAAGTTTCTACCTACTACTGGGCTGATTCCGTTGGCTTGCAAGGCCTTGCGGGCTTGCGGCAGCCGGACAAGGTGCATTTTGCAAAAGCGAGGCAACGCGACGAAGCGCTTCTCGACCTCGATCATGCCTTTCCCAGTAAAGAGATTGTCAACATCCAGATCTGGCTTCATCGCCTCGACCAGATCGACCAGATCTCCTTTGTAGATACCGAAAAGAACCCGCCATTGCTCGGGCGTATACCGATTGGCCGCCTTCGCCCTCAGGGATCTGACCAGATTCTTGTATAGAGACGATAACGTCGGTTCGAAGCCCTCCAACAGCGTCGCGGCCTGGCTGTCCATGAAGCCGGTAAGGCGACCATCCTGGATCCATCTCGCCAGGTCGATCGCGTCGACATCGAAAAGCGGGAGAAGGTGAGCATACTGCCCCCAGCGAAGACGGCGAGCGGAAGCACCGGCCATTGGCCTGGGCTCGAAACTGTTCGCCAATTCGTCAAGATTGAACAACGCATCTCGGGAAATCCGAGTTTCTTTGATCGGTTTGACCAGGTCTCGGTCCATCGCTGTCTGGACGCTACACCCCTCAGGCAGCCCGATGATCTCAGCCATATGCTGGCGCTCAACCTGGTAGCGGAGTGCTTCATTGGTTGCCGCGCCAGCAAGCCTAGGTTGCCGGAAGGCAAAGTCTGCCCGCTCCGTGAACTGGCATCTCGATACAGCGGCAGTCCGAGCGTCTACCGCGGGCCATTTGCAATTCAGTTGGCCGCGGAGCGTGAGGAGAGGGAACAGGACGGCATTCGTCCCCAGAACAGCCAGGTGTCCACGTTCGAACTCGCAGCTTTTTCGCCAGCCGTGCCAAACAGCGGGATCCGTCAGCAGCGTGTACGCCTGCTCAAGGATATCGCTCCAGTCTTCACCGGCTGGCAGCCGTTCCCGTGATTCGAACAGGGAATCATAGGGGCGGCAGACACGCTGGGCCGCCAGGAAGAGATCCGCGAGCCGCTGGGTTTGGGCGTTTCCGATCTGGCGTCGCAAATAGTGCAGGTACTGCGGCATAGGGGTGGACGGCTCTGGGCTTAGGGGGTGACTACACGACGTACACACGGCGTGGAGCAGGGGAGACTCCCATCTGAATGACTCGCCGCAGCGCCCACAGCTGCGGGTTAGCTTCTTCCCGTGGGCTTCGCAGTAGTCCAAACCTGAGAACCGCCAGGATTGGCGAAGATAAGGGCTCTCCCGAAGGCAGTCGACGCAGACTCTGGGTTTTTCAGCTTCCAGGCGTCGGAAGCACCGGTTCTTGTCGAATTCGAATGCGAACAGTTCAAGTCGATCAGTTCTCGTCAGCCGGCTAACCGGGTGTCCGGTAATGCCACTGAGCTTCCAGGCTAGCTGCGCCTGATCCTGAGGATCAGGCCTGAATGGACCTAGGCGCATCTCACGAAACATGGATTTGGGATTTGGCCAGCTGTTTTGCGAAGCGATTCGTAGGGCATAGCCGGCCATACATTCATCGGAACTGCGGTAGGGTCGAATAGGAAGTACGTTAAGCACGTTCTTTGGCCTCCAGGATCTGTCCAAGCTGCTTTTCCACTTCGCGGGAAGAGATCAAAAATGGGTTCCCCCTCCGTTCATCCGCAGGTTCGCTATTTGAATAGGCTTTCGCTAAATCCTTCAGTCTGATTTCCCTTTCGCCCTCCGTGATCTCAATTGCTTCGCCGAGAATGTTGGACAACCGTCCATAACTCGCCAGCCAGCACCGGACCGCCAGTTCCTCTTCCGAGAGGTTGATACACGGTACATCCATGGCACTTCGATACGCACGAAGCACTTTCTTCCACGCGTCAGAATCGACTGGATACGGGCGCATTCTGAAGCCCGCCAAAGTCCGATCCTTGAGCTGGTCCTCCTCATGCCCGGTTAAGAAAGTTAGGCGCTTCTTCGAGCGTTTCTCTGCGTCGAGCCGCGGCGTTTCCAGCAGTCCCAATGACTTCGGCAAGCCAACGAACACCATGGGTACGCCCGACTGATCGAGAAGGGACTTGAAGAAGTCCCGATTCTCCTGAAGGCGCCTATGCGAATGCTCGGGAAGCACATGTTGAGGCTGTCGCCGCTCCGAGGCCGGGGTTAATCTTCCCCGCTGTCCTCTCCCCGGAGGGCATCCAACTTTTTTCTCAGCA
>NZ_JBTIYG010000019.1:0-57997 GCF_054401055.1 Gilvimarinus sp. F26214L | reverse complement strand
TTGAAACACCAAACGGCATACGACCCGCATTGGGCAACATAGCCCGTTGCGGGAAGTTAGGGCAGATGGTATCTACGAACTGCCGCGGCCCTGTAGGTTGGGTTAGGCCGAAGGCCGTAACCCAACAAAGCCCACCAGGCCCGTGCCGGGTCAAAGACAAATGTTGGGTTACGCTCCGCTAACCCAACCTACGACCCCCCGCGGCCCCTGTAGGTTGGGTTAGGCCGAAGGCCGTAACCCAACATTGATAACCGGCTGCCCACTCCCGCAAGGTGGGCTCCGGATCGCGAGCCGCGGTCTCTCTTGCTGGCATTGAGCTGCCAATTACTGGATACTTGTCCACCTGCAGGCGATTAGCGACTGGAACTCCAATGTCCTTGATTCTGGGGATCGACCCGGGCTCCCGAAAAACCGGCTTTGGCATCATCAACAGCGTGGGCTCCCGCGCCCAATACGTGACCAGCGGAGTAATACGGATCCCCGAGGTTGCCCTGGCTGAACGCCTTCGCCTGATTTTTGACTCCATCAACGAAATCATTCACGAATATTGCCCCCAGGAGATGGCCATCGAACAGGTCTTCATGGCCAAAAGCGCCAGCTCTGCCCTCAAGCTGGGTCAGGCGCGCGGGGCGGCCATCGTTGCGGCAGCCAGCCAGGATCTGCCCGTGTCCGAGTACGAGGCCCGCAAGATCAAGCAGTCCGTGGTGGGAACCGGTTCAGCGGACAAGCTTCAGGTTCAGCACATGGTCAAACACCTGCTGAAACTCCCCGGCACGCCCCAGGAGGACGCAGCCGACGCTCTGGCTGTAGCCCTCTGTCACGCGAACACACAACAGCATCTGATAAAATTCGCGCACGCCCGCAGCTTCCGGCGCGGCAGGATTGTTTAGGGTTATCTGGATGCAGCCCCCTGAAATTGGCCCCGGAGCCAGCGGGGTTGGCGACGAGAGACTTTGTTCTATGGTTGGCGTTCTATGATTGGCAGATTGCGCGGTATTCTGGTCGAGAAACATCCTCCCGATCTTCTGCTGGACGTCAACGGCGTCTTCTACGAGGTGCAGGTGCCCATGACCAGCATTTATCGCCTCCCGGAAGTGGACACTGAAATCACGCTGCACACCCACTTCGCCGTCAATGAGACTGCCCAGCAGTTGTTCGGCTTCGCCGACAAGCGGGACCGGGAGCTGTTTCGGGCCCTGATTCGCGTGAACGGGGTCGGGCCAAAGCTGGGCTTGTCCATTCTGTCGGGTATGGAAGCGGATGATATCGTGCATCATGTGCGCGAAGACAATCCCGCGGCGCTGGTGAAAGTACCGGGTATTGGCAAAAAGACCGCAGAGCGGCTGATCATCGAATTACGGGATCGGCTCAAGGACTGGGGCGGCCAGCTTCCCGCCAGCGCCAAAACCGCAGTGGATGTTCCGGCCGCGCCGGCCGCTCCCGATGAGCGGGCCATCGTCGCCGAAGCCGAAAGTGCGCTGATTGCGCTGGGCTACAAACCCGCCCAGGCTGCGCAGATCGTGGTATCCGTACAGAAGGAACACCAGCTCGACCGCAGCGACGAGCTGATCCGCATGGCCCTGCGCAGCCTCGCCACCGCGTAGGTTGGGTTAGGCCGAGAGGCCGTAACCCAACAGTAAGCACGTCGCTCGTGCCGGACCCGGACAAATGTTGGGTTACGCTGCGCTAACCCAACCTACAGCGCGCGCCAGTTGCACCATCGTAGGTTGGGTTAGGCCGCCAGGCCGTAACCCAACGGTGAAGCACGACACTCGTGCCGGACCCGGACAAATGTTGGGTTACGCTGCGCTAACCCAACCTACGGCCCGCGACGATCGCACCATCGTAGGTTGGGTTAGGCCGTCAGGCCGTAACCCAACAGGCGCCCGAAACCTATAACCAGTGCCTTTTTATGATCGAAAAAGACCGCCTCATCGATGCCGTAGCCCGGCCTCAGGAAGACCAGCAGGATCGTGCCGTCCGGCCCAAGCGGCTGCAGGACTATATCGGGCAGCCGGCTGTAGCCGAGCAGATGGGCATCTTTATCGAGGCTGCCAAAAATCGCTCCGAAGCCCTCGATCACACCCTCATCTTTGGCCCGCCGGGCTTGGGTAAAACCACACTCGCCAACATTATTGCTGAGGAAATGGGGGTGGCCCTGAAAAGCACCTCGGGTCCCGTATTGGAAAAAGCGGGAGACCTGGCCGCACTGATGACCAACCTGGAGCCGGGCGATGTGCTGTTTATTGACGAGATTCACAGGCTCAGCCCCGTCGTCGAAGAGGTGATCTATCCGGCCATGGAGGATTTCCAACTCGACATCATGATTGGTGAAGGACCGGCCGCACGCTCCATCAAGCTGGACCTCCCTCCTTTCACCCTGGTGGGCGCCACCACCCGCGCGGGTCTGCTGACATCGCCCCTGCGGGACCGTTTCGGTATCGTCCAGCGGTTGGAGTTCTATAATGTGGCGGACCTGACCCATATCGTCAGCCGCTCGGCGCAATTGATGAAGATCACCATGGACGACCAGGGCGCGGCGGAAATTGCCCGGCGGTCCCGCGGCACCCCCCGGATCGCCAACCGGCTGCTGCGACGGGTGCGTGACTTTGCAGAGGTCAAAAGCGATGGCCATATTTCCGGTGAAGTCGCGGACCAGGCCCTGAACATGTTGAAGGTGGACAATCAGGGCTTCGATCACATGGACCGCCGCATGCTGCTCACCATGATTGAGAAGTTTGGCGGCGGACCCGTGGGGGTGGACAGCCTGGCGGCGGCCATCAGCGAAGAGCGCGATACCATCGAGGATGTGCTGGAGCCCTACCTCATCCAGCAGGGGTTTATCACCCGCACACCGCGCGGTCGCGTGGTGACTCAGTATGCCTACGACCATTTCGGCCTCAAGCAGGCGGAACGCGGTCAGCCCGCCGGGCCGGGGCAATCCGGCCTGTTTGATCAAACCTGACACACGCCGCATTGCTGGCCCGCAAAGGAGTCTAAAACCGGATATGGCGGAATTTTCCTTGCCTGTGAAAGTCTACATCGAGGATACCGACGCTGGAGGTATCGTCTACCATGCGAACTACCTCAAGTTTATGGAGCGCTCCCGCACCGAATTTATCACTCAACTCGGCTACGACAAGCCCGCGACTCTGGAGAATGGGCTATTATTGGTAGTTCATTCCATGAATATCGATTTTCTGCAGGCGGCCTGTCTGGGTCAGATGCTGGATTGTTCCACAGCGGTGCGAAAAGTTGCGCGCAGCTATGTGGAATTTGAACAGATTGTAAGTCACGCTGGTCGTGCCCTGTGCAGGGCGGATGTGAAAATTGCCTGCGTCAATCAAGCGGAGATGAAACCGGTTGCCATGCCCGCCGGTCTGCGCGAGGCGCTTTATTCGGCTCTGCCGTCCGGCTGAGGCGCTACGGAGAAATAATTTTAAAGGACCGGGAGCGCCGGCCTCCCCGTGCGCAAAAAACTGTGAGCACATCGTTTCGCCGCGTTGCGGCGAAGCGGAACTATTTGAATAAGATTGCGGATAACCAAATCTATGCCCCAAGCCACTGAAACCCTGTCCCTCTGGAGCCTCATCGCCAACGCTGGATTGTTGGTGCAGCTAGTAATGTTGCTATTGCTCGCCGCATCCGTCGTGTCGTGGATGATGATCGTGCAACGGGGCGTGTACCAGAAAACCGCGCACCGGTCCTTCCTCGCGTTTGAGAAGGAGTTCTGGTCTGGCGTGGATCTCAATCAGCTCTTTCGCCAGGGCAATGCCAAGGGCAGGACTGAAGGAGTCGAGAACATATTTCGCGCAGGCTTCAAGGAGTTCACCCGTCTGCGGCAAAAGGGCAACGTGGATGCGGCTGCGGTGATGCAGGGCACCGAGCGTGCAATGCGCGTTGCGCTTCGCCGGGAAGAGGAAAAACTCGAAACCAACCTGCCGTTCCTTGCCAGCGTCGCATCCGTGAGCCCCTATGTGGGCCTGTTCGGCACCGTGTGGGGCATCATGAACTCCTTCCGCGGCCTGGCGACCGTTCACCAGGCCACACTGTCGGCGGTGGCTCCCGGCATTTCCGAAGCACTGATTGCAACGGCCATGGGCCTGTTCGCTGCGATTCCGGCGGTGGTTTTCTACAATCGCTATTCAGCACGGGCCGAAACCCTGGTGACCTATTACGAAACCTTCGCTGAAGAGTTTTCCTCGATTCTGCACCGCCAGGTGCATACCAAGTCCACAGACTAAAGCGGCCATAATTCATGTCCCAGATGCGCAAAGCCAAACGCAAGCCCATGGCCGAGATCAATGTGGTCCCCTACATTGATGTGATGCTGGTGCTGCTGGTGATCTTCATGGTGACCGCGCCCCTGATCATGCAGGGGGTCCAGGTGGATCTTCCGCAGGCGCCCTCCGCACCCATCGATGAAGAGAAGGACGAGCCGCTGATCGTGTCCATCAAGGCGGACGGCAGTTACTACCTGAAGCTGGGCGAAGCCCCGGAAGCGGCCAAACCGCTGGCCGAAATCAAGGAAACTGTGACCAAGGTGCTGCGCCAGCAGCCCGACACCCCCGTCCTGGTCTGGGGCGATACCAAGGTGCCCTACGGCGCGGTGGTGGCCATGATGACCGAACTGCAAAATGCCGGCGCCGGGTCCGTCGGCCTGGTGACCGAGCCTCCGAGCTGATGAGAGTATCTCGCACATCATCCACATCCTATGCAGTGCCGGCAGTGATCAGTGTGGCCCTGCATGGAGTGTTGCTCGCCTTCGTCATATGGGGCTGGGAAGCCAGTTCCGATGAAAAGCGCACAACCGTACCCCGTTATATCGAAGCGAAAATCGTTCAGATGGAAGCGGCTGCGCCCAAGGCTGCGCCGCCCAAGCCCGAGCCCAAGACCATCGACGTAGCCGCCCGCCGCGAAGAGGCGGAACGGCAGCGACGGGAAGAGGAGGCACGGCGCCGCGCGGAACAGCAGCGCAGGCAGAAAGCTGAAGAGGCCCGGAAGGCCAAGGAACGGGAGGAGCGTCTCGCCCGGGAAAAAGCGGAGCGGGAGCGCCAGGCCGAAGAGCAGCGTCAGGCTGAACGCCAGCGCATGCAGGAAGCACTCGAGAACGAACTGGAGGAGGAGCGCTCGCTGCTGCAGGCGCAGGAGAATGCCGCCATCGCCCAGAGTTACTCCGCGCTGATCAACGACCGGGTGGAGCGCAACTGGAGCCGGCCGCCTTCCGCACGCAACGGCATGCAAGCCGAACTGAGCATCCAGCTGGTGCCCACCGGCCGCGTGGTGAATGTGACCGTTACCAAAAGCAGTGGCAACAGCGCTTTCGACCTTTCCGCCGAGCGAGCTGTATGGAAGGCGGAGCAGTTTCCCGAGTTGCAGCAGGTTCCCAGTACAGTATTCGAAGAACACTTTCGCCAATTCACTTTGAGATTCAACCCGCAGGACCTACGCCAATGAGACGAATGATCATCGCCCTGGCTTTTCTTCTGGTCAGCAGCGCAGTGCGCGCAGAACTGGTTATCGAGATTACATCCGGGGTGGACAATCCTACCCCCATAGCAATTGTGCAGACCGGCTGGAGCGGCGGCAGTGCCTTGCCGGAGGATGTAGCCGAGGTGGTCATGGCGGACCTGCGCCGCAGCGGCCAGTTCCGGCCGATTCCCCACGGAGACATGCTGTCTTCGCCATCCCGCGCCTCAGAGGTTTATTACCGGGATTGGCGGATTCTCAAAGCCGAGTATCTGGTGATCAGCAACCTCACCACCAACGCCTCAGGTGGCTATCACCTGGAGTTCGAGATGTTCGATGTATTCAACGAACGCAAGATGCTCGATCTGGCGGTAGATGGCGGGCCGGAACAGCTCCGGGATCTTGCTCATTACATGAGCGATCAGATCTATGAGCGCATCACCGGCATTCGCGGCATTTTTTCTACCAGCATTGCTTATGTAGAGGAGATCGACAACGTATATCGCCTGATGATGGCGGACGCGGACGGTGCACGTCCGCGCCTGTTGAAAGAATCGCGGCCGGGTGAGCCCTTACTTTCACCTTCGTGGTCGCCGGACGGTCGTTATCTGGCCTATGTCTCCTTCGAGACAACTCGTCCTGCTATTTATATACAGGAAGTTGCTACCGGTGAGCGTCGACAAGTGACCGATTTCAAAGGTCTCAACGGCGCTCCCGCATGGTCGCCGGACAGTCAAAAACTTGCTTTGACCTTGTCGAAGGATGGCAACCCGGAAATTTATACACTCGACATCAACACCCGTGAATTGCGAAGGGTTACAAACCATTACGCGATTGATCACGAGCCCAGTTGGACGGCGGATGGAAAAGCAATCCTTTTCACTTCAAATCGCGGCGCTAAGCCACAAATTTACCAAGTAACACTTGCCAGCGGACGTCCTGAACGCTTAACCTTCGTTGGTCCATACAACGCGAAGCCAGTAGTTTCGCCGGATGGCAGCGGTTTTGTGTTCATCCATCGGGATGAGCGGGGCAATGATCACATTGCACTTCAGGAGTTCGAGACCGGTAACATTCGCGTGCTCACACAGACGCAGGTCGGCCTTGATGAATCACCGACAGTTGCTCCCAATGGGGCCATGCTGATGTATGCCACAAAAAACCGTCAGGGCAAGGGAATCCTGGCCGCGGTCTCCATGGATGCGGCTACAGCATTCGATCTGCCCTCCAAGCAGGGCGACGTCAGGGAGCCTGCCTGGTCTCCATTTAGAGACTAAGCCTTTGAAATTTGGGTAGTTTTTATTTATTGTTCTACGTTTAAATCACTTGTGGGAGTAAGAAATGGTCAATAATTCGTTAAAACAACTATTGGGCTTGGCCTGTATCCTGACACTGATGGTCGGTTGTGCCTCCACGTCTGAACAAGACATGGTCGAGGAAACTGCACCGCAGGATCAGGGCGCTGTTGGCGCTGCCGACGAAAGCAGTGTAACTCCGACAGAGCCGGAGGAAGAGGTCGAGCTGGACCGCGTTTTCTACTTCGACTTTGATTCATCCGTATTGAAGCCGGAAGCCCGTGCCGCGCTGACTGCTCACGCTGAGCGCTTCAAGAACAACTCCGAAGCCGTCCGCCTGGAAGGTCACGCTGACGAACGCGGCAGCCGCGAGTACAATATGGCCCTGGGTGAGCGTCGTGCAAACGCTGTTGCTGACTTCCTGGTCCTGCAGGGTGTGCCCCGCTCGCGAATTGAAACCGTAAGCTACGGTGAAGAGCGCCCCGCCCGTCTGGGTAGCGGTGAATCCGTCTGGGAAATGAACCGACGGGTAGAGCTCGACTAACCTGGCTTCCACAGGGTAGCGATCACTACGATGAGAAGCACCATAACCACCGCCGCCGCCTTGGCGGCGGTGTTTTTCGTTCCAGATTCCAGCCTTGCCCGGGGCCTTCAGGTCGCCCAGGTGGAGGTCATTGAATCATCTCCCATCATCCGCGCGATCGGCCAGTCCCGCAACGGCAACACCGCTGCAGCCCAGAATGGGCAGGACGACCAGAGCCTGCAGGCCGAACTCTATTATCAGGTCCAGAGGCTCCAGGAAGAGGTTCAAGCCCTCCGTGGGCAGGTCGAGGAGCAGACCTACGAAATCCAGCGGCTCAAGCAGCAGCGCATGGACGACTACATGGATCTGGACCGGCGGATCAGCGAACTGAGCCAGGGCGGCGCGGCCGGCAATCGCGGCAACGGTTCACCATCCAACGGGTCCCGCGGGTCCAACCGGGACACAGCGACGGCAGCCATTCCCGCCGACGAATTCGCCAGCTACAGCGCCGCTGTTGATCTGGCGACCAAGCAGCAGGAATTCGACCGGGCCATCGTCGCTCTCAATGAACACCTCGCCCAGTACCCGGACGGTCGCTACGCAGCCAATGCCCACTATTGGCTCGGGCAGATTTACTTCGTCCAGGGCAAGATGGAAGAGGCGCGGCAGTCCTTTGGCCAAGTAGTGGAGGATTATCCCGACCACAACAAGGCGCCCGAGGCTCGCTACAAACTGGGTCAGGTGTACTTCCGTCTCGGCGACAAGACCCAAGCCAAAGCCCTGCTGGAAGAAGTGGCTGCAGGGGGCAGCGACTCCGCGCCCTTGGCAAAAAACTTCCTGCGTCAGAACTTTTCCAACTAGCAGCACGGTTGCACACCGATAATCCCGGCGCCGCAATCGCGGCCCCCGGGATGCCTCCACCTCCCGGACCATCCATCCTGTCTTTCGAGCGGTTCCATTCCATGTCCGATATGACCTTGCGCATCACCGAAGTCTTTTACTCGCTGCAGGGGGAGTCGCGGACCGTCGGCCTGCCGACTGTATTTGTTCGCCTCACCGGCTGCCCTTTGCGTTGCGGCTACTGCGACACGGAGTATGCCTTTCACGGTGGAAAGGTCCAGTCTGTCGACTCGATCCTGGAAAAGGTTGCCGCTTTCAATCCGCTCTATGTCTGCGTCACTGGCGGAGAGCCCCTTGCTCAGCCCAATTGCATCCCGCTGTTGGAGGCGCTGTGCAACATCGGCTATCAGGTTTCACTGGAAACCAGTGGAGCCATGCCAGTGGACAAAGTGGATGTGAGAGTGAGCAAAGTCCTGGACATCAAAACGCCGGGCTCGGGAGAAGTGAATCGCAACCTCTACGACAACATTCCGTTGCTGACGCAGAACGATCAGGTAAAGTTCGTGATCTGTAATCGGGAAGACTACGAATGGGCGCGCTTCAAACTGGAAGAGTTGCGACTTCTCGAGCGCACCGGGGAGGTGTTGTTCTCCCCCAGCTTTGAACAGCTGGCGGGTCGGGATCTGGCGGAGTGGATCATCGCTGACAACCTGCCGGTGCGCTTCCAACTGCAGCAGCACAAGCTCCTGTGGGGCGACCAACCCGGCCATTGATTGCTGCCGCCATTCGCTGGCTTTCGTCTCAATCTGGTGTGTGCGGGGTTGCTTCCGCCATCTGAAACCTCGGATAAATTCTCCTGACTCGCTTGGGCTTTTTCGAAGGCCACTCAGATTCTCAACGCGATCAATGTTGCGTTTTCCGCTCCAGAGTAAAAACCGTAAGAGCAGGCAACATGGTGAGTGCGACCAGAGTTGCGCCGATGATTCCTGCCATCACGATCGCTCCGACCCCGCGGTACAGTTCACTTCCAGCGCCGGGCAGAAACACCAGCGGAGCGATGCCGAAGATGGTGGTTATGGATGAAATAGCCACTGGCCGTAGGCGCGACTCCACGGCCTCGCAGACGGCCTGGACCGCGGGCAGACCCTCCTCTTTGAAGTTGCTGATCGCCCGATGCACGATCAGGATCGGGTTGTTCACGACCGTTCCCATCAGAATCAGAAAGCCCAGCATGGAGATCATGTCAAAGGGCTGGTGGAAACCGCCCCAACCCAATTGCTCGCTGACCCATCCCGTCAGATTGAGAACCGCGAGCCCGGCGAGCCCGCCGGCGATGCCGAAGGGGATGGTGGTCATGATCAGCAGGGGATAGCCCCAGTGGGAGAAGATGGCCACCATCAACAAGTAGATAATGATGAGAGCCACCAGATAGTTGCTGCCGAGTGATTCGCGGGTCGCATCCAGCTGGTCGGCGGCTCCGGAGATACTCAGGTTCACACCCGCAGGGACTTCGCCGCGCGCTTGCAAGTACTCCACAAGATCGCGCCTGACGGTTTCCACCCCGGTTTCCAGAGCCACCGAACGGGGAGGGATGATGTACAAGGTCACGGTACGCCGGCCATCGACGCGCCGCACGGTGCTGGTGTCCACTGTTTCCACCGCTTCGGCCAACTCGGAAAGTGGAATGACCTGGCCCGTAGGCGTAAACACGGCAATCTGCGCAAGTGTTTCCAGATTCGCATTGGTACCGCTCTGGTTATAGAGATAGATATCAATCTTGTCATCTTCCAGAAAGAACTCGTCCACAAACGCCCCGTCCGTCAAGGCCGCCACCGCAAAACCGATGTCGGCGGCGCTCATGCCCACCTCGGCGGCACGGCGCCAATGGGGGCGGATCTGCAGGAGGGGTTGCGCGAGGGAGAGGCTCGGGGGTTCGGTCTGGATGCGCGGTTCTTCAAAGATCTCCTGGGCCCGGTTGTAGGCGGCCTGGGCAACGGCATAAAGCGCGGCAAGGTTCGGCCCGGAGATATCCAGGTTCACGCTTCGGGTGCCGCCGTCGTTGCTGCTGATGATGGAGCCGCGGGATGCGAACGCACGCATCCCCGGGTATTGTTCGTACCGTTCGACCAGCGCATCCATCAGCGCATCCACCTGAGCGGGATCCTTCGGTTCGGTAATGATGCGCAGGCTGTCCGTTGCCACCTGCATGTTGACGTAGCGCATGGCGGGAACATCGGCCCGGCCTTCGGCGAAGGCCTCCGGCTGTTCCCGCGTGAACGGCAGGAAATAATTCTGAACCTCCTGCCCGATTTCCCACATGGTGCCGAGGTTGTAGCCGGGCGGCGCGTTCATGCTGGCGAAGACCTTGGCTTCCTCCCCTTCCGGAAGGTACTCGGCCGGCGGCGTCAGCAAAACAACAATCAGTCCGCTGGTCAGCACGATACCGCCGATAACGCTCAGACGCCTCGCGCGAGTCTGAATCAGCCAGCGCACACCGGCGAGCACCCTCTCGCGCACCATGCCCCCGGCGTTTACAGTGGCGCCCTGGAAATTCAAGCGAGCGCTCGCGGTGGGAATAACCGTAATCGCCACCAGCAGTGATACCAGAATGGACGCCGAGATTGCGATCGCCACATCCGAATAAAGCTGTCCCGCTTCTTCCTCGATAAAGGCGATGGGCAGGAAGACCATCACGGTGGTCAGCGTGGAGGCCAGCACCGCTGGCCAGATTTTCTGCACGCCGGCGATCGCGGCCCGTAGCTTGTTCAGGCCCCGTTGCCGTTCCAGTTCGATGCTTTCCAGAACCACGATGCTGTTGTCCAGCGTCATGCCGATTGCGAAGGCGACGCCGGCAAGGGAGATCACATTGATAGTGCGGCCCGCGACCAGCAAGCCCAGAAAGGCGGCAATGGTGCAGATCGGAATGCCGATCACGCCAAGTGCCGTGGCCTTTAGCGAGCGCAGGAAGAGGTACATGATCGCCGTGGCGAGCAGTGCGCCGATGATCAGGTTCTTCCATACATTAACCACCGAGTCCTGAACGTACACCACATCGTCGGCCGTCAGTCCCAGCCGCATACCCCTGGGTTCCAGCAATTCGGCATTGATGCGTGCCACTTCCTGCATCATGGCGTCCTTGATCCGGATGACATTGGAGCCGCTTTCCCGCCGCACGGACAGGCTCACAACGGGCTGGCCGTCGATGAGCGACCGATCACGGATCTTGAAGTGGTCCAGTTCCACCCGCGCTAGATCACGCAGGTGAATCAGACTGTCCCCGCGCCGGGTAACGATCAGCTCGCGAATGGCTTCGATATCCTCAAAGCGGCCAACGGTCCGTAACAGGTAGCGCCGTTTGCCGCTGTCCACCTCGCCGCCCGATACGTCGCGATTGCGCCCGGTGATCGCGTCCCGCACATCGGCCACGCTCAGATTAAGGGCTGCCAGACGCTCCGGATCCAGCCGGATCTGAATCTGCCGTTCCGCGCCGCCGCGAACATCCACCTGAGCCACACCCGGAACGCCGGACATGCGCGGGCGCACCGAGTCCTCCACAAAATCGCGCATCATGTCCATGTCCAGACCCTGCGGATTATCGGGCAGGGGCGCCACGTAGAAATACATGAAGGCATTGGCGGAAAAGGAGGTCGCCACCACGCGGGGTTCGTCCACGTTTTCCGGGTAGGACGGCACCTGGGTGAGGGCGTTATTGACCCGGATGAGTGTTTCGGTGATGTCGATTCCGAAGGGAAACTCGAGCTCGATGCGGGCCTGGCCCATCTCGGCGGTGGAGGTCAGTTCCTCCAGGTAGGGGATGTTGCGCAGGTATTCTTCCTGCTCGATCAGGATTTCCTTCTCCACATCCTGGGGGGTCGCGCCGGGCCAGCTCGTGCGGATGCTGATGGTGCGCACCTCCAGATCGGGAATCATCTGCACGGGAATGCGCAGTGCCGCAAGAACCCCGAGAACGGCAATGATCAGCACGCTTACCGTGACGAGGATGCCATTGCGAACGATGGCTTCGAACATGCCGGTTACTCGCTGCTGTCGTTGACGATTTGTACCGGTTGCCCCTCGCGCAGGGCTTCGTTCCCGCGCACAATGACTTCATGGCCGGGCTCCAGCCCGCGGGTGATCTCCACCTGATTGCCGAAACCGAGGCCCGGCGCCACCCGTTGCTCCCGTGCAGTGGCCCGGCCCGTTCGCCGGTTCACATCCGTAACCACCCATACGCTGACCCGGCCGTCCGGGTAGCGCAGGAGCGCATCCCTGGGCACGGTCAGCCCCTGGCGTCTTAGGGACAGTTGCAGCAGGGCGTCCGCCGACATTCCCGGAATCAGAAGGGGATTGGGGTTTGCGCCCAACAGCGCCCGCAGCAGGAAGGTGCGCGCCTCGCTGTTGCTGAGGGGCACTTTGCGATCCACCCGCGCGCTGTAGGTCTGTTCGGGATAGGCTTCAAAGCGCACTTGCAAGGGAGTGGATTCGTCCACCTGCGGGTAGAAGCGTTGGGGCACCTGAAAGTCGAGGCGGAGTTGGTCTGTTGCCAGCAGCTCGACCAATTCTGCCCCGGGCGACATCCATTCACCCAGGTCCGCTAGCTTGCGGCTAACGGTGCCGTTGAAGGGCGCACGAATCCAGTGGCGTTCCAACTCCGCCTGGGCGCGCCTTAGCTCCGCCTGGGCGGCTCGTTGCTCTGCCTCGCCGACCCGCAGTTGCGATTCGAGACCGCGCAGCTCGCTTGCGGGAAAGTTGTTATTGGCCGCTAGCGTGCGGGCCTCCTCCACCTGCCGGCGAAGGTCCGCCACCGTTTCGCGACGCTGGGCGACCGCCGCTTCCGCGGCGTCCAGCGCAATGCGGCTCAGCTCCGGGTCCAGCTCCACCAGTATGTCGCCCGTTGCCACCGGGTCTCCCTCATCCACATGTACGGCACTGATAAGCCCTTCGACTTCGGTGGACAGAACCGCGTGACGGGGTGAGGATACAGTGCCGGTCAGGGGCACCTCGCGAATCAGTTCCGCCGCTCTGACCTCATGGGTCTGCACCCGAATCGCGCCCTGGGCGAATGCATCGGCACCCGCGAGGGCACCCAGCACCAGAGCGCCGAGGGCAAGCAGCCGGGAAAACCAGAGTGAGGAAAGGCAAGTTCGCATACCAAGACGACAGCCAAACACGGCTTGCGGTTCGCCCGGGCCGCAATCCGGTGGCGCAACCGCGGCCTTTTGGCGCGAGACACCGACGGGGCTCGCGATAACGTCCTTTCTCCAACCCAGTGCCGATGCCCGGCCGCGCGGTAAGCTCTTTTTGCCCTTCTTGTCGATTCATTGGGGTTGCGTACGACTCATACCCGGGGCCTGCGTTGCCGCTGGCCCGCGCGGCCGGCTCGGGGAGCGAATGAGGGTGTGCTCCCGACCGGTCTCCAATTCTGACCAGAGAGGAAAGAGAGATGAGTTATATCGACGGTTTTGTAATCCCCGTACCCGCGGACAACAAGGAAGCCTATCGCAAGCACGCGGCCCTGGCGGCTGAAATGTTCAAGGAGTTCGGCGCGCTGGAGATCAGAGAATGCTGGGGGGACGACGTTCCCGAAGGGCAACTCACCTCCATGCCCATCGCGGTCCAGCTTCAACCGGGCGAGGTGGTGGCATTCGGCTGGATCGTCTGGCCCGACCGCAAAACCCGGGACGAAGGGATGGGCAAGATGATGGAAGACCCGCGAATGGCCGACAACCCCATGCCCTTCGACGGCAAGCGCATGATCTACGGTGGGTTCGAGACCCTGCTTACTGCCTGAAGCCCTGACGGTCTCTACCGATGCCATGTTGGGTTACGCTTCGCTAACCCAACCTACAGGGAGAGTACAGCCGTAGGTTGGGTTAGGCCGAAGGCCGTAACCCAACACCGCAAACGCGCGCTGCGCTGGGTCACTCGGTGGCCGGTCGCTCCACCCGGGTGCTGATTTCCGCTACCACCCGGCGGTTGGCTTCGTGGGCGTCGGCACTGTTGCCCTCCATCAGCGGGCGATCTTCGCCATAGCCGATGGCACGCACCCGGTTCTCCTCAACACCCATTGCGCCCACCAACACGTCACGCACGGCGTCCGCCCGGCGCTGGGACAACTGGCGGTTGTAGTTGGCATCGCCACGAGTATCAGAGTGGCCTTCGATAACCGCCTGGGTATTGTCGTACTGTTCCAGGAACTCGGCCACCCGGCGAATCTCGGGATAATAATCCGGCTTAACCTCTGCGCTGGCGGTATCGAAGAGGACTTCCAACTCGATGGAGACGGTCTCCTCCAGCATCACCGGGCAGCCTTCCGCGTCCACCTTCAGGCCAGCCCGCGTGCGGGGGCATTGATCGTCCGCGTCGGCAACCCCGTCACCATCGCTGTCCCGCGGACAGCCGCTGCGGTCCACCGGCACGCCGGACGGTGTATCGAGACAGCGATCCGATTCGTCCGGCACTCCGTCGCCATCGCTGTCAGTTTGCACGGGAGCGCTCGGTGCGGGTTCCGGGGTCGGCTGGCGGGTTGGCGCGGCGCGGGCGGTGCCGCCGAAGACGTAAGAAATACCCAGAGTGACGGCGTACAGATTGTCCGAACCTTCATCCGTGTGAAACCAGCGCGCGTCGCTGCGCAGGCGCCAGTTGTCACTCAGGTCATACTTGACGCCGACACCAAGGGTGGACGCCAGTGTATCGCTATCGAAGCGGCCCGCGTCGAATTCCAACTCGCCGATGCCCAGCATCAGGAAGGGCTTGAGTTGTTCGCGTTCATTGAAGTGATAGAGCCCGTTCAGCTGCCAGTGCTCGGCATCCACCTCGCGACCGCTGCGGGAAAGTTCCGTTTCCACTTCGCTGTAAGTGATTTCAAGGCCCCAGGGGTTGTTGAAGCGGTAGCCATAACCCACGCCGAGCCCCACATCGTCGTCCAGGTCAATGTCGTCAAAAAAATAGTAGGGCACGTTGAGCTGCAGTTCCGATTCGGCGTAAATCGGGGCGGCTGCAGACAACGCGACACCCGCCGCGAGCCAGACAAGGGAATTGAAGCGTGGCATTGTACCTCCTTGTAAATGCAGGACCGACGGCGCCGCGCCGCCAGCCTCGGGTCCAGTCCATTCAAACAAGCGGTTTTCATGCCCACCGGGCGGGGCCTGCACGCACCGCGCGAGTAGGTTGAGTTAGCGCAGCGTAACCCAACAACCCATGAATCCCGAGCCGAACGTCCACGTCCGGCCGAACAGTGAGTAGGTTGGGTTAGCGCAGCGTAACCCAACAAGCGCGGGCGAACCTTCAGTAGAGTCATAGGCCTGCCTTGCGAACCCATCGTCAATGTAAGGCCGAACATGACCGTCGAAAAAGATTCTCTCAGTGAGTAGGTTGGGTTAGCGCAGCGTAACCCAACAACCGCCCGCAAACCTTCACTCGAGTTAAAGGCTAAACTCGCGAAGGGAATGTCCATGTAAGGCCGAACAGGCCGTCGAAAAAGAGTTTCTCAGCAGCCTGTCAGCACCCAATTCGTCAAAAGGATTTCGAAACAATGATGCCACCCCAGACGAGGCCGCGATCTCCCTCGCCATCGCGGATTTCCGAAGAGTGCCCGCGCAGCCAGTAGCTCACCCGCAGGCCGCCGTCGAATGCCATGGTGTAGCCCAGCCAGCCCTCCACCAGGAGGTGGTGAAGCTGGTCGCTGTCGAAACTGACGTCGCTCTCCCGGAACTGGCCCTGCAGGAAGACGTTATAGGCGCGCGCCTTCAAGGCCACTCCGCCCCACAGGTAATGTTCCGTCACCCGGCCGGAGCTCGAAAATGGGCTGGAGCGCTCGCCATAGGCAGCCAGCTCCGGGTCGAAGGACCACCAGCTTGAACGGATCCGCCCGCGGCGAAAGCTGACCCCGACACTGGCTTCGGTAATGTAGCCCACCGATACCTGCCCGGTGGTTTTGAGCTCTCCGCCCGCTCCCTGTAACCAGGATTTCTGGTAAGCCAGTGAATACTTGGCGGTGAGTTCGCCACCGTCACTGATCTGGTGATCCCAGCCAAGGGCTTCGTTGCTGCCGGTAAAGTCATGGGCGCGGTTCTGACTGCTGCCCACCAGGTCCAGCCCCAGCACGCCCACGCTCAGGCTCGAGGTCCAGCTTTCCCCGCGCGCGGGGTCCACCTGCTCACGGACGCTCTGCAGATAAATCAGGCTGGCGTACGGACGGTCGTCGACGATGGGTTCGGCGATATCGATGTCATCGGGGGTAAACCCGTAAAACCCGAACTCCAGACTGTGGTTTTCCTCCGGCTGGTCGGGCAGCAGCCACCGATCCACCGGCTCCTGGAGCCGGTAAGGGCTGAGCGCGAAATCGGCTGCCCGCGGACCGGTATAGGTGAGGTTCAGGCCAAAGGTGTAGTCCTTGTCCCGGTTGCCGCCCGCGAGAACGTCATTCTCGAAAGCGATGCTCCAGACACCGCGGTCGTTGGGCGGGCCAGTGCGCTTTTCGCGCTCCAGGTCTGGGTTCTCCGCCCGTACGCCTCCGGCCGAGCCCAGCAGAAGGAGGAGAATGGAAATTGCAACTCGCTTGTTCATCGTCATTCCTTGGATAAAAAAGCTGACCGGTCGTCTTGTTTTTTCGCCGAGTCGTCCGGGTCAGCGCAGGGGCGCTCGGCGGGGTTTCGGGGATTTCGGGCGGCGTGGTTCGGCGCCCGGCAGCGGGATGTTGGGTTACGCTTCGCTAACCCAACCTACAAAACCACCCGGGCGGGTAGGTTGGGTTAGGCCGCAGGCCGTAACCCAACAAGGGTTCCGAACGCAGCAGCGGGATGTTGGGTTACGCTTCGCTAACCCAACCTACAAAACCATCCGGGTGGGTAGGTTGGGTTAGGCCGCCGGCCGTAACCCAACAAAGGTTCCGAACGCAGCAGCGGGATGTTGGGTTACGCTTCGCTAACCCAACCTACAAAACCATCCGGGTGTGTAGGTTGGGTTAGGCCACCGGCCGTAACCCAACAAAGGTTCCGAACGCAGCAGCGGGATGTTGGGTTACGCCGCAGGCCGTAACCCAACAGGGATCCCGCGTGCCCTCAGGACTCCATGGCCTCCACAGGCGCATAGCGGCCCAGCATCCAGCGCAACTGGCTGACGAAGGCGTCCAGCGGCTCACGGGACTTGGAGGCCTTCATTCGCATCATCGCCCCTTCCCAGGCGTTGAACAGAAACTCGGCGAGTGTCCGCGTGTCCGTATCGGCCGCCAACTGGCCCTGGGTCAGAGCCTCGCTGAGCACTTCTTCCACCGCACGTGTGTGTTGCTGCAAGGCGCGCCGCAAGGTGTTCCGAATCAGGTCGCTGCTGTCGGCCATCTCCTGACACATATTGCCCAGGAAGCAGCCCATCCGAAAATCACACTGGCAGCAGTCCTCGACCTGGCAGGTGAAAAACTCCACCAACCGCTCCAGGGGCGGGCGGCTGCGGTCGCCCAGCATGCCGCGCACCGCCTGTAATTCCGCGGACGAAGTCTGTTCGATTGCCGCAACTGCAAACGCTTCCTTGCTCTCGAAGTAATTGTAAAAGGAGCCCTTGGGTACCCCGGCGGCTTCCACAATGTCCTTCACACTGGTGCCGTTGTAGCCCTGGGCCTTCATTACGCCCAGCCCGGCCCCCAGAATATGCTGCTTTTTCAAGTCACCTTTGCTCATGAGAGTGAATATATGACCGGTCGACTTGCATTTCAATCCTTCCGCATAGGCTGGTTTTGCATAAGGTCATAGCCACCAAGAATTGCATGGTATGAGCCTCGTCCGTGAGCGCCGCTTAACTGGCCCGTGTCGCTCCAGGGGCGGCCCCGACCGCAATCCCCGTCGCTCCCGTGCAGTTTGCCTGCAACCTCCTGACAGCAACTGACAGGAGAGGCGGTTAGAGTTTGCTTGCGCTCCGGCGGAACCGCCGCGGCTAACTTTCACCAACCGTACAAGGAACTGTTCATGGCATCACAACCCCTTAATCCATCCATCATCAATCATCTGTCGATTGGTACCAACAACATGGCCCAGGCCTGCACTTTCTACGACAAGGTTCTGGGGGTGCTCGGCGTCGGGCGAGTGCTCGACTTCTACCCGGAAGCAGTGGCCTATGGCCGCGAATTCCCGGAGTTCTGGGTGGGGCCGCCCCACGACGGGGAGAAGGCGACGGTCGGCAACGGTGTACACTTCGCGTTCGATGTGCGCAGCGAGGATGAGGTCCATGCCTTCTATCAGGCGGCTCTGGACGCCGGAGCCAAATCCGAAGGAGAGCCGGGGCCGCGCCCCGAATACACCTCGGCCTACTATGGCTGTTTCCTTCGGGACCCGGATGGGAACAAAATAGAAGCCGTATTCTGGGATCCGTCAAAGAGGACTGATGATTAAAGCAGAACGGCTGATGCGCCTGCTCACCTTGCTGCGGGCGCGACGGAAAGTAATTACGGCGCGCACTCTCGCGGAGCACCTGGAGGTGTCCGAGCGCACCGTCTACCGGGACATCCAATCCCTGGTTGTGTCGGGGGTCCCCGTGGAGGGGGAGGCGGGCGTGGGCTATCGCCTGCAGCCCGGCGCCTCCCTCCCGCCCCTGATGTTCGACCGGGAGGAGATGGAAGCCTTGCTGCTCGGTGCGCGCATGGTGCAGGGTTGGGCGGATGACGAGCTGTCCCGGGCCGCCGAGTCGGTTTTGGAGAAAATCCGCTCGGTGCTCCCCGACCGCATGGTTCATGATCAGAATCTGCAAAAGGCCACTTTGCTGGTGCCTGATATGCACCGAAAGGACAAGGTCCGTTTTGCCGCAAGATTGCGAAAGGCCATCAAGGGCAGCACCATCGTACGCCTGGATTACCGCGACGAAGGAGGCGAGCAGTCGCAGCGGGAGGTCCACCCGCTCGCCCTGCTGTACTGGGGCAGCGCCTGGACCCTGCTGGCCTGGTGCCTTCTGCGCGACGACCACCGCTTGTTCCGCCTTGATCGGATAATCAACCTCAAGGAACTCGATCGGCAGTTCCAGTCCCTTCCTCATCAGACTCTCGAATCCTACATACGGCAGTATCAGCCGGATTTCGACGGTCTGGCTTTTTAAGGCGCACGGCTCTAAACCAGTTGCGCGATGATCAGCCAGGCGATGCCGCCGGTGAATGCGAAGGCGATCACCGCCAGTATTCCGTCCCGCGCGATCATTGCCAGGCCAAAGGCAGTCAAGGCCGCGCCTGCAAGGTTGGCGCTGAAGGGAACCACTTCCATCACCGGCATGGCCATAGCGATGCACAGGCACATAAGGGCGATGACATAGTGCATGACACCACTGGTCAGGGCTTGCAACCGGGGCCGCAGCAGGCGGTCGATGAAGCGGGCGGGGCGGCGCATCCAACCCCGCGCCTTGGTGAGTTTCTCCTCGGCGATGGAGCGCTTGAGAAGGAACTGCGGCAACCAGAAATGCTGCTGGCCAAACAGCAATTGGATGGCCACCAGAAACACGAACACACCCACCAGAGTTGGCACCCCGGGGATGTCGCCCACCACTGGCGCCAGCGTCACCAGACCGGCCAGCAACAGGATCGGTCCGAACGAGCGGGTGCCCACCTCGTCCATCACCGCGTCCCAGGACACTTCTCCGTGCTCGGCCGAAGCTTCGCCAATGCGATCGAGTAGTTCTTCCAGGTTGGTCACTTCCCCGCCTTGGGACATGATGAGCCTCTGCTTGACGAGAAAAACGATGTGCAGAAGGGGACTGACGGGAGCGGGGCGAGTTCCGGCGCGGCTGTGCTAGGATTGCGCCAGTGTCCTGCCACAGGAGCCGGCCGTGATCAAAACGTGGGGTGACAGACTCGGCGCATTGGCGAACGTACGCCGCGAAGAATGGTTGCCCGTTCTGCTCGCCGCGCTTTACTTCTTTTGCGTGCTCACTGCCCTGATGGTAGTGCGTCCCGCACGGGACGCCCTGGGCATGCAGCAGGGTATCGAGAGCCTCCGCTGGATCTTCTTCGGCACCGCCCTGATCACCCTGTTGGTAAATCCGGTGTTCGGCTGGCTGGTAAGCCGGTTGCGCCGCATGACCTTCATCAGCGCCACCTACGGCTTTTTTGCCACCAGCTTCCTGCTGTTCTACGGCCTGCTGGTGTTCGCCCCCGACGCGGTGGGGGAGCGCAGTGGCCAGGTATTCTACGTCTGGTTCAGTGTGTTCAACCTGTTCTCCACCATGGTGTTCTGGGCCCTGATGGCGGACTGCTTCAGCCTCGAACAAAGCAAGCGCTTCTTTGCATTGATCGCCGTGGGTGGAACCTGCGGCGCCATCGCCGGGCCCTGGCTGGCAACAATGCTGGCTCAACCTCTGGGTACCGCCAACCTGCTCCTGATCGCCGTGCTGTTCCTGATGCTGGCCCTGGCCTGCGCCTGGATGTTGACCCGTCGCCAGTTGCGCGGCGGCAGCAAGGCCATGTTGCGCGTGGACAACACGGCCATCGGCGGCAGCCCCTGGGCCGGCTTGCGGGCGGTAATTCAATCCCGTTACCTGCTGGGGATATCCGCCTACGTCATTATCCTTACCATCATGGCCACCTTCATCTACTTTACCCGTCTGCAGATGGTGGCCGCGCTGGGCGAGGACGTGGACATGCGCACCGCAGTCTTCGCGCGCATCGACCTGCTTACCCAGGTTGCCACTTTACTGTTGCAGGCGGTGGTGGCCGGGCGCGTCATGAAGCGGCTGGGGGTGGCGGCGACCCTGGCGCTATTGCCGCTGACCGTGGCACTGGGTTTTATCGGGCTGGCCATTGTCGGGTCCCTGGTGGCGCTGGTGGTGTTCGAAGCCAGTTTCCGCGCCGTGCAGCGCGCTCTTACCCGGCCCGCGCGGGAAACTCTGTTTACCGTTGTGGGTCGTGAAGAAAAGTACAAAGCCAAAGCGTTCATCGACACCTTTGTGTACCGCACCGGTGATATTGTGGGTGCGCAGACCGAAGGGGTGTTAAGCCGCACCGCGCTCGGACTCTCGGCGCTGACCGCGGTGGCACTCCCGCTCGCCCTGGCGTGGGCCCTGCTCGGGTTCTGGCTGGGGCGACAACAGGCGCGGATGCGGGATGCGGACTGTCGCGCCGCCAACGGCCACGGCCGCGAATCCACGGGCACGATCGGATAAACAAAACCGGGAGAATAACCATGGTAAGCCGACGTACACTTCTCAGCCTCGCCCTCAAAGCTGCCGGCGCCACGGCATTAGCGCCGTATCTTTCCTTTGCGCAGGAGAGTTCATCGCCCCTCATCACCCGGGCCATCCCCTCCACGGGCGAACAGTTGCCCGTCATCGGCCTCGGCAGTTCCGCCACGTTCTCGCAGGTGGCGCGCAGCGAAGACAAAAGCGCCCTGAAGGAAGTGCTCGCCGCTCTGGTGGAACAGGGCGGTCGTGTGTTCGACACAGCTCCTTCCTACGGCGCATCGGAAGAGGTGGCGGGAGAGATGGCTGAGGAGCTGGACATCACCAATGACATTTTCTGGGCCACCAAACTCAATGTTGCGCCCCGCGGTGGCGGCAAGGCGGACCCCGACGAAGCGCGCGCGCAACTGGACCGCTCCTTCGCACGCATCAAAAAGCCGGTGATCGACTTGATTCAGGTTCACAACCTGGGCGATCCCGATGTGCAACTGGGTTTGCTCAAGGATCTCAAGGAACAGGAAAAACTGCGCTACATCGGGGTGACCACCACCTTTCCCCGCCAGTACGAGCAGCTGATCTCCATCATGAAAAATGAGCCCCTGGATTTCATCGGGATTGACTACGCCATCGACAACCGTGAGGTGGAGGAGACCATCCTCCCCCTGGCCCAGGAGCAGAAGATCGGTGTGCTTGTTTACGCGCCTTTCGGTCGTACCCGGTTGTGGCAACGGGTTAACGGCCGCGAGGTGCCGGAGTGGGCGGGGGAATTCGGCGCCCGAAGCTGGGCCCAGTTCTTCCTGAAGTTCATCCTTGCTCATCCCGCCGTCACGGCCATTACGCCCGCCACCAGCAAGGAGCGCCACATGGTGGACAACATGGGCGCGGCCCGGGGCGCGCTGCCCGATGCCGAGGCCCGGGAGCGAATGATCGAACTGGTAGAGAGTCTGCCCGAGGTTTGAGCCAATCCCGGCAGAAAGCGGGGCGGTTTACTATTCTTCCGGGCGAACCCGAAGAAAGCGCGCAAACCGCGGCAGGCCGGTGGAGGTCAGACCGTTGTAGCGGTAGGTCACCAGGGTGCCCAGCGGCGGCGGGTCCGCCCGTTGGGCATCACTGAGGCCACTGCCCAGGCGGAAGCGTTGTCCCTTCCCGTTCACCACCTCCAGAGCGCCCACCATGCCCGCATACTTGCCCTTGCCCTCCGTGTAACCCACCACCCGGGCCTCTGCGTCCTGATAGGGTTTGTATTTGAGCAGCCTTTCGCTACGGCCGGAGCGGTATAGTGACTCGCGGTGATGCAACATGAGCCCTTCGCCACCCGCGTCGACAATTTTTGCGAGGCGCGCATCCAGCACCTCCGCGCTCTCCACCCGAAACTGTTCAACCGCTCGCAGCCAGGGAACCTTTGCGTCTTCCAATAACGAGTTCATTGCCTGGAGGCGCTGGTCGAAGGTGCCCGGGTGCTCCGGCAGATCAAAGACCATGAAGTGAATCCGCTTCCAGTCTTTGTTGTCGGCTCGACTGCTACGGACAATTCCGCTCACCTCCTCGAAGGATTCACGGCCAATCCACAATTCACCGTCCATGGTTACCGCCGGCCAATCCTCCGTGAACCAGCCTGGTGCGGCAATCACATGGCCACCCCGGGACCAGAGGGTAGTCCCGTCCCAGCGCCCACGCACCCCGTCGAGTTTTTCACTGACCCAATACCCCGAAACATCATCCTCGCCCTCGTACACCGTAGCGAGCATCAAGTTTGGCGCTTGTGTTTGGGACAGCGTCCCATGTGCAAAGATAGTCCAGAAAATCAGTGCAGTCGTTCGAAGAAGACGCTGCATCGTATGCCTCCATTCTTATGTGTTCCGTCCGTGATCATCGATGTTGGGTTACGGCCTTCGGCCTAACCCAACCTACAAATGCCGGCCTCCGTGTAGGTTGGGTTAGCGAAGCGTAACCCAACAAGTCATTCACCCCCGACCCCGCGCAGCTCTACTTCAGCTCCACCCCAATCAAGCGGATACATCCCCCGCTGCACAAAACGATGGAAGGTCGAATAAGGCCAATCCTTCACCGCCTCGACGAGGCCATGCTTGACGGGGTTATAGTGCAGGTAATCCCGATGCGCGCGCAGGTCCTCCTCGCTCATTAGCGTGTGTTCCCAATAGCGGCGTTGCCATATGGCGCGCTCCCGTCGTGCAACCCGGTTGGAGGAAACGCGAGAGTGAAGCCGGGAATCACAGCTCCGCGTAAATGCCGTTTTGATCAGCCGCCAGCGGGTCGCATAATCGGAATCCCCCGCAGGCAAGGTCCAGATGCTGTGGAGGTGGTCGGGGAGGATAACAATCGCATCAAGGGTGAATGGGAATCTCGCCATAACCCGGCGAAACGCCCATCGTAAAACTTCGACGGAATCCCATCGCGTGAGGACCGGCCTTCGCTCGTAAGTAACCGTAGTAAAAAAGTAGGAGCCACCCGGCGTAAAATTGCGGCGGTATTCCATCGTCCGTGTTCCCTCCCTGGGTGCCGAAGCAAAACTCCGTCTCGTGTAGGTTGGGTTAGCGTAGCGTAACCCAACACATGATTCCAGCTGGCCATGTTGGGTTACGGCCTGCGGCCTAACCCAACCTACGATCGTGCCGTTGTTGTAGGTTGGGTTAGCGCAGCGTAACCCAACACATGATTCCAACTCCCCATGTTGGGTTACGGCCGATGGCCTAACCCAACCTACGATCGTGCCGTTTGGGTAACCCAACAAAAACTCATTGATCTGGGTCATGGGCGCAGTATTGCATTTGCTCCCGGATTGGTCCCTACTTGCCAGGTACTCAAGGTGATCTTCATCACGCTCACAATTGCGCGACAAACGAGCGCCGATCGAACCGGGAGATGTCATGGATTTCGCTTTCAGCCCGCAGGTCGAGGAGCTGCGTTCGCAGCTTCAGGCCTTCATGGACAATTACGTGCTTCCCCACAATCAGCAATGGCACCGGGAGGTGGCGCAGGGTACTTACCCACTGCAACTCATCGAAGACCTGAAGGCTCTCGCGCGCTGGGATGGGCTCTGGAATCTTTTTCTGCCCCAACTGCGGGACGATGAGCCCGGCACCCGCCTCAGCAATCTGGATTACGCGCCGCTGGCGGAAATCATGGGGCGTGTTCACTGGGCTTCGGAAGTTTTCAATTGTTCGGCGCCGGACACCGGCAATATGGAACTGCTCCATCGCTTTGCCACCGAGGAGCAACGCCGCCAATGGCTGGAGCCGCTGTTGGAAGGTACGATCCGCTCCTGCTTCGCCATGAGCGAACCGGATGTGGCCTCGTCGGATGCCACCAACATCCAGACCCTTATCCGGCGCGACGGCGACGACTACGTGATTAACGGCCGCAAGTGGTTCATTACCGGCCCGGAACACCCCAATTGTCGCCTGGCCATCGTGCTTGGAGTCTCGGACGACGGTGCGGACCCACATCGCCGCCACAGCATGGTGCTGGTGCCCATGGATGCGCCGGGTGTCGAGCAGCTGCGCAATATTCCGATCATGAACTATCACAGCCCCGAAGGGCATTGCGAACTGGTGTTTCGCAACGTCCGGGTGCCCGCCGGCAACATGCTCGGAGAGGAGGGCGCCGGTTTTGCGATGGCCCAGGCACGGCTCGGACCCGGTCGCATCCATCATTGCATGCGTTCCATCGGCCAGTGTGAACTGGCGCTGGAGTTGATGCGCGAACGGGCGCTGGAGCGGCGGGTGCAGGGCAAATACCTGAGCGAGCAGGCCAACGTAGCGGAGTGGATCGCCCACTCCCGGCTGGAAATCGACCAGGCGCGGCTGCTGGTTCTGCACGCTGCATGGCGCATCGACACAGAAGGCGCCCAAGCGGCGCGCGTGGACGTGTCCGGTATCAAGGCTGTGGTGGCGCAAATGCACACCCGCATACTGGACCGGGCCATGCAGGTATTTGGGGCCATGGGGCTCTCGTCGGACACGCCGCTCAGTTACCTGTGGACCTGGGGGCGCGCATTGCGTGTGCTGGACGGCCCGGACGAAAGCCATCTGCGGGTGGTTGCCCGGGATGAATTTCGCAAGGCGAAGGATAGTCGCGGGTCCACCTCCAGCTACTTCACCTTGCCTGACAACAGCTGAGGTCGGCGTTTCTCCATTTGGCGTCACAGTCGTGTAACACCCGTGAGACACCATAGGCTCAAACTCATCCAACCTCACGGCATCACCAATGACTGGACGATTTCTGTTTGCCCTTCTGTTATTCACAACCACGTCTTACGCCCACGAGCCGCCGCCGCAAGGGGAGCGGCGCTGGCTGGCCGGCGACCACCACGTTCACAGCCGTTATAGTGTTGGCTGGGACAACAGCGTGGATCCCCCGTCCCCGATTCTGGGCGCCGATGCCATCTATCCGATCCCCATGAATGCAGTCATGGCCCGCCGCTTCGGGCTGGACTGGATGGTGAGCACGGATCACGGCGGCCCGAACCACTCCAAAGTTAACCTGGAGCACGCCTACCCGGAACTGCAGGAGTCGCGCAAGGCGATCCCGGATCTTGTTCAGTTCTACGGCATGGAGTTCGATACCCCGGGGGCGGACCACTCCAGCATCATTGTTCCCCACAGCCACGATGAGCGTCACCATCTCCACGAGATCGAGTCCAACTTCAACAAGCGCGAGCCATGGCCGGCGGATGACACCTGGGACACGGAGCCGCGCATGCTCGAAGCTCTTGAATCCCTGTCCGCTCTGCCCGCCAAGCCTGTGGTGATTGCCCATCACCCGTCCCGTTCCGCAGAAGGCCTGGGCGAGTACGGCATGACGTCACCGTCGGAACTGCGGGCCTGGAACGACACCGCTCCGGATGTCGCGGTGGGCATGGAAGGCGCGCCCGGGCATCAGGCGGTCGCCCTGATGCAAGAGCGATTCGGTCCGTCCAATCATTCGGACTATTTCAAGGAGCGCCCCCGGGGTGCATACCGCAAGTTCCCCACCATGGGCGGTTACGACCAGATGACCGCGCGGCTCGGAGGATTCTGGGATTCCATGCTGGGAGAGGGGCGGCGCTGGTGGATCACCGCCAACTCCGACAGCCACATTCACTGGACCGACGGCGGGGCCGACTTCTGGCCCGGCGAATACTCCAAAACCTATGTATTCGCCGAGAAAAACCATGACTCCATTCTTGACGGCATCCGCCACGGCCGCATCTTCGTTACCACTGGCGATCTCATTTCGGAACTGTGGTTCACAGCCGCCACCGAAAACAGCGAAGCAGGAATTGGAGAAGCCTTGTCCCTGACTTCAGGTGATGATCTGAAAATCCGGATCCGCTTTCTCGACCCTGAGCAGCCCAACGGCAACGGTGACAACCCCAAAGTGAAGCGAGTGGACCTGATCGTCGGTGGAATCGGGGACAAGCTCAGCAATCCCGCTGCCGATGAAAACCCCACCACAAAAGTGATGGAGCGGTTCAAGCGCGACCAGTGGCAGCGCGACGGCGACTACTGGCTCATAGAGACAGAAGTTACCAACCTGCAACAAAGCGTGTACCTGCGTCTGCGCGGTACCAATACCGCGGAGCTGGAGCCGGAAGCCGACCCCCCGGGAGAGGATCCATGGAGCGATCTGTGGTTCTACTCCAACCCCATTTTCATCACTGTCGACGCGGCCCGTTAACCGGCCTCTCTTCCCATGACCGCTCGCAGGCTGTTGATCAACGCAACGGCCTGACGGGTGGTCTTCGATTCATTTTTCGTTCACCAAACTGTAGCTCAACTGTTACCGGCTCTTCATCTACGTCGCGTAGTTTTCTCGAAGGATTCAACGACAGAGCCGAGGGCAGAACAAATGAGAGAAGCAGTTTCGAGTTGGTGTGGTGTAGCGGATTTCTCCCGCAGGCCACTGTTTTTGGCAATCGCCTTGTGCAGTCTGGGCGCGCCCGTGGCGGCACAGAATGGTGCCATTGAAGAGATCGTCGTCACCGCCAGCCCCATTCGGGACAGCCAGGCGGAAGCCATTGATCGTCAGCGGGAAGCGGTGAATGTAGTGAACATCATTGCCTCCGACACCATCGGCCGCTTTCCCGATCAGACAGCCGCTTCCGCACTGGCCCGGCTGCCTGCCGTGGCGGTTCAGCGCGACCAGGGGCAGGAGCGATACATTCAGGTTCGCGGGGCGCCTGCTCGCTGGACCTCCGTGGCATTCGACGGCATCAACGTGGTCGGGGCGGAAGATCGCATCTTCCGTTTCGATTCCGTTCCTGCGGCGGTAATGGATTCGGTGGAAATCAGCAAGACCCTCACCCCCGATATGCCCGCCGAAGCCCTTGCGGGCCGGGTCAACATCGTCACCGACGTCCCTCTGAACGGCAGTGGTTTCGCCAGTGAGTTCGACGTGGGCGGCGGCACGCTCGAATTGGGGGAAGGGGATCAGGAGCGCTGGTCCGCAAAACTGAGTTGGGCCGGTGATCGCTTCGGTGTTCTCGTGGCCGCCTCACACTACCTGGCGGAGCAGACCACAGACAACAACGAGTTCAGCTATGACGCGAGTGGTATTCCCACCGAATTTGATGTGCGCAGCTACAAGCTCGAACGGGAAACCAATTCCAGCCTCCTCAAGTTCGTTTACTCGCCCAGCCATATGCACCACTTCAGTTTTTCCTCGCTGGACACGGAGTTTCTCGACCACGAGCTGCGCAACCAGTATGTGTTTGGCTTGGAGGATGCCATTGCCGGAACCGCAGGCGTCACCGACGGCGAACTGGTGGGCGTTCCCCTGAGCGGCTCCTTTGAAGACGGCAAGTACGAAAACTCCACCTTCACCAACACCTTGGCCGGTGATCACTTCATTGCCGATTGGGAGCTCAATTGGCGCATCAACTACACGGAAACAGAATCCAGCACCAAGCTGCCCATAATCCGTCTGAGCCAGACCGATCCGGCGAACTTCCATTCCCTCTCCTACAACCGTGGGAACAGAAATATTCCGCACATGCAGCTCTATACCACCCAGTCAGACGGTTCCGGTTACAGTCGCGGCGATGCGGTTTCCCAGCTTAACCAGGCGGCCTTCGATTCAGGCGCAATGATCAACTACCACCTGGGCGACGAATCGGATTCCTGGACTTACAAGCTCGACGGGGCGCGCGACTGGCGCATGGGTTCGGTGGACGCAACCTTCAAAGCCGGTTTGCAGATCGATCAGCGTGAGGCCGAGGCGCCGCCCTCCAGCACCGGTTATGTGCCCGTATCCGCACTGGCCGCTGGGGCAGGAATGGAGTGGAACCCGGATCGATACCTGACTGGCAGCAGCTGGGATACGGATTTCAATCGCGGCTTCAACGCACACTATGTGGACAACAAAGGTCTTCGCAATCATCTGTACTCGACCCTTTCCGGTCTGACGGACGCGGGCGTTGTCGACATGGCCGATTACTATCCGCGGGAAAGCGCTTATCAGGTCAGCGAAGACATCACTGCAGCGTACGGCATGAACACTTGGCGCTGGTCCCGCCACGAGCTGCTACTGGGTGTGCGCATGGAGCAGGTCAGCATCACCAGCATCGGCCACATGAAGACGGCCGACGGACTCGCGGCCATCGACCTGGACGAAGACTACACCGAAATTTTCCCCAGCGTGCACTGGAACATGGATCTCAGCGATACCCTGAAATTCCGCGCAGCACTTGTTTCCGGGACTGCCCGCCCCACCTTCAATCAGTTGCGGGCCAGCGCAACCGTGAATGACGACGCCGCGACGGTAAACGGAGGCAATCCGCAAGTGAAGCCGGAAACCGCGCGCGGTCTGGACAGTTCCCTTGAGTGGTACTTCAGTGACGGCGCGCTGCTTTCGGCCAGTGCCTTCTACCGGGACGTGGACGATGTTCTTTTCGATTCCGTCACCATCGTCGGGGACGGTCGCTACAACAGCGATGGGATGGACCGCAGCGGCTACGACTACTACACCACACTCAACGGGAAGAACGGCGAGCTGTCCGGGCTGGAAATAAGCTATCTCCATAACTGGGACTTCCTGCCCGAGGTGTTGCAGGGCTTCGGCACTCAAATGAACGTCGCCTTTCTGGACGGAGAGTTCGAAACACCCGACGGAAGAGTGACCGGCTTTCCGGGCACTTCCGACAAGGTGATGAACGCCTCGGTGTTTTACGAAAACTACGGCTGGTCTGCGCGTTTGTCCTGGCAGTGGCGGGACGACTGGCTGGACGACATCTCCTCCGATGCGGCCGGTGACTACTACTGGCGTGATACGGAGCGCCTGGACTTCTCCCTGCGCTACCAGCTTAACGACAACCTGGGCTTTTACCTGGATGCCAACAACCTGAGCGACGAACTGGGCGTTCGTTACCAGGGCAGTACCGCGCGGCCGGTGGAGGTGGAAGGGTTTGGCAAGCGCTTCCTGCTGGGAATGCGCGCCCACTTCTAACCATTCGATCAACGGTCGTACTCGCAGCCTGTTCAAAAATGTTTTCAACCGGCTGCGAGTGCGCTTCGCCCCTTCTCGATCTGGAGCACCTATGTACAGTCATTCTGCACAAGCCCTGTTGCGCACCGCGCTGTCATTCACCGCCTGGGTTTTATTTCTCGTCACCTCACCCGTCGCGCTCGGTGAAACTTCGGTCGATCCGGTTTTCCGGGTGTTGGAAGCGGAACGTGACGAGTCCACTGTTAATCTTCGTTGGGAGCTCGCAGAGCCTCAGCGCGTCTCGGTGTATATGGCGGACGAGCCCGGCGCCGATCAACGCTCGCTGATCGCGTCGGGGGTGAAAGGCAATTCTCTCCCGGTGGAGGTGAACCCGGGATCGCGCCCTTATTTCCATGTCAAGACCGCCGGCGGGTCAGGGCGCTGGGTCGCTGAAAGGGTGCTGCCTCTGGACGGGGGCCGCAACTTCCGCGATCTTGGCGGTTACCGAAGCCAGGACGGGCGCTACACCCGCTGGGGTGTGCTGTACCGCTCCGGAACTATGGCCGGTCTGACGACCGCGGATTATCAGTATCTTGGTCAGCTGGGCATCAACACCATCTGCGACTTTCGCAGCATCGAGGAGCGCAAGGCCGAGCCCACGCTCTGGCAGCGCCTGGGAGCGGACCTTGAATATCTGCGCTGGGATTACAGCCGGGATAGTGATGAAGGCTGGGGCAGCGCCGACTGGTTGAGCGAAGGGGCCTCACTGACCGCCGCGAAGGCGCGCCATTACATGACGGAGGGATATCGCGAGGCGCCATTTGCCTTTGGCGACAAATACCGGGAAATGTTTGCTCAGCTGGTGGCGGGACAAGCGCCGCTCACTTTCAATTGCTCCGCGGGCAAGGACCGCACCGGTGTCGCCGCTGCACTTCTACTTACCGCACTGGGGGTGGACCGGCAAACCATCTATACGGATTACGCCATGTCCGAAAAGGTCGTCGACTATCGCAAAGAGTATTCATCCTCCCGCGACGATCAGGAGGGCAGCTATTCGGAAATCCTCTCCCAAATCCCACCGGAGGCCATTGCCGAGCTGATGCGTTCCCGCCCGGAATATCTGCAAACCGCCTTCGAGGCCATTGAGGCAAAGCACGGCTCCGTGCGAGCCTACATGGCGGAAGTGCTGCACCTGGATGACCTGGACCTGGCGAAGCTCCAGACCCTGTACCTGGAACCCTGAGGTCGTTCCCGCGCCTTGCCCTCCCGTGTTGGGTCACGCTGCGCTAACCCAACCTACACACTACGCAGGCAGCACCCGTAGGTTGGGTTAGGCCGCAGGCCGTAACCCAACACGCAGGAACCTGAACCATTTACTGGTCTACGCTACGCGAACCAACCTCTCCCGCGGGTACAATCGCCTAATTAACGGCTTATCTGGGGGAGGAAAAATCCATGAAGCAGCCCATTGTCGGCTACCACCAGGACGAGGAAGGCTTCTGGGTGGCGGAGCTGGCCTGCGGTCACAATCAACATGTCCGACACCGGCCGCCGTTCTTTGAACGTCCCTGGGTGCTCACTGAGCAGGGCAGGGCCAGCCACATCGGTACGGCCCTGAATTGCCGCAAATGCGATCGGCGCGAACCGCCGGATAACGGATAGCGAAACGATCGGCGGGCCGCCGAAGAGATTTGAACGGTCTCAAAGCTGTGCGGTGCGTTCGGCTCCCGTTGAGGCGCCCAAGCGCATCAATTACCGTCTGCCGCCACCGACCGCGTTTTCCCCGTGGAGGAGCGCAACAGCCCTGACGCAACGAAAGCCCCGGCGCTGGTCATCACAAGAGCCACAGACTCCTGCACGCTGATGGACTCGCCCAGCAGCAGGGCGGCGGCGAAACCACTGATAACGGGCACCAGGGCCATCAGCGCGCCCATGGCCGACGGCCCGATGGTGGCCACGGCCCGCAGATACAGCAGCATGGCCACCACCGTGGCAATGACTCCCTGATAAAAACCCTGCAAGGCGATGTCGCTCCAGGAGGCTTCACCGATTCGCGTGGGCAGAAACACAAAGAAGACCGGCAGGAACAGCATCGCAGAGCCGAGGCCCGTGGTGACTGCGCCGGTGAGCGGCGGAACCTGCCACAAGCGGGCAAGCACTGTGTACAACGCCCAGCTCACAACGGAGGCCAGCAGCCACAAGTCACCTTCCATCGTTCCGCCGTCCAGGGCCAGCAGCATCAACAACGCACCGACTCCGATCAGCGCGAGGCCGCCCACCCGCTGCATGGGAATGCGCTCGCCCAGAATCCACACGCTGAACAATGCCGCGGCAAAGGGAATCAGCCCCGGCAACATTACGGATGCGTGAACAGCGGAGGTGAGGCGAAAGCCCTGATACACCAGCAGGCTATACCCCACACCGCCGACCAGCGCGAGGGTGAGACCCTTCCAGTTCAGCCAGAGCCGGCCGCGTACAAAGGGCAACAGCAGGAGGCCGCCAATCACAAAGCGGATGGCCATAGTGTCCGTGGCGAGGAGGGGGCTTTGTCCGCCCAGGCGGGTGACCAGGACGAAACCGGACCAGCAACAGACCGCCAGCAAGCCGGCCAGCAGTCCCTGTTTTTCTGCGCGCGTCATGGAGGGCTTCCGTTCAAAGACGCACACTCTAATTCACCGGGCGGGTGCTTGCCTAATGAATCCTATTGATACCCGTTATTCCGCGGGTTACTGACAGAGTCGGCATTCGCCGCGATCAAAATACGCCGCTCTGGTAATCCGACATCGCCTGCTCCACCTCCTCCCGGGTATTCATCACGAAGGGCCCCCACTGGGCGATGGACTCCCTGAGTGGCCGCCCGGCAATCAGCAGGGCGGATGCTTTATCGCTTGTCTGAATCCGCACCCCTTCCGCGCCGCCATTGCTGAGCACGGCCATCTGCCGGGCCTCGGCGTTGCGCTCGGCGTCACCCAGTTTCAGGGCGCCTTCGTACACATAGATGAAGGCGTTGTAATCTGCGGGGACGGGTAACGTGTGATCGGCAGCGCCGGAGAAGCGCAGATCCAGAAACAGCGGCTCGGTCGCCTCCTGTTGGACGGCGCCCTCGGTCCCTTCACTGTCTCCGGCAATAACGCGTATGTGTACGCCGCCCGGAGCGTCGTAGGCGGGAATTTGTTCGGCTGGGATATCCCGGTAACCGGGCTCGCTCATCTTGAGGTGGCTGGGGAGATTGACCCAGAGCTGAAAGCCGTGCATCAACCCGTCCTCCTGCTCGGGGATTTCCGAATGCACCAGCCCGCGTCCGGTGTTCATCCATTGCACGCCGCCGGGGGTAAGCAAACCTTCGTTGCCGGCACTGTCCTGATGGCGCATCCGGCCCGCCAGCATGTAGGTGACCGTCTGGAACCCGCGGTGCGGGTGATTGGGGAAACCGGCGATATAGTCCTTGGGGTCGTCGGAACGGAATTCGTCCAGCATCAGGAAAGGGTCCAGCCGTCGCTGCAGATTCTGGGTCAGTACCCGCAACAGCTTCACACCCGCCCCATCGGAGGTTGGCGTGCCGTTGACCAGTTGCTCCACTTCCCGGCTTTGGTTCTCTGTGCTCATGGGTGTACCTCTACTTCTCAAGATTGTCGTTCCCCGGTGCTACTCCGGCCGTGTCGTGTGTTGGGTTACGGCCTGGCGGCCTAACCCAACCTACGTGGAGTGCGGCACCAGGCCGAAACCCCGGGATATACCCGTCGCAAAAAATTGTACCCGTCCCTCAAAAAAATGCTTGTCTTTCAAAACGAAATCATTAGTATATGCGCCTCTTTTCGAGCACAGCCAGAGGCGCTCCCAGCCTAAGGTGCCGAAACTCTACGGGTCGTTAGCTCAGTTGGTAGAGCAGTTGGCTTTTAACCAATTGGTCACTGGTTCGAATCCAGTACGACCCACCATTTTCCTCCCCGCTCCCCTTGAATCCCTATACCGCCCCCAAAACCCGTAGGTTGGGTTAGCGAAGCGTAACCCAACATTTCGAAGCGCCCCAACGCCCTCCACCAGGCCCCCAGGCACAAACGCCACAATAAATTGGCACTCCCGACCACGGTAGACTAGCCTTAATTCATCCTTGTGACTCCGCCATTCGGCCCTTGCTTCCACCGGTCCAGATGCGCGCACCCATTCACCGGCGTGACACACTTTCTTGTCAAAATCTGCAAGATAACTGCAATTTGACTTTGTAAATAATTCATAACGACTCCTATAATGTGATCTAAATCACGGAATATGTGCCGAATTGATGATTAGGGAGTCACAACTCGGAGAAAGACAGAATTTCTCCTGATTTTTGGGGCGATGGTCACTGATTAATATGCCATCGCTCGCCTGCGGGCGGGCAGCTCGCAGCGGATTGACTGGCGATCTAGCGAATTGGGGCAATACGACAGTAACAAGGCAAGGTACATCTAAACCACAGCGGCCTTCTTCTGCACGTTCTTCACACTCCTCTTTCCGAACCATCTGTTTTCGGGCAGGTGCGTCACCGCTTGTCGCGTCATTCCTTCACGATTAACTGAAAGGGCCTCTGGGGCACTTTTCGGAGCTTATTAAAGAATGTCCTTAAAACATCGGAATCTGGTTGGTGGGGCGGTAGCGTGCCTGATCGGCGTCAATGCTTCGGCGCAGGCGGCGCCCTGGATCGAAGCGGGTGACAGCTACGCCCGGTTTCGCCTCCAGCAGGCGGCCGACCGTCGGCAGTTTGACGCGGTTGTGACCTCCTGGCCCCTGGCGCGCAGCAACGCCCGCCAGGCAAAAGCCGACTCCAGTGATCGGGATGTTCTGCTGTGGAACGATCTGGCGGGCCCCCGCGGCGGGCGCATCGCATCCTTTTTCCGGGGCAATTCCGACACCCGCTTTATTCGCGGTTTCGAATCCGCTGCCCGCGACGGGGCGGAGGCGGGAATCGAATTATCCTACGTGGGCGATCGCCTGGCATTCGCGCTGATCCCCTCATACACCGCGGACCCGTCAGACGATGAAGAGGTGCGCTTCGACGGTTCCTACCTGGCCGGCACCTTTGCCAACTGGACCCTCGGCGCGGGCTACATCGATCGCTGGTGGGGCCCCGGCTGGCAATCCAGCCTGATCCTGTCCTCCAACGCCCGGCCGGTTCCCTCGGTGTGGCTGGATCGCCGCAATACCCGGCAATCGGAAGGCTGGCTGTTGAAATGGCTTGGCCCCTGGCAGTTCACCACCTTTATGGGGCGGCTTGAAGAAGAGCGCTTTGTACCCGATGCCAACCTGATCGGCATGCGCCTGAACTTCCGACCCTTCGACACCCGCCTGGAAGTGGGCCTGTCGCGACTCATTCAATGGGGCGGGGAAGGGCGGCCCACCAACAGCGACAGCTTGCTGGACGCACTGCTGGGCCGGGACAACGTGGGCTCGGACGGCATCCCCCGGGATGCCAGCCAGGACCCGGGCAACCAGTTGGCGGGCATCGACCTGCGCTACGGGTTTGAAGTAGGTGAGCGCACACTTGGTTTGTACACCCAGGTGGTGGGGGAAGATGAGTCCGGCTCACTCCCGGCCCGCAAGGTGTACCAGTTCGGCCTGGACTGGACCAGCGCACTGTTCCATGGCGAGCAGCAATGGTTTCTGGAAGGGGCGGACTCCTTGACGGAAGGACTGTTCGGCGATGAAGAGCGGCCCAACTACGCCTACGAGCACTTCAACTATCGCAGCGGTATGCGGCACCTGGGCCGCAACATCGCCACCACCTTCGATGCCGATGCACGGGCCATTACCTGGGGCGTGCACCATTTTAGCGGCCCCGCCGAATCCACCCGCATCGCACTCACCTACGCCCATTTGAACCGGGACGGCAGCACCCGCTTCGCCAAAGGCGCAGGGGAGGACATCGAGTATGCAGTACCGGCAACCGACCAGAAGGTTGCTGTTCTGGACATCTCCCACAATCGGTCAATGCCCGGGGGGCAAGGAAGTTTTTACCTCTCCCTGGCAAGCGAGGCCATCCAGCTTGCGGATCACGAGCTGGATCAGGCGATCGTCGGCTTTGAGTGGCAGATCACGCTTCAATGAACAACAATGGACTAGTTTGAAATGAACGCGTTTACCCGGCTTTCTCAGTACCACTCCGAGCCCCTGGGCTCTGGTGTTCGGCAAAGAATAATATCGCCGCTGGCCCCCGAGGCGAGCGAGGCTGTAAGAATGGTTTTCTGGATTCAATGGCTGCTCGGCGTAACCCTGCATCTGGGGCTACTGCTCGGGCTGGTCTCCGCCAAGATGGACTCGATCCCGTCGCATTATCAGATTGCGGCGGTCATCGCCGTACTTGCATCCATTCCCATTTACAGCGTGTGCCGGGTTTACAGCGTGTTTGGCGGTTATCTCGTAGGGCTCACCCGCCTGCTGGTGGGCTGGTCCACCCTGATCGGCTCGCTCGTCTTCCTGGCCTTCGTAACCAAAACCAGTGAGCTCTTTTCCCGGGAGGTCATCCTCCAGTGGGCCACCATCGGCTATGCGCTGCAGGGTCTGGCCTTCCTGCCGATTCACCGCCTGGTTCAGGGCCTTGGCTCCCGCATCCGAGGCAGCCGCCGCACCGTGATCGTGGGTACGGACCGCCTGGCCCGGACTCTGGCGGACTCCATGGGAGACACCCTGGTCGGGCTGGTGAGCGCCGAGGGTTGCGGCAATCAGCAATCCGGATCACACCGGGTTCTGGGGGACCTGAGCCGCCTCCGCGACCTGTTGAAAGAGCACCGGGTCAGCCGGGTTTATATCGCGCTGCCGGCGGAAAAAACCAGCGAAATCGAAAGCCTGTACGTGGACCTGCTGGATGCGAACGTGGACGTGGTCTGGGTGCCGGACATCGCCAACCTGATGCTCCTGAACCACAGCGTACAGAGTGTCGGCGGCCTCCCCGTGGTGCACCTGAACGAAAGCCCGCTCACCTCCCACCCCGGCAGCGCACTGCTGAAGCTGCTGGTGGACCGCGTGCTGGCCGCGCTCGGAATCATCGTTCTAAGTCCCGTGCTGATCGCCACGGCCATCGCCGTCAAGTGCAGCTCCAGCGGCCCCATTCTCTTCCGTCAGAAGCGCCACGGCTGGAATGGCAACATCATCGAAGTGCTGAAATTCCGCTCCATGTACGTCCATCAGGACAGCCACGTAAAGCAGGCCCAAAAGGGCGACCCCCGGGTAACGCCCGTGGGCCGGTTCATTCGCCGCACCTCCATTGATGAACTGCCGCAGTTATTCAACGTGCTGAAAGGGGAGATGTCCCTGGTCGGTCCGCGCCCCCACGCCGTGGCCCACAACGACTACTACGCGGACAAGATCCGCGCCTACATGGCCCGCCACCGCATCAAACCCGGCATCACCGGCTATGCACAAATCAACGGCTACCGCGGCGAAACCGAAACTCTCGAGAAAATGCAAAAACGCGTGGAGCTGGACCTGGAATACATCAACAACTGGTCCCTTTGGCTGGATTTGCAGATTCTTCTGAAAACGCCCCTGAGCCTGTTTTCGAAGAACATTTATTAGAGTGCCGCCACGGCCAGATGTTGGGTTACGCTTCGCTAACCCAACCTACGCAAAACCCCGCATCGCACGGCACCCGTAGGTTGGGTTAGGCCGCAGGCCGTAACCCAACACCCGTAACCCGAACCCAACACCAAAACCCCGGCAATCGAAACCCACTTGCTTCCAACACAATAAATGCCCATGATACGCGCCTTCGGAAGAATCACCTGTCAACACCCCGGACCATTTCACGGATGAAGTACCTTCTCGCTCTCGCATTGGCTGCGACTCTGGGTGGCTGCACCCTCATTCCCGGCTCACACATTCCATCCGGCACCAGCGGCTGGTACGCCACGCCCGACGACGAACGCATCGACCTGGAAAAGCAGGTCGACGTTTTCGCTATCACCCCGCGCCTCATCGCTCGCCAACTGGCCGCACCGAAACCGGCCCCGCGCCTGAATCAGGAACTGCAAGAGGCGCTGCAAAACTACGATTACGTGGTAAACCGCGGGGACGTACTCAACATTACTGTGTGGGACCACCCCGAGCTGACCATTCCTGCCGGCGGCGAGCGTCCGGCCGCGGAGTCCGGCAACTGGGTCCACAGCGACGGCACAATCTTCTACCCCTACGTGGGCAAGGTTCAGGTGGCCGGCCTCAAGGTCACCGAGATCCGGGAGATCATCCGCGAGCGCCTGGCCGAATACATTGAAGCCCCCCAGGTGGACGTAACCGTCGCCGCCTTCCGGTCCAAGCGCGTTTACATTACTGGCGAAGTGAAACAACCCGGTACCCAGGCCATTACCAATGTGCCCCTGACCCTGCTCGAAGCGGTGACCGAAGCGGGCGGCCTGACCGACCTGGCCGACTGGACTCATGTAACCCTCACCCGCGATGGCTCAACGCGCCGCTTCTCACTCCGTGAACTGTTTCAGCGGGGCAACACCCAGCAGAACGTCGTGTTGCAACCCAACGACATTGTTCACGTGGCCCGCAACGATGCTGCCAAGGTCTTCGTGCTTGGGGAAGTAATTGCGCCCCAAAGCATCAACTTCGGCCGCAGCGACATCACCCTTGCGGAAGCCCTCGCCGATACGGGCGGTTTCAACCAGGTCACCGCGGATGCGAAGGGCATCTTCGTGGTGCGCAGGGCACCCGAACAAAGCGGCAAGATCGCCCAGGTGTTCCAGCTCAACGCCCAGAATGCCACCGCACTGGTGCTGGCGGACCAGTTCCTGCTCCAACCCCGGGACATTGTTTACGTAACCGCCGCGCCCATCGCCCGCTGGAACCGCATCATCAGTCAGATCATGCCCACGGCTCAGGCCCTCTACTTCTTCGCCCGGGCGGAAGACGAGCTGGCGGATCAATAACATGGTGTTTAACAACATCCTCGTGGTCTGCGTCGGCAACATCTGCCGCAGCCCCATGGCGGAGTACCTGCTTCGATACAAACTCGATAAGGGCGCCGTCACCATTGCCTCGGCCGGAACCGGCGCTTTGGTGGGCAAACCGGCGGACGCGACGGCGCAGTCTATACTGCAGGAGCAGGGCCTGGACCTGAGCCCGCACCGCGCGCAGCAAATAAGCGCCGACCTGCTCGGCAAGGCCGACCTGGTACTGGCCATGTCGGACGGGCAACTGGATTACCTCTACAGCCTCGCACCCCAGGTGCGGGGCCGCGCGTTTCTGCTGGGCAAGTGGATAGGGAGCCGGACCATTCCCGACCCCTATCGCCAGCAGCGGCCGGCCTTTGAACACGCATACGAATTGATCGACCAGGCAACGGACGCCTGGCTGAAATACTTGGGATAAACACAATCATGTCGGACATCAACGCCAACCCTGCCACCTTCCCGGACGATGACGAAATCGACCTGCTCGCCCTCGCGGGAACTTTGTGGGACAGTCGCTGGCTGATCATTGCGGTAACGGCAGTATTCGCCTGCATCGGCGTGGCCTACGCGCTGTTTGCCACACCCATCTACGAGGCCACTTCGCTGATACAGGTGGAGGAGAAGCAGGCCGGCCTGCCGGGCATGGACGAAATCTCCAGCCTGATGGGCACCGCCTCCAAATCCACAACCGAAATCGAGATCATCAAAAGCCGCACCGTGCTCGGCAAGGTGGTGGACGAGCTGAACCTCGACATCTTTGTGCAGCCCAACTACTTCCCACTTGTCGGCAAGGCAATGGCCAACCGCGCGCCCGCCGGTGAACTTGCAGAACCGGTATTCGGCGAAGGCTATGCCTGGGGCGGCGAAAAGCTCAGCGTCACTCGCTTTGATGTCCCGGAATGGGAAGTGGGGCTCCCCTTCGAGCTGAAAACCACCACCGGCGGCTGGGCGCTGTTCAATGAAGCGGGCGAGCAAGTCCTCCAGGGGCGCGCCAACACGCCCGCAAGCTCCGAATCCTATCGGGTAATGATCACTGAGCTGCGCGCGCGCCCCGGCACCACCTTCACACTGATCAAAAAGCGCCGCTACAACACTATTGCTGATCTGCAGGCCGCCATCTCCGCCAGCGAAAAAGGCAAGGACTCCGGCATCATCGCGCTCACCTACGAACACCCCTATCCCAAAACGGCGGTCGCCATCCTGGATGCACTGGGCAAGCATTACGTCCGCCAGAACGTGGAGCGCAACAGCGCCGAAGCGGCCCAGTCCCTGGAGTTTCTCCAGTCCAAGCTGCCGGACATCAAAACCGACCTGGAGGCGGCGGAAGGAGAGCTCAATCGCTACCAGGTCACAGCCGAAACCATCGACATCACCGCCGAGGCTCAGGCCCTTCTGGAGCAAGTGGTGGAACTGGAAAAACGCATCTCCGAACTGGACATCCAGCGCGCGGAGATCGAGCAGCGCTTTCGTCCCACCCACCCGAGGTACCTGGCCTGGGCCTCACAGATGGCCGAACTCAAGGAGCGCCGCGCAGAGCTGGACCGCCGTATTGGCGACCTGCCCCAAACCCAGCAGGAACTGGTGCGCCTGCGCCGGGACGTGGAAGTGGGCAATGAGATCTACCTGCAAATGCTCGCCAACGTCCAACAGCTCAACATCGCCCGCGCGGGCACCGTGGGCAATGTGCGCGTGGTGGACAGTGCAGCAGTGGACGTAACCAGCCCCGTCAAACCCAAGAGGAAACTCATCGCCGCCATCGCAACCCTGTTGGGGGGCTTTATCGCGGTGGCTGCCGTTCTGCTCCGCGCCGCCCTGAACCGTGGAGTGGAAAACTCGGAAGAGATCGAAAAGCTCGGCCTCCCGGTCTACGCCAGCATTCCACTGTCCAACAGCGAAGGGGCACTGGACAAGAAAATTGCTCGCGGCAAGTACGAGGATGGCTCCCGGGTTCTCGCGGTCGCCAACCCCGCGGACCTCGCCATCGAAGGCCTGCGCAGCCTGCGCACCAGTCTCCATTTCGGGATGATGGACGCAACCAACAACATCCTGATGATCACCGGCCCCAGCCCTGATGTCGGCAAAACTTTCACCTCCGTAAACCTGGCAGCCGTCATGGCCCAGGCGGACAAAAAAGTTCTGCTGATCGACGCGGACATGCGCAAGGGCACCAGCCACAAACTGTTCCGCATCGCCAATCAGGAGGGGCTCTCCGACCTGTTGGCCGGCACAGCCTCCATTGATGAAGTGACCCACCGCACCGAAGCCGAGAACCTCCACTTTATCTCCCGCGGTACGGTCCCGCCCAATCCATCCGAATTACTCATGGGCAGCCGCTTTACTGAGCTGCTCACCCAGGCCACCGCCAACTACGACCTGGTGATCATCGATACACCGCCAGTCCTGGCCGTCACGGACGCTGCTGTAATAGGCCGCCACGCGGGCACCACCATGCTGGTGTCCCGGTTTGGACTCAACCCGGCCAAAGAGATTGAGCTCACCAAGCAACGCTTCGAACATAACGGAGTAACAGTGAAAGGGGTGATCTTCAACGCAGTGGTGAAAAAATCCTCTGCCTATAATTACGGCTACTACAACTACGCCTACGCCGCTGACCAGGCCTGAGCTCAGAGAAGGCAAAAACAATGACTCCGCTCAAAACCCTCTGTATCTTCGGCACCCGCCCCGAGGCCATCAAAATGGCCCAGCTTGCAATCAAGTTGGAGTCAGACGGGCGCTTCAACTCCAAGGTATGCGTGACCGGGCAACACCGGGAAATGCTGGACCAGGTCCTCGACCTGTTCGGCATCGAGCCCGACTACGACCTCAATATCATGCGACCTGGCCAGGACCTTACCGACGTGACCACGGCCATCCTCCAGGGCCTCAAAGCTGTACTCGCGGATTTCAAGCCGGACATCGTCCTGGTTCATGGCGATACTGCCACCACCTTCGCCGCTACGCTGGCAGCCTACTACCAGCAAATACCCGTGGGCCACGTGGAAGCAGGCCTGCGCACCAACAACATTTATTCCCCATGGCCCGAAGAGGCCAATCGCAAACTAACCAGCACACTGGCCGTCCTGCACTTTGCACCCACCGCCACGTCCCGCGACAACCTGATCCGCGAAGGTGTTGCGCCAGAGGCAATCCACATCACCGGCAACACCGTTGTGGACACCTTGCTGCAAGTGGCCGAGCAAGTCACCCAGGACGCAACACTGCGGACGCAGTTCGAACAAACTTTCGATTTTTTGCCCACCGACGCCAGATCCATCCTTGTGACCGGGCACCGCAGGGAGAGCTTCGGTGGCGGCTTCGAGCGGATCTGCCAGGCTCTCGCTCAGACTGCCAAACAACACCCGGATGTTCACTTCGTTTACCCGGTACACCTCAACCCCAACGTGCAAGAGCCGGTAAATCGCCTGTTAAAGGAAGTTGATAACATCCACCTTATCGAACCCCTCGATTATCTGCCCTTCGTCTACCTGATGAACCGCGCCGACATTATCCTCACGGACTCTGGCGGCATTCAGGAAGAGGCCCCATCACTGGGTAAACCCGTCCTCGTTATGCGCGATACCACCGAGCGGCCGGAAGCCGTGGAAGCAGGGACCGTCAAACTGGTCGGCACCGACGTACAAGCCATCACAGATTCGCTGAACACTCTGCTCACCAGCCGAGATGCCTACAACAAAATGGCCTTCGCCCATAACCCTTACGGGGATGGCGAGGCCTGCAACCGCATCCTCATGGCCCTGCTGGCCTGGCAGGCGCGCAAGCAGTCAATCCAGCCCACAAGCGTCGAGGCCGTCCACTAATACCCATGAAGAACGCATCCATAAAGTTCAATACCATCTCCGTCATAGGCCTGGGCTATATCGGCTTGCCCACCGCCGCCGTATTCGCATCTCGCAAAATCAAAGTGATTGGCGTGGACGTGAATCAACACGCCGTGGACACCATCAACAAGGGCGAGATCCACATCGTGGAGCCAGACCTGGACATGGTGGTCCACGCCGCAGTGGTGGAAGGCTACCTCAGTGCAACCACCCAGCCGAAACCCGCCCAGGCCTTCCTCATCGCTGTACCGACCCCTTTCAAAAACAAAGGCCAAGGCGGCACCAAAGAGCCGAACCTCAGCTACATCGAGAACGCAGCCAAATCCATCGCCCCGGTGCTGGAGCGTGGCAACCTCGTGATACTGGAGTCCACTTCCCCCGTAGGCGCCACCGAGCAAGTGGCCCAATGGCTCGCCGAAGCCCGCCCGGACCTGACCTTTCCCCAAACCCATGGGGAAGAGTCCGACATCCGCATCGCCCACTGCCCGGAGCGCGTACTACCAGGCCACGTACTCCGCGAGCTGGTCCAGAATGACCGGGTAATCGGCGGCATGACCCCCAAGTGCTCGCAAGCCGCCTGCGCACTTTACGAAACCTTCCTTGAAGGCGAGTGCGTCGTCACCAACGCCCGCACCGCAGAAATGTGCAAGCTCACCGAGAACAGCTTCCGCGACGTCAACATTGCTTTTGCCAACGAGCTCTCCATCATCTGCGACCAGCTGGACATCAACGTATGGGAACTGATCCGCCTGGCCAACCGCCATCCGCGGGTGAACATCCTGCAACCCGGCCCCGGTGTGGGAGGCCACTGCATTGCGGTGGATCCTTGGTTCATCGTCAGTAGCGCGCCTGATCATGCCAAACTGATTCGCACTGCACGTGAAGTGAATGACAGTAAGCCACAATGGGTCATCGACCAGGTAAAACTGGCCGTCGCTAACTACTTGCAGGAAAACCCCACCAAAACTGCCAAAGACGTCACCATTGCCTGCTACGGCCTGACCTTCAAGGCAAACATTGACGACTTGCGCGAAAGCCCGGCACTGGCAATTGCTCAAAAGATCGCAGCGGATCACCCGGGGCCCGTGCTGGCGGTAGAACCGAATATCAACGCACTGGCGAAAAAGCTGGAGCGCCACTTGCAGCTGGTCAATCTGGCAGCAGCCAACGAACAAGCCGACATAAAACTGATTCTGGTCGACCACCGCGAGTTCAAGAACATGACAATCCAGATGCGGAAGGGGCAGGAGGTACTGGATACCCGCGGCGTTTTGGAGGCGTGCTGAATATCACGATTGTGTGCACCGGCTATGTAGGCCCGTCCAATGACGTGCTGCTGGTCCAGTACAACAACACAAGGTAGTAGGCACTTCTGAGTGGCGGTGAAGTCGAGCTCCGACAGCTTTTTACAACTCCCGTGTCATCCGCGATCTGGCCAAATTCGAGCAGATCAGCGATGTGATTATCGCCAACTACCGCTCAGACGCCCTGGTATGTGGAAGACAAGGTGTATACCCGTGAGTTGTTTGGTAGTGATTAAGTCGGGTCAACAGACAAAAGAGCATCCATGACCTCAGAACGAAACAAGCGAATAGCCAAAAACACGCTGATGCTCTACTTCCGTCAGCTGTTGATCCTGTTCGTCAGCCTCTACACAGTCCGCATTGTTCTGGACCAACTAGGTGTAGAGGATTACGGGATCTACGGCGCAGTAGGCGGTCTAGTGGCCCTCAGCGCCTTCCTCCCGGGCTCCTTGGCTCAGGCAACGCAGCGCTTCTTTTCATTCGCCTTGGGTGAGCAAAACAACGAGCGCTTGGCAAAGACTTTCTCCGTCAATCTCACGCTGTACGCCTCGGTCGCATTAATAGCCTTTGTTGCTCTGCAAACCATCGGCCTCTGGTTTGTGAATACCGAACTGTCTGTGCCGGAAGGCCGATCTGAGGCGGCAAAAGCACTCTATCAGTACGTAACGCTCACGTTTCTGGTCAATGTAATCACCAGTCCCTTCATGGCCATCATCATGGCACATGAAGACATGAAGCTATACGCCTACATTTCGATTCTTGAGGCGTTTATGAAGCTGGGTGTGGTGTTCCTTCTGCAGTACATAACATGGGACAAGCTCGAACTCTATGGCCTTCTGGTGCTGTGTGTCGGCATTGTAAACGCCGTGCTCTATATCGGGATCTGCCTTTACCGGTACGAAGAATGCCAGTTGAGAAAGTTCTACTGGGATTCAGCCTTACTGAAAGAAATTATTGGCTTTACTGGTTGGACCGTTTTTGGGCAAATCACGACTGTTGCTCGCACACATGCGATTACTTTGCTTTTGAACCAAAATTTTAGCCCCGCGATAGTTGCTGCAAGAGCCATATCTGTTCAAATTGCTAGTCAGGTGAATATCTTCTCGAGTAACTTTAACGCTAGCTTGTATCCGCCAATTATCAAAAGTTATGCAGCCGATAAAAGAGACGAAATGCTCGAGCTTGTAGTTGGTGGCTCAAAGATAACGTTCTATTTGCTTTGGGTGTTTGCCCTTCCCATGATGCTTCAGATGGAGCTGGTCCTCGGGTTGTGGCTAACAAAAGTCCCTGAAGAAGCTTCGTTTTTTGCACAGTTATCCCTAATTGAAGGTTTAATGCTCGCCGTCGCGCTACCCCTAACAGTTGCAGCTCGAGCTCCGGGTAAGATGAAGCGTTACGAGTTGACCCTCGGATCGATTCAGATAGGATTGTTCTTATCTGCCTGGTTCATTGTTAGTCTCGGCGCGCCCGCCTATAGCGTTTTTGTCGTTGCAATACTGGCTAATGTTGTTATGTTCTTTGTCAGATTAGTTTTGCTGAAAGAGCTTATTGATTTTCCAGTTATCTATTATCTGAGGTTTTCGGTATTTCCAGTCGCGTTAGTGGTTCTGCTGACGCTATTTCCAGTGCATGTCCTGTCTCAGTCTTTTAATGAAGGCTTCGTTCAGTTTTCCGTCGTTACGCTGGCTTCCTTTTCCTGGACAACTATCGTCATGTACCGGATAGGTTTGGACGAAAAGTGGAGAGGAGTTCTTAAAGAAAAGTTGCTATCCAAGTTTATGTTTCGTCGAGTAGTTTGGTTTTAGAGTCGAAGGGTTATGGTTCGCTTGGCTATTGAGTTGATTTCGAAGATTAAGAGTGTAGCCGCCAGGGTAAGAGCGTCAGCGAGAGCTGCATCTGAGGCATACAAATTCGGTGGCGTCCTTCCATGCTCGATAACGAGTGTGGATTATGGAAACCTTCTTGAAGGAAAGAACATAATAATTACCGGCGGAAGTTCTGGGATCGGATTCGCTTTAGCTAAAAAATGCGTGGAACTTGGAGCCTCCGTAATAATCACTGGTCGCGACCAATCTAAACTTGATCAGGCTGTAACGGCGGTTGGCAGTCAACATTTGATAGCTGTGAACTGGGATGTGAGCAATATGGCTTTGATCGACAGCAAGCTGAGCCTTTGCAGAAGCCATTTGGGCGGCGAGATAGATGTGCTAGTGAATAATGCGGGAGTTCTCGAGACAACAGGGTTCATAGAAGTTGCGGAAGAGCAATGGGATAGGGTGTATGCTACGAACTCTAAAGGTCTCTTTTTCTTGACTCAGGCAGTTTGTCGCCAATGGATCCAGAAGGGGAAGGGTTACAAGCAACGAAAAGTGATCAACATTTCGTCCCAAGGAGGATTTGTTGGTGCGACGTACCCTTATAGAATGAGTAAGTGGGACGTTGCCGGTTTAACTCAGGGGCTGGGGCTTAAGCTGATTGGGGATGGCATCATAGTGAACGGCATCGCCCCTGGTATCGTAGCGACGGCAATGCAGCCCGCCTCTGAGAAGCAGAAAAATAATATTTATTGTCGACACAATCCTGTAAAAAGGTATGCACTGCCAGAGGAGATAGCGGAACTGGCGGTTTTTCTAATCAGTGATGCTTCGAATTTCATTATTGGACAAACTATCGTTTGTGATGGTGGGTTTTCAATAGGATAAAACTTGATATCGGTAAAGGTTCAAGGTTTTCTTCGATTGCCGACTTTTGACCTGAGGGTTCTATGGGCAGTTATTATACGGATGAACAAAACGTATTGATAATAATTAGCTTATTGAAAGCTAATGGATTACGGAAAATTGTTGCCTCACCTGGCGCAACAAATGTGACATTTGTTGCTAGTGTTCAACATGATCCGTTTTTCGAGGTCTACTCTGCTGTAGATGAACGTTCTGCTGCTTACATGGCATGCGGATTGGCTCATGAGTCTGGCGAACCTGTTGTTATTAGCTGTACTGGCGCTACCTCATCTCAGAATTTCACACCGGGCCTTATCGAAGCCTATTACCGCAAACTGCCGGTGCTAGCCATTACATCAACGCAGCTTGTGGCGAAAGTGGGACACCATGTTGCACAGGTGACCGATCGTAGCAATTTGCCTAACGATACTCAGCGGATAAGTCTTGAACTCCCCATCGTAAAGGACGACGACGACTGGTGGGAATGCGAAGTCAAAGTCAACCAAGCTATCCTTGAACTCAAGCGTGGCGGCGGTGGCCCTGTTCATATCAACCTGCCTACCCGTTACAGCCGTTCGTATGACACCAAAACTCTGCCAATTTGTCGTGTGATGAATCGATTCACCGTAGGCGACCAACTGCCGGAACTGAAAGGCAGGGTTGCAGTATTTGTTGGTGCCCACCGTCCTTTCAGACCGGAAGAATCGGAAGCGCTTGATTGCTTCTGCAGCAGCAATAACGCGGTCGTATTCTGTGATCATACGAGTTCGTACAGAGGCAAATACCGGCTGCAGTACTCCCTTGCAGCCAGTCAGGACCAGATGGATCTGGAGTCCGACAAGCCAGATGTGACTATCCATATCGGTGAAGTGACCGGGGACTACGCGGGCATGAGTATGGTCGGCACAGAAGTCTGGCGCGTTAGCGAAGACGGAGAGATTCGAGACACGTTCCGAAAGCTTCGTTATGTGTTCGAAATGGATGAAAGAACTTTCTTCGAGCGCTATACGGACGCCTCCAAAGCTCCCTCCGATCGGTACCTGAAACATTGCCAGGCCCGCCTGAAGGATGTGCAGCAAGGAGTTCCGGATGTCCCGTTCTCCAACATCTGGGTAGCACAACAGACAGCGCACAAACTTCCTGAAGGCTCAGTTGTCCATTTTGGCATTCTGAACAGTCTGCGTTCCTGGAACTTCTTTGAATTGCCGGAGACGGTTACCTCCATGTCTAACGTGGGTGGCTTTGGCATCGATGGCGGGCTCTCGAGCTTGCTCGGGGCGTCGCTTGCCAATCCGAACAAACTTTACTTCGGCATCGTCGGAGATCTGGCTTTTTTCTACGACATGAATGCGCTTGGCAACCGCCATGTAGGTAGCAACCTCCGCATCATGATCATCAATAACGGAAAAGGCACCGAGTTCCGTCAATACAACCACCTAGCGGCACACTTCGGTGACCGAGCGGATGAGTTTATTTCCGCATCAGGCCACTATGGCAACAAGTCTCCGACATTGGTCAAGCATTACGCCCAGGATCTGGGCTTCAAGTATATCAGCGCATCATCGAAGGCAGATTATGAAGCGATGTATCGCGAGTTTCTGGCTCAGGACGCTGGTGGTCGGTCCTTGGTGTTTGAGGTTTTTACGGATAGTGAGGAAGAGAGTCGTGCGTTGGAGATGATCAGAAATATCAAGAGAGACCCCAAGAGAAATACAAAAGCGGCGGCTCGACGTGTTCTGGGTGATCGGTCAGTCAACGCCATAAAGAGAATCCTTAAGAGTTGATCCTGTGAATAGACCATTGAACGCCCACTGCCTAATTGTAACCCTGTGTAGATCCCCAAACTTTGGTGCTTATTTGCAAGCCTTCGCCTTAAAGGAAGTGCTTGCGGGCTATGGCTATAAGGTAAGTTTTCTAGATATCTACGATGAGGCTAACAATAAGAAAAGGCTTCAGTTCTTCTTCCGCGGCTGGAAGCGCAGACCTTTTACTATACTTTTTAACATCCGAAAGCTTCTTGCGTTCAGGAGCGCAGAAAAACTTCTCAGTATTATCCCCAGAGGCGAGCTATCGCAATTTCGGGCAGTTTTCATCGGCTCAGATGAGATCTGGAGCGTTACCAATGGTACATTCAATAGCGTCCCGGAATTTTTTGGCTTGAACTTGGGTGACCTTCTTACGTTCTCCTACGCTCCTAGTGTTGGTAATTCATCTGTTGAAGATATGAGGATGCACCCCGAGTTTGTGAAAGGTTTGAACAAGCTGGATATGCTTAGCGTTAGGGATGGTGAGTCGTACGAGGTGGCAACGAAAGCGGCCCGGCGTGACGATGTGACGTTGGTGTTGGACCCCACATTCTTGCATGACTTCTCTTCCAACGAAGAAAAGTTTGATGTTGGTTGCCGTTACCTTCTTGTATACACCTATGGGTTCTCTGACGACGATGCCAGAGCGGTTAAGGCTTACGCCCGCCAGCATGGTCTGAAGGTTATTTCGGCCGGATTTAACCACCGTTGGGTGGACCGAAACATTTCATGCAATCCGTTTGAGTTCCTGTCATTGGTCAAGGCCGCTGAGTGTGTGATTACTGACACATTTCATGGTTCGATTTTCGCTATCAAGTACCAGAGAAACTTTATCAGCTGTGGGCGGCATAAGAATAAAGTCAAATACCTTCTTGAATCCTTGGGTCTTGAAGATTCTCTGGTTGACGCGGGGCGCTTGGTTGAGGGTCGTTTGATAGAAACGGATTACTCACGTCTCAAAGCCAAATTGGCGCCTTTGATTTCCGATAGTCGTGAGTATCTGGAACGCTGCAACGATATGGTTAGGGGTTGATGGAACGCCAAGCAAAAGTGTCCATAATCGTCCCAGTATTCAATGCCGGCGAAAAGTTGGTTCCCAGTATCGAATCACTGGTCAGCCAGACCTTACAAGATCTTGAGATTATCCTAGTCAATGACGCCTCGACCGATCACTCTGGAACCGTAATCGATCAACTGGCCCAGGAGAAAAGCAACATCGTCCCGGTACATCTTCCCGAAAACAAAGGTGTGCATGAGGCGCGGTTGGCTGGCCTCAAAATGTCGACCGCGCCCTGGATCGGGTTTTTGGATGCCGACGATTTCGCACGACCTACCATGTTTGCCACGTTGTATTCGGCAGCAGTCGAGAACGATGTTGATATTGTCGTTTGCGGCTCGGATAGGGTTACAGAGGAACGGAGAGTCGTTGCACCCAAGTTGCGGTTCAGAAGATCCGAGAAAGTTGAAAGAAGGGTGTTGGAACGGTTCTGCGAGTTCGAGTTCGGGACAGGTATGCTATGGAATAAATTGTTTAAGCGCGCGATTATCGAGCCATGGTTCGATCTTCATTTTCCGTGGCGACAGAGTATCAATGAAGATCTTCTGTTGAATATTGGTTGCTTTCATCGCGCCAAGTCCGTGTTCCTGCTGCGCGATACTCTCCACGAGTACGTGCTTTCTAGTAGTAGCGTAACGAATACTATGGAGAAGGGTTGGGCCTATGTCGAAATATTTAGAGCTTATGCGCTTGCGATAACGTTCTATCAGCACTTGGGGACGCATGTGCTGGCCAGTATCATTGAAATGTACCGTACACAACTGGGTTGGGAATGCTACCAGTTGCCGAATGCTGACGATCTGACAAAGTACAGAGATAAGTTGGAAGAGGCAACATGTTTGCTGTTTCAGAAAGACCCCTTCGTCCTCTCGGCTATCTCTGCACGGCAACGACCCGCGGTAGGTGCCAAGTTGGCACTTAGGTCCCTTTATACTGCAATGAGTATCACTGTGAAGAGAACCTTCAGGAAAGGCATAGGATAGGTATGGCTCTTATTGTGACCTTAACATCTACTTCGGAACGCCTGGATGTCCTGCGGCATACCCTAATTTCCCTTTCGGATCAAAGCTACAAGCCGGACCGGATAGTTGTTTGCATATCAAAGAAGCCTTATCTCTTGGATGCAGGCATAAAGAAGCTGCCCCCTTGGCTGGCAGCAATGGTCGAGGATAGTGCAGTAGAGATTAACTGGGTAGAAAACACCGGGCCCTACAGAAAGCTGCTACCGATTTACCGACAAGCCACAGCTGACGACTGGATAGTAACCTGCGACGACGACGTTATATATGGCGCACATTGGCTCTCATCCCTAGTGAGGTCAGGCAAAGCAAACCCGACGGCGATCGTTTGCGGTAGGGCGCGTCGCCCAACGAAGAACCCCTGGAACGTACGACAGAGTTACATGCATTGGCCGCTTGTTCCCGGCGGGACGACAGGCAAGGACCTTCTGCCACTTGGTGTTGCTGGCGTGCTGTATCGGAAACCGCTCTTGGATCATTGCATCATGTTTAGCGATGATTTCAAGAGGTTGGCGCCGAAACAGGACGATCTCTGGTTCAACCTGGCTCGCCAGGTCGCGGATACAGACGTGGTAGTTTCACCGGAGGCCGAAAAATTTGTATATCCCATAGAAACACCAAGTACGCTATCAGTCAACAATGCCCGAACGAGATCAGCCGACTGGGATAGGTTTCTCAGAGCAGTTTATGATCGTCTAGTTTACAAGCTCAAAGGGTTCATGGGTTTGTCTATTTGTGAAAACGATCTTGCTTTGAAGCGACTTGATGCCTACCGTAAAAGCCTGGGGAAACCATCAATGACCCCTGGTGCCGCTCAGTTGTAACCTCTTAGGAAAACCATGGGCTGGATATGCCGTACGACCCTACTTGCCGATCCTTCCGGCGGAACAGGTTGTTCGCGATTACTGATTGAGTGAGCTACTGGATGGTGAGGAGATTTCGAGTATTTGACGTCGACCCGATGATTGACAACAAGAACAACTCTCGCCGCTGGAGTTCGTGATAGATCGGGTGACCAGCAGGTAACCTCAGCGCTATAGAACACTTGCCCAGTATCTCGAGACATACCGACGCAACTCACCTAAGCACTTTTAAGTTCATATGAACAGAACGACGATTCTACACATCTGCTCTGATTACCCACATCCCGGTAGTGAAAGAAGCACAAAAGCCGTTCATAATTTGATTCAGGCCACCCCGGAGTTCGAGCATATTGTAGTTTCAATGGAGCGAACGAGCGTTTCAAACAGGATTCAGAAAATTAGAGACAATCTAGTTGTCTATAGATATTTCGGGTTGCCAAGAGGGTTCGCTTTCGAGTGTTTGGCGTACTTGCATGCTTTCGTTATAAGTCGAAAGCTCCTAAGGCAGAAGGTTACATTCGACGTTATTCATGGGCACAAGCTCAGCACTGACGGAATGGTCGCATATTACCTTTCCGAGATCCTTGCGAAGCCCTATTTGATAACTATTAGAGGATATACCGATAGTAGACATGCAAACTACTTCTACACGTACAAACCACTGCTCAAGAAGATAGCTCAGTCCGCCGGCTGTGTTCTCACAGTGTCGCCTTGGTCTACCGCTACAATAAGCTCCAGTTTAAACTTGCAACCCGGACTGTCGGTTGAACCATTTCCGAACATTGTGGACTTGACAAGCTATCTAGCAGAAGTCGCCGACAATGGAAGGTATTTTTCGGTTTTCAATACAGGCGATTTCAAAAACAAAGGGTTTGTCGAGCTAGTTCAAGCCGTTCATATGGTAAAAATCCTTGGAGTCGACATCAAAGTCGATGTGTTCGGGAGGATCGACGACCGTAGCTACTCGTTTCTAGTCCGACGGATTCAGAGTATGGGGTTAGAGTCATCATTCAGGTTCAAAGGTTTAGTGAGTAATAATGAGTTGCTACAATCAGCACATGAATATAGAGCTATGGTTCTCCCGAGTAAAGTTGAAACGTTTGGAATGGTTTACACTGAATCTCTTCTTTCTGGGTGCCCGATTATCTACAGCAGAGATACCGGTGTGTCAGGTTTCTTAGATGAAGATCTGAGTTATGCGATTGCAGTGAATCCGAAGGATCCCAGTACCATAGCTAAGGCGCTGCTAACGATTGATAGCACACACTTGTCGTCCAAAAGAAAGCTCGCGTCAGATCTAAAGGGCGGAAAGCTGGATCATCTAAAGAAGGCGGATATAATCGCAACGTACCGGAGGTGTATCGCGGGAGTGCTCAACCGAAATCTTTTAGCATAAGTTTCTTGGACCAACGGTTCTATCTCGACAAACGATCTAGTATGTCTTCGCGGTGTTTCAATGAAAAAATGTGGTACTGGTAGTAAGTGAACTCGAGATCCGGCTTAAGCGTTTCCTTATCAACATTTTGTTACGGCCTGCTGGCGATCTCCGTATCAATGCGTTTGACTCTGGGTAGCTCACTTTTAGATAATTATTTCCCATATTCGTTCGAAGGTGGAGTTCCACTAGTAAAAGTTCATCCTGGTACATGGTTCCTCCTTTTTGGGGTTTTGCTCATTATTACGACACGCGGTCCTAGTAGGTTCTGTAGTGATGTATTCTTTAAGAACAGGAGTATTGGGCTGACGCTCACGATTTTAACCGTGGTGCTACTGTACTCTGTAGCGTCTTGGGGGGTCGGTGGCATTGCGGTGTTGGTTGATAATTATTTTTACTCAATCCTATGTGTTTACCTGGCGATGCACCTTAAAGATCGACACGCATACCGGTTAACGTTCTTCATAATTTTCATAATCCTTGTGAATTGCTTAATCGCAGTTGTTGAGTATATTTCTCGGCGTCACCTCATACCGAACCCTGTCACCGGAACAGTCTTTTTCCGGGCAAATGCGTTGATGGCTCACCCTTTGAACAACGCGCTTATCGCTTTGCCGGTCGGACTGTCAGCCTTACTTCTTCCTGTGAGATCGGGGTACCGTTACTTGATTTCAGGTATTGTGTTTCTGGCTTTGCTAGCGTTTGCCGCGCGAGCTTCGTTGGCTGTTTATTGCTTTTTCTCGGCTATCATTATTTGGACCCTCGGGTTTCATAAACGTCGATCATCGAGGTCATTCTTTGGCTATCTATTCTTTGCGTCATTGCTTTCGATGGCGTTTTTAGTGTTGGTCTACTTCGTGACCTTCTATACGAGTTACGGTGGTGGGATTTCCTCAAGGCTTCAGTTTGATGACTCGGCTTACACTCGAATAGAGTCGTTGCTCTTTTTCGCCCGTCTTGACTTATCTTCATATTTCTTTGGTTCCGGACCAGCTGGGTTTCGCTACCTTACAGAGAGATACTCTGATGCCAAGATTATTGAGAATTTCTGGATACAAATGATAGGAATATATGGAGTTCCAGTCTTTTTCTTAATGTGTTACGGCTTTGCGAGGGTGTTTAAGGGGCTGCTTTCCGATAGTTCGTTACAAGTTAAGATGGTTTTTGTCTCGTTTTTTTTGGCGGCCAGTTCGAATAACTCACTGATCGTGAAGACGCCTGCTTTAGCAGTTATTATGTTGATTATTGTCTTGATTAATAAAGTGGCAAGAAGGCCCTGTCATACAAAACATAGTAGGCGTAGGATGCGTGAGCGGGCTGATGAAGCTGGGGGCCAACCAGTGATGTTGTGAGGCGCTTTATTCCGAAAGAACGGTTGTCTGCCATCGCTTTGCTCGCTCTTGCCAATAGCGCGGGAGCTACGATGACTTCATGTGCATGAGTTGGAAAAAGAAGCGGTGAATTCTGTTGATTGATCCATGGCAAATCAGTAGTCAGCAGAGACGATACATCGCGTGAATGATGGTATTATTTTCGAGCTGAAGACACCAGCCAAGATCTACTGAACGAAGTGCTCATACAATGAGCCCGGGAGCTTCTGGCCATAAGTGTAGTGGCCGGAAGTACAGGTGCTGCTGGAGCCAGTCCAAAGGACCTTACTTGGCGAAGAAGCTGGAGAGTTGTCAGCCATGCGTCGCTAACGCGTCGGTCATGCATTCGACGGGTGTTTCATGCCTTTCGTGTGTTTGTTTAAACCGAGGGCAACCTTCAAATCAGGGTGACTTAACGCGCTGTTGGTGTGTCATCGATGTGTCATACGGTTTGCTTTTACATTAGCCTCCAGTTCGACATACTCGTGTTTCAAATGAATCGGAACCGGATCGAAATAAGCCATGCAACGAATTGAACTGCTCGGTTGCTCCATGGATGTGGCGAGCATGAGTGAAACCATTAACAGAATTGAAGTCGCATTACTAGAAGGACGCTTCACTCAGCATGTAGTTATCAACGTCGCCAAGCTGGTCAACATGCGCAAGGATCCAGAGCTGGACGCGTCCGTGCGCGGGTGCGACATCATTAACATCGACGGGATGGGCGTGGTCCTGGGGGCTCGTTTGTTGGGGCATCAGGTGCCGGAGAGGGTTGCGGGCGTGGACCTGTTTCATGCCTTGCTGGCCATGAGCGCGCAAAAGGGATATTCCGTGTTTTTGCTGGGAGCAAGGGCCGAAGTGGTATCTGCCACTGCTGAGAGGGTTCAAGCGATGTACCCTGGGTTGCGGATCGCTGGTTACCACCACGGCTACTTCTGGGATGACGAAGAGGCGATGGTGGAGAAGGTTCGAGCGTCCGGCGCGCAGCTTTTGTTTGTGGCCATTACTTCTCCCAGGAAGGAGAATTTTATCAGCAAATGGCGCGATCAGTTGGGCGTTACATTTGTTATGGGCGTGGGTGGCACGTTTGATGTGGTGGCTGGCAAGGTAAAGCGCGCACCGTTGTGGATGCAGAAATGGGGCCTGGAGTGGTTTTACCGCGTGCTCCAGGAACCCAGACGAATGTGGAAACGTTACCTGGTGACAAACATTCAGTTCGCGTGGCTGCTGCTCAAGGCAAAATTGGGAATCATTCGTTAGCAGGCCTGCATTCCCGATGATCGCCCAATTGGCGTAAGGGCGCGTTGGGCCCGGCGACACGCCTTGATTGCACGGATATTGCTTAAAGCCAAGCTGGACTTTAACCAGTAACCATCGAGGGCGTCCTTGTGCCATCCAATGTTATCTGGCAAGAATGCAAAATCACCCGTGCCGATCGTGCTCGGGTCAAAGACCAGAAGCCGTGTCTCCTCTGGTTTACGGGATTGAGTGGTTCCGGCAAATCTACGATTGCCAACGCTCTCGACGTGGCTTTGCACCGGCGTGGCTATCACACATTTCTTCTTGATGGCGACAATGTCCGCCATGGGCTGAATCGCGATCTCGGATTCTCCGACGATGATCGGGTCGAGAATATTCGGCGCATTGGTGAAGTTTGCAAACTCTTTGCAGATGCGGGTTTGATTGTCTTGAGTGCCTTCATCTCTCCATTCAGCGGTGACCGCAGGATGGTGCGCAAGCTGTTTCCCGCGGGGGAGTTCATTGAGGTGTTCATGGAGACGCCGCTGGCCACCTGCGAGGAGCGGGACTCAAAAGGCTTGTATGGCCGCGCCAGGGCAGGGGAGATCCGTAACTTTACCGGTATTGATTCCCCTTACGAGCAACCGAAACGCCCGGAAATACGCCTGAACACCGCGGAGCTGTCCGTCGACGGCTGCGTCGATCGGTTGTTGACCTATCTGATCCAACGAGAGCTGATTACCGCCCGGGAGCCCTAGGGGACTTTGATGGGCGGTGACGCGATTCTGACACTGTCGGTTCTCGGCTTCGTTCTCACCACCCTGGTACTCACGCGGGTGTCCGCGGACCTGGTCCTCATGGCCGCATTGGTGGTGCTGCTGGTTGCGGGGGTACTGACGCCAGTGGCCGCTCTGGTCGGTTTTGCCAACCCCGGCGTCATTACCATCGCCACCCTCTACATTGTCGCCGCCGGGTTGAAGGAAACCGGCGCGGTTCAATGGATCGCCCGCATGCTGCTGGGCCACCCCACCTCCGAACGCCACGCCCAGTTCCGCCTGCTGGCCCCCACGGGCATTCTCAGCGCCTTCATGAACAACACGGCCGTGGTGGCCATGTTCATTCCCGCCGTCCAGGACTGGGCCCAGCGCCTGGGTACCTCTGCTTCCAAACTCCTCCTTCCTCTCAGTTATGCCGCCATTCTCGGGGGCACCTGCACGCTCATTGGCACCAGTACCAACCTGGTGGTGGATGGTTTGCTGCAAAGCCAGTTGGATATTCAGCTCGGGCTGTTCGAGGTGGCCTGGGTGGGTGTTCCGCTGCTGCTGGTGGGCGGGGCGTTTCTGGTGTTGTTCGCGCCGCGTTTGCTGCCGGACCGCGGAGGGCTGAGTGAGGAGCTGGACCAGGTGCGCGAGTATGGGGTGGAAGTGGAGGTCATGGAAGGCGGGCCGCTGGTGGGCAAGACCATTGCCGAAGCGGGCCTACGGGCGCTGACCTATGGCTACCTGACGGAGATCGATCGGGCAGGGCGCCTGCTAACGGCGGTGGGGCCGGAGTGGGTGCTGGAGGCGCGGGACAAGTTGTATTTTGTGGGCGCGCCCGAATGCGCCAGCGAGCTGCGCCGCATTCAGGGCTTGAAGCCCGCCAACGGCAGTGTGCATAAGCTGGCGGTGGAAAATCACCAGCGCTGCCTGGTAGAGGTGGTGCTGGGGCCGGAGTTTCCGCACCTGGGCAAGACCATTCGCGACAGCCGGTTTCGTACCCGTTTCAATGCGGTGATTTTGTCCCTCTCACGTGGCGGAAAACGGGTGCCGGGCAAGCTGGGGGACATCACCTTCAAGATGGGGGACACGCTGCTGCTGGAGACCGGCCAGCAGTTTGTGGAGCAGTATCGCTTCCGGCGAGACTTTTTGCTGGTCAGTGCGCTGAACGATTCCACTCCGCCCGATTTCAGCAAGGCGCCCCGGGCTCTTGTGATTCTGTTGTTGATGGTGGCCGCCAGTGCCTCGGGCCTGTTGCAGATTATCGAAGCGGCGTTCGTTGCAGCGGGCCTGATGATTATGACCGGGTGCATTACCGCAAGCCGCGCCCGCCGCAGTGTGGATCTACCGGTGCTGGTGGTCATTGCCGCTTCTTTTGCGCTGGGTAACGCCATGACCATCACCGGCGCCGCCGCCTGGATGGCCGATGGGCTGCTGGGCCTGGCGGCAACACCGCTGCTGGCCTTGATCGTGGTGTACGTGTTGACGGCGGTATTCACGGAGGTGATTACCAACAACGCAGCGGCCGTGCTCATGTTTCCCATCGCCCTGGCGGTGTCCGAGCGGCTGGATGTCAACTTTCTTCCCTTTGCCATTGCGGTGATGATGGCCGCGTCCGCGAGCTTTGTTACTCCCCTTGGCTATCAAACCAACCTGATGGTGTATGGGCCGGGCCGGTACCGGTTTACGGATTACATGAAAATTGGCTTGCCCTTGAGCCTTCTGGTTGGGGTGGTTGCCATTAGCGTGATTCCGTTGGTGTGGCCCTTTGGGTGATCGGATGGCTCGACAATGTTGGGTTACGGCCTGCGGCCTAACCCAACCTACGGAATGCGCGCGCCTGTGTAGGTTGGGTTAGCGAAGCGTAACCCAACATTGCGGGTCTATCCAGCGTCAACTATCGTGGCCGGTTCAGCGTCAATTAACTTGGCCGGTTGATGCTGAACCTATGATCCCTTCTT